>JAQCNI010000093.1 GCA_028275105.1 Halorubrum sp.
AACTGTCCCGCGAACGTGATGAGGCGACGAGAGAGTTTGTGATTCAGGTCTTTGATTCGACGCTGTTCTTTGTCACCTACACGGTTACGTGCGCGAAGCGCACCCGCTTCCGAGAGCGAATCGCGTAGGGAACGATATTTGCGTCGAACGTACTTCGCCTCACCACCAGACACCAGCATTGATTCGTCCTCACCGTAGGCGGTCACAGCGAGGATATGCCGTTCACCAATATCGATACCGATAGGCATCTCACCCGACGTGTCGGCGTCGTATTCGACGTTAAACGTACAGTACCAGTCGTCGCCGCGACGGTAGATCTGTAGGCGGGTCTTATCAGCGTCACCCTCCACCAGTCGGTCTACGGGGTCGGCAATATCGTCGTACACCTCTATCGGTGTGTACCACCATTGGGAGACGCACGGGAAGCCGACGACGAGTGTGCCGTTCTCGGTCGTGTCAATTTCCCAGTTCTGGTTGTTGATGGCGAACGGTTGACTTTCTCGGTAGCGAACCTCCCCGTCCTTGTTGTGGTCGGATTTCGCCTCTCGGATGGCTTGGTTCTGAATGGCCGAGTAGAGGTCGTTGTCGATGGCGGCCGTGGTCACGGACTTCCCGAAGTCGCCGTTCTCCCATCCATCGATACAGAATTGCTTGGTGTCACGGTAGAGTCGAGTGGCGCGTTGCCACTCTTTCCGCCGTGAGAGGGATGGATTGTGGAACTTCACGGTGACAGTCACCGTGACCATTACAAATGTAACCAAGTATGCGATATTAAATATCTGTTGGAATATCAGGCCGTGCTATCATCGGTGGTTTGTATCATCATTTGTCGGATCCATCCCCGCCCTGAAGGGTGGGGCTTTCTCCTTACACTTCCGTAATGCGCTCCGACGAACCTGACACGCTATCGCGTGCCGAGATGGTGTCCCGGACACACATCCGCGGACGGGTTTTGTACGTATGCGTTTTATAAGCGAACACGATGGCAAAAGCAGCAATCGTGATTCTCGCCGGCAACGAATCGCACTCGGACTACGGTCGCCTCGCGAACGCGCTCGAAGCGGCGAAGGAGTTCGCCGAGAACGACGACGACGAGCTGGAACTGATCTTCGATGGCGCCGGGACCCAGTGGATCCCGGAACTCGAAGACGAGGAGAGCGACTACCACGAGCTCTACCAGGCAGTCCGCGACGACGCGGCGGTCTGTGACTTCTGTTCCGGTGCGTTCGGCGTTGAGGACGCCGTCGCCGACTCCGGGCTCGTCACGCTCGACGAGTACGATGGCCACCCGAGCATCCGCTCGCTCGTCGACGACGACTACGAGATCATCACGTTCTAATCCGGGCGACCAGCTCGGCGGTGCCTATTATTTTTGACCGTGTTCTTCGATGTTCGCCCAGACGACAGCCATCAGCTCGCCTGTCTTCGCGACCAAGTCCTCTACAGCCTCGTCAGAGTCGGCTGGCGCGCAACCTAAGTCCCGGATCGCCTTTGTCGCTGAGACGTGATGGACATGGACGCGGTCGTCCGCAGCGCGCTCGTAGACGGTCGTCGTACACGGTAACATGCCGGCCAGGGTTGGATCGATCTGGAGGGCGTCATGTGCGATTTCTGGGTGACAGACCACAATTAGAGCGGTTCGTTCAACGTCGTCGTGTCCGAGCATACCCGCGATCATCTGATCGAGGCGAGTGACGCGTACCGTTTCGAAATCAGCCAGTTCGTGTTCGACCTGGACGAAGGGGACGGCGTCCTCGAACGGCATATCGAGAGTCGTATGAAGAGCCTCATCAGCCGTCGGTGTCGGTGGTCGGGATGACGCGTCGCTCATGCGAGGTTCTCTCACGCCCGAATATAAATATCGAATCGCACCCTCGACAACTGCCGTTACCTCTTACGCGCCGTGCCCGTTGCCGGTCGGGACGGACTTATGACGCCGTCGGGCCATCTCCCGACATGATCGAACTCACGCGAGCGGCGTACGACGACATCGTGTATCGGGCGTACGAGGGCGGGGAAGCGGAAATCTGCGGCGTGCTCGCCGGCGACCACGGCGACGACGGCGAGCCCAGCGTCGTCACGGGGACGTACGCGGCCGAGAACGTCGCGGAGACGCCGGAGATCCGGTACCTGATCGACCCCGAAGAGCAGTTCGAGCTGGTCGAGACTGTCGAGGACGCAGGCCTCGACGTGGTCGGCTTCTACCACTCGCACCCGACCGGCCCGACGCACCCAAGCGAGACGGACGCCGCGCGGGCGACGTGGCCAGGCCACTCGTACGTCATTTGTGCGCTCGACGGCTACCCGTTCGTCGGGTCGTGGCGCTGGCGCGACGATGCGGACGAGTTCGAACAGGAGACGGTGTCGGTCCGGAGCGAACGGTAGCCGGGTCGACCGGGAGTCGGAACCGGAGCGGAAAACCGAGAGAAGACAGCGGGTCAGGCAGGGCTCAGTCGCTCGCCTCGATCTCCGGCTCGGAGTCGCCGCTGACGTCGATCGCACAGGAGGCGGTGTACTCCACGTCGTGGACGGACTCGATGGCGGGGTTGTCGCCGCAGACCGGGCAGTCGTCCTGCTTGGGGATCTCGACCTTGTCGAACTCCATGTCGAGAGCGTCGAAGAACAGCATCGAGCCGTCGAGGCTCTCGCCTTTGCCCATGAGGTGTTTGACCGTCTCGGTCGCCTGGAGGCAGCCCACGGTGCCCGGCAAGACGCCTAACACGCCGGCGGTCGCGCAGTTCGGGACCATCCCGGCCGGCGGCGCCTCCGGGAACAAACAACGGTAACACGGCGAATCGTCGTCGCCAGCGAACGTGGTCACCTGCCCCTCGAACCGGAAGATGGAGCCGTGCGAGAAGGGGATCCCAGCGAGGGTACACGCGTCGTTGACGAGGTAGCGCGTCTCGAAGTTGTCCGTGCCGTCGACGACGAAGTCGTAGCCGTCGGTGAGCTCCTCGATGTTGTCCGGCGTGACGCGCAGATCGTGGCGCTCGACGTCGACGTCGGGGTTGAGGTCGGCGACGAACTCCGCCGCCGAGTCGACTTTCTTCCGGCCCACGTCGTCGTCACCGTGGATGACCTGTCGCTGGAGGTTCGACAGCTCAACCTCGTCGTCGTCGGCGATGCCGAGCGTGCCGACGCCGGCAGCGGCGAGGTACTGGATGATCGGCGCGCCGAGCCCGCCGGCCCCAAGGACCAGCACCTTCGCGTCCAGTAGGTCCTTCTGTCCCTCGGGCCCCACGTCGTCGAGGATGATGTGTCTGGAGTAGCGGTCGAGTTGCGTTGGGTCGAGGTCGAGATCACTCATTCACGCTTCTATACCGTTTGCGGACGGTTAAGCCGGCCGTCCACCGGTGGGTACTGCCGCCATCTCGGAGGTGCGTCGCGGGCGCACAGACGGCGCGTGACGCGCCGATCGCCGCGGCGAGAGTTCCGTAGCTGCCGGTATCGCCACCGTTGAGAAGTTGCGAGTCTGCCGGAACCGGCGGAACTCACTCCGACGCGGACGGCAACCGTGTCAGACCGTGGTCGACGTTGCCGTCGACACGCCCGTTTTGAGGATGAGCGTCGAACGAGCGGTATGGCCACAATTAAACTCCCGGCCGCGCTGGTCGGCGGGTCAGCGACGTCGAAGGTCGATGTCGCCGGCGAAACGGTGGCAGAACTGTTCGACAACCACGCCGCGGAACACGGCGACGAGCTGCGCGACAGCGTGATCGAGGACGGCGAGATCAAGGAGTTCATCAACGTCTACGTGGACGGAACTCCGGTCGACGGGCTCGACGCGGAGGTTCCGGACGACGCGCAGGTGCGGGTCATCCCCGCGGCGAGCGGCGGCCGATAAGACGGTCGACACTTCTCGGCTCTTTTCGGGCGCTCAGAGGTACTCCTCCCACAGCGGGATGTCCGCGTACTTGTCGCCGCGGTCGCACAGCATGAACACGACGGCGTCGTCGTCTGCGAGGTCGCCGGCCGCGTCGAGGGCCGCGACGGCGGCCGCGCCCGCGCCGGCCGAGGTGCCCACGACCAACTGGCCGTCGACGCGGAGGTGCTCGCGGATCGTCTCCGCGTCGTACTGCCCGGCATCGGCGATCGGGATTGGGTCATTGGCGTACCGCTCACGCAGGGCGCGGGCGCGGTCGTAGGCGTCGTTGGTCGGGACGTACAGCTTCCGGTCGAGCACCGACTCGTCGTACGTCTCCGGGTGGTAGTGGTCGCCCGTGCGGAGGTACTTCAGGCCGTCAATGGCGTGGAGCGGCTCCTCCGGCTCGAAGCCGACGATCTCGGCGGCCCCGTCGGTCAGGTTCGTCAGCCCGCGGCCCGTTCCGGTGATCGTCCCGCCGGTCCCGGCGCCTGCGACGAAGTGGGTCACCCTGCCGTCGGTCGCCGCGTGGATCTCGCGTGCGGTCGTCCGCTCGTGAGTTCCGGGATTGTCGGGGTTCTCGTACTGGTTCGGGCGGTAGTAGGCGTCGGGGTCCGCGGCGACGATCTCCTCGCAGCGCTCGATGACCGCGTCGTACCCCAAGTCCGCGTCAACAAAGTGGATCTCGGCGCCGGCGTCGCGGACGGCCTCGACCTTCCCGCCGGCGGCGTTGTCGGGCATGACGATCTCAACGTCGTAGCCGCGCGCCCCTGCGAGTCGAGCGACCTCGCTGCCGGTGTTGCCCGAGGTGGGCTCGATCACAGTCACGCCGGGCTCGAGGTCGCCGCGCTCCTCGGCGCCGTCGAGCATCCCCTTCGCGATCCGCGATTTGATCGACCCGCCGCCGTGGGGAGCCTCGTAGAGGTTGAACCACTCGGCTTTTGCGTACACCGCGGCGTCGCTCTCCAAATCGAGGTCGAGTTCGAGCAGCGGCGTCTCGAAGATCGTCGACTCGTCGACGGCGTGTCCGGTCATACCCTCCGTTTGCCGCTCCCGAATAAGAGTCCGACGGAAACGGCGGTCTCAGACCTCGACGCGGTCGTGCGCGGCGAACGCCCGTCCGAGATACGGGAGAAGCCTGCCGGTCACGAAAGGGGTTCCACGACGAGTGTCGTACGAGAGTCCATGAGTGAACTATCGTGGGACGACGTCGTCGAAATGCCCGACGAGCTCGACGACGAGACCGCCGAGGCGCTCTTCGAAGACGCGACCGAGGTACAGGACATGACCGGCGAAGTCTGTCCCTACCCACAGGTCGAGGCGAAGAAGGCTATCGCGGGGCTTTCGCCCGGCGACGTGCTCGTCCAAGAGACGGACCACGTGCCCAGCACGGAGAACGTCCCAAAGGCGGTCGGCGAGGACGCGACGGCCAAGGTGTGGAAGTCTGGGGACGGCCGCTACCGCATCTTCATGCGGAAGGAGTGACCATGGTCGAGGAACTTACCCCCGAGGAAGTCAACGAGCGCGCCCAGAATGGCGACATCCGCGTCATCGACACGCGGCCGCCGGCGGAGTACGAGCAGGGCCATATCCCCGGCTCGATCAACGTCCCGCTCGGCGACCTCCCGTCTATGGTCCCCGACATCGACTGGGACGACACCGACGTGGTGTGCGCCTGTCCCGTCGGCGAATCGTCGAAGCAGGCCGCGATGCTGATCAGCAGCTACGAGGACGTCGAGGACGACGTGGTTGTCGCGAGCATGGCCGGCGGCTACGAGGAGTGGACGTTCGAACTGGAGACCGACACGGCGGCCGACGCCTGAGCGGGTAGTCTCGTTTCTCGGGTTCTTTTCGCAGAGTTTTAGATCCGAGTAGGGTCGCGTCTAAAAGATGTATGCGGAGGTTTAGGTCTGAGACCCGCGATGGCGCGTACCGACGAGCGCCCGCAGGGCGCGAGTCGCACGCGCGAGGGAGTCGGCCGACCGGAGCGAACCGGAGGGAAGCCGACAAGGCTGGGGGGCGTGAAGTGTGGTTGCCGTGCGGTGCGGGACGGGACTCAAACGGGAAGCCGCGAGGCTGGGGCTTTGGAGATGTTCCGCATCTATCCCCTAGAAATCACTCCGTCAAACTCATGCGTATTATCGACTCAACCAAGAAATCCGGAACCGGTTGGAAATTCCGATTAAATCGCGCAGCCGACCTCGCGATACATATAGTGGGTCATCACGTAGACGCCGAGGATGATCCCCGCGCCGGCGAGGAAGGAGTGGACCGACAGGAGCGCGACCCCGGAGAACAGGTTCGCGATGTTACAGCCGGCGGCGAGCCGCGAGCCGACGCCCATCAGGAGCCCACCCGCCGCGTAGTTCGGAACGCGGTTCAGCTTCGGCTTCCGGATTCGGAAGTCGCCGGAGGCGTACGCGGCGATGAACGAGCCGACGATCAGCGACGCGATCATCAGCATGTCGATTGTGAGCGAGATGTTCCCGTCGCGGAACAGCACCGAGCCCCAGTAGTCGACGCTCGCGACGTCGAAGCCCGCGCCGGCGAGGAGGTAGCCGGCCCAGCGCGCCTCGCTGCCGGTGATCGCCCAGTGGCCGTGGACCGAGAACCAGAGGCTCGCGACGAGCGCCATCGCGACGCCCGCGGTCCGGGCGTCCCACGAGTCGCGGAGACGGACCGTCAGCGGGCGGTCGTCCTCGCGGAGGCCGCGCACGTACTCGACGGTGCCGTCGGCGATGCCGCGCAGGCCGAGCGTCACCGACGAGAGCAGCCGCGAGCCGCCGAGGGCGGCCTGCGCCCGCGTGTCGCCGGCGACCCCGGTCCCGCCGGAGGGGTCGTCGGGGAGCTGGCTCCGCCCCTTCACGAACGCGTACGCGAGCGTCCCGACGGCGACGGCGAGCGCGCCGGTGACCGCCGGCGAGAATGGGAGCGCGAGGTAGAGCGTCTGCCCCTCGAACGGGTTCAGCGTCTGGAAGTAGTACGTCTCCGCGACGGGGAACGCGAACGCGAAGAGGACGTAGCCGACGAACATGAACAGGAGGACGAGCCAGAACTGGAGGTATCCTTGTCCCGCGCGGTACAGCGTCCCCGACGCGCAGCCGCCGGCGAGCGTCATGCCGAGCCCGAAGACGAAACCGCCGATCAGCGAGCCGAGCCCCCACGCCGGCGTCCAGAAGCCACGGAAGTAGCCGAACGTCGCCTGGAGGCTCCAGAAGACGGTCATCACGGCGATGCCGGCGAGCAGCCCCTTCAGCACGCGGGTGTCTTTGAACGCGACGAAGTCGCGGAAGGCGCTGACGAAACAGAAGCGCGCCTTCTGAAGTAAGATACCGAAGGCGAGACCGACCGCGATCGAGACGCCGATGTAGGCGCTCGGCGAGAGTATCATCGGCTCGCTCTACCGTCCTCGCACCTAAATCCGCGCCGGACACGGTAACGAACCCCTTCTATCGCAGGTCCGCGTAAGTGTTGCCGGAAGGTGGGACACGGGGCAACGAAACGGGCGTTCGGCGAGGCTTTAGCCGCAAGGGATCATCAGAGACGTATGAGCGATAACTGCGGCTGCGGGTCGAGCGACTCCGGGGACGGGGAGAAGGCGGCGTCCCCGCGACCCGCGAAGGGAGAGGAACTGGCGAACAACGACCGTCAAAACCCCTTCGCGGACGGTGTCGACCGGCGACGCCTGCTTCAGGCCTCCGGGACCGTCGGCGCGACCGCCGCCCTCGCCGGCTGTTCGAGCGGCGACGACGGCGGCGACGGCGGCGAAGCCGTCCCGACGATGTTCGTGTTCAACAACGGCGACCGGACGCTGAGCGTCATCGACGCCGAGGCCGACGAGCTCGTCACCTCGGCGTTCCTCGGGACCACCGCCTCCTTCCCGGCCAACCAGTACTCCACCGGCGCCGAGTCCGGCCACGACGTGCTCTGGCTCAACGTCTCCGGCGGCGTCCGCGCGGTCGACCAGCGCACGCTCGAGGAGCTCGCGTACGTTGAGACCGGGTTCGGCCCGAACTATCCGAACCTGACGCCCGACGGCGAGCACCTCCTCATCGCCTCCGGCGGCACGACCGGGATGGCGCCCGTGAGCGACGCGAACCACGCGCTCTTCCGCGTCGACGCGAACCGCGAGAGCGACACATTCGGCGAGGTGACCGGCAAGATCGAGACCGGCTACGTCGGCCCCTGCGACATGACGCTCGGGCCGAACGGCGACTACGCGTTCGTCGTCGACGTCGCCGACGAGGCGATCCGCGTGCTGAGCGTGGACCCGTTCGAGACCGTCAATCGGGTCGACGCCGGCGAGCCGGTGAACGAGGGGAACGTCCTCCCGTTCATGTGTACCGCCTCCTTTGACGGCGAGCTGCTTCTCGTCGAGAACGGCGAGGGGACGCTCGGCGGCGACCCCGAGGTGCCCCGCGAGGGCTCCGAGAGCGTCTGGGATATCTCCGACCCGGAGAACCCGGAGGAGATCGCGAAGATCACCGGCGACGACGGCCTCCCGGGCGCGCCGATCACGAGCGAGGTCGCCCCTGACAATTCGGCGGCGTACCTCTTCATCCCGGGTGAGGGCGTCGGCGTGATCGACTTGGAGACGAACGAGTACGCGACGACGCTCGACATCGGCGGGAGCAGCATCGCCGGCGCGTGGGGCCCGAACCGCGAGAAGCTGTATGTCCCGGTTCAGGACGCGAACCAGGTCGCGGTCATCGACCACGAGAACCGCGAGGTCGCGGCGACTATCGACGTCGGCGAGGCGCCGACGGGCGCCGCCGCCGGGACCGTCCGCCCCGAGGAGGACGCGGTGTCGAGCCTCCAGGCCTCGCTCGCGTCGCTCGGGATCACGTTCGGCGACATGGAGGCGTCGTGGTGTATGGACGACCACTGCTACTGCGGCTAATGGCCGACGAAACCCCGGAGGCCGACGGCGACGGGAGCGGCGACGCGACGCGCCGCGGACTCCTCCGCGCCGCGGCCGGCGCGACGGTCGCGGGGGCGGCGAGCACGGCCGGCTGTCTGAGCGTCTCGACGCCGGCCAACGTGGCGGCAGAGTATGAGGTGACGGGCAACGTCGCTCACTTTGTGGGCCCCAGTTGGCTGGCCGAGCACCGCGACGACGCCGTCGTGCTCGACGCGCGGAACGCGGAGCGGTTCCGCGAGGAGCGCATCTACGGCGCCCGCCGCGTCCCCTTCGACGCGATCACGAGTCGGCGCGGCACTGAGGACAGGGCGGTCCCGGACGCGGACGCGATCGCGGCCGCGTTCGGGTCGATCGGCGTCGCACCCGACGACGACGTGCTCGTCTACGGCGCGAGCGTCGGCTCCCGCGTCACGCGGACCGCGTTCGCGCTCGCCGCGGTCGGCCACCGCGGCGATATCAAGGCGCTGAACGGCGGGCTCGACGGGTGGAACGGCCGGCTCGGAACCGGATCCCGCGGCGACGTGTCGACGGCGACGTACGACGCCGACCCGGCGCCGTCAACGTGGGCCACCCGGGAGTGGCTCGCCGAGCGTGTTGGCTCGTTCAACGACGGCGGCCCGGGGCTGGTCGACGTGCGGGTGCCGGAGGCGTATCTGGCCGCGGCCGGCTCCGACGCGCTGAACGACGACCACGAGCGTCACGGCCACCTGCCGGGCGCGATCGATGTCCACTGGGTCGGCAACGTCTCCGGCCGCCGGATGGTGGATCCGGGTCGGCTCGTCCAGCTGTACGAGGGCGAGGGCGGGCTCGATCCGAGCGACACCGTCGTCGTGTACGGCGACGACAACGTGGATCCGACCTCGACGTGGCTCACGCTGCGGGCGATCGGTTTCGATGATGTCCGCGTTTACGACGGCGGCTTCGGTGAGTGGGCGAACGCGGAAGACCGCGGGCGACACCCGGTCGAAACGGCGACGAATGTCGTGGTCGAGACCAAGGGGAGCGTCGGCGGCGACGACAGCAGCGGCGACTTCTCCTGTACGGGATGAACTCGGACGGTGCCGGCGAGGGAGCGGAAGACGCGCCGAACCGTGTCGTCGCCGTCCCCTGCGAGGGCGCCGACGTTCTCGCGCTGTTCGCGCTCGCCACGGGCGACTCGCTCGGCGAGGTGCCGGTCGGTAGCCACCCGGTCCACGCGACGACGACTGCCGACCGGACGTTCGTCGCGACGATGGGCGAGCGGTCGGTGACCGCGGTTGACCCCGGTGGCGAGGTGACCCGCATCGACACCGGCGTCTTGGGCCCTTCGCACTTCGCGAGCGCGAACGGCGAGCTGTACGTCGCCTGTTCGGCCGGCGACGCGCTCGCGGTGATCGATCCGGTGGAACTGGCACGTACCGACCGGATCGGCGTCGGCGCGGAGCCGCACGAACTGGCCGTCGCGCCCAACGGCGACCGCCTCTACAGCGGCAGTCGGCGAGACGGCCTCGTCGATGTCGTCGATACCGCGACTCACGAACGGATTGGTACGGTCAACGTGGGTCCGGAGGCGAGGGTACAGGGTGTCGCGCTCACGCCCGACGGGCACCACGGGTACGCCGTCGATCAGGACGGAGACCGGATCGTCGTATTCGAGCCGGCTAGTCACGGGGACGAAGAGCCAGACGCACCTGCGACCCGAGTCGGCCACGTTCGCAAAGCGGCCGCGGTCGGGGCGGACCCGTACGACCTCGTCGTCACTGCCAACCGCGTGTTCGTCCCGGGGAGGGCCGACGGGACGGTCCACGAGTTCTCGCCGGACCTGACGCTCGAAGCGGTCCACGACGGCTTCTCCCGCCCAGTCGACCTGTTCAAAGCGAACGGTCACTGGTGGGTGATCGACGCCGAGGCCGCTCGACTTCGCTCGCTCGATGGCGAGGTCGTCGACACGAACGTGCCGGGGCTCGTCGCAGCACCGGTGGGCGGCGGGCGGCTCGTGGTGTCTCACTACGACGACGACCGGATTTCGCTCGTCGACGTCGCGGACGGGATCGTCTGGACCGCCGACACGCCGGCGTACCCGTTCGGCGCGGTCGTGGTCTGACGCGTTACAGGCCGCGGGGAACCCTGCCGGAGTCGCCGCCGTAATTCCTCCGTTGGCCGTCTCTCGCCCGTGAAGGTAGCATACGTCTTCGCGACGGCCGGACAGACCATCGACTACGTGCTCGGCGACATGATCCTCCCGCAGCTGGAGGCCGGCGCGCACGGCGCCGACGTGGTCGGCATGTTCTTTTTCCACGACAACACGTACGCGCTCCGCGAGGACGACCCGCTCGGTCAGCGGCTCGCGGACGTTGTGGCCGAGCAGGAGATCCTGCTCATGCTCTGTGACCAGTGCGCGACGCGCCGCGGGCTCGCCGAGTTCGACCACACCGACGAACACGGCCGCGACCACTACGAGCCGACGGACACCGTCGAGGGCGCCACAGTCGGCTGCTTCCCCGACCTCTACGAGGCGCTCGGCGAGGTCGGCGTCGACCAGGTCATCACGCTGTAGCTCCCGGGTTCTCCGACCCCGCACCGTTTTTGACGCGCGCCCCGAACAACGCCGCATGGACGCGTCCGCGTTCGACGACCCCAATGGGCGCCCCGTGACGGCGGTCACGGCTGCGGAGATGCGGGCGGTCGACCGCGTTGCCGTCGAAGCGATTGGCCTCGATCTCTGCCGGATGATGGAACACGCCGGCCGGGGACTCGCCGAGGCCGTCCTCGACGTCCGGTCGAGCGACGGGAGCGACGGCCACATCGCGGTGCTCGCTGGAAACGGGGGGAACGGCGGCGGTGGCCTCGCGTGTGCCCGCCACCTCGCGAACAGGGACCTTCCCGTACGGGTCGTTCTCGACCGAGACCCCGCTTCGATCGACGGCGTCACCGCGGAGCAGCTACGAATCCTGGAAGCGATGGACGTGTCGATCGGATCGCCCGACAGAGACACGGATACCGACACGGCGCTCGACGGTTTCGTCGTCGACGCGCTGATCGGCTACGGACTGACTGGGGCGCCCCGCGGCGCCGCGGCGGGACTGATCGAGGCCGTCGACAGCGCGGCGGAAACGATCGTGTCGCTCGACGTTCCGTCCGGTACAAACGCGACGACCGGAGTCGCGGTCGAACCGGACCGGACGGTAGCTCGCGCTGCCGAAGACTGGGCTCTCCGCGGTCGGTGGCGACCTCCGCCTCGTCGACCTCTCGATTCCCGCGACAGTGTACGACCGGCTCGACATCGAGTACGACGACCCCTTCGGCGACGGGTTCGCCGTTTCGCTGTCGCGGACGAACGTCGAGTGCCTTGTTTTGCCTCCGGGTAAAGACGGTTTCAGAGCGTCTCTCGGTGATATTCCGTCAGACTAACCGGGATTTGGACGCCGTCTGGCGATATGGCGTCGCTCAGACGGCTTGCCTGGATGTGTCGAAACCTTGCCAAACAGCATGTTGACGATCCGGA
>JAQCNI010000099.1 GCA_028275105.1 Halorubrum sp.
CGAAGCCCTCTACGGGGTACGAGTAACGGCTTCGTGGCAAAGCCACTGGCTGACTGTCCAGCAAACCTTAGACTCCCAATCTTTAGGATTGACCTGCTCGGCCAACACCGGGTGGGAGGCCCGCGCCTTTAGCCGCGGGAGGATGTCACCAATTCGGGTATTCGTCGGTCACCTTTTTACCCGGGACGAGGCAGCACGTATATATGGACACAGCGCATGCTGGGCCCCCGCCCGTTGCGGCCGAGGACGGGACGGAGCGGCCGGCGTCCGAGGGCGGCGCCACGGTCGGCCAATATACGTGGCAAGATTTCCTCGCGGAATACGGCGATGACGTTGCGGGGGCGGTCGCGGGGACCCCGAAGCTCCCGTCGGTGCCGGCGAGCGCGGTCAAGACCCGGATCGACGAGCCGGACGCGTCGATCGTCCGCGGATCCGGCGTGGAGCGACCGTTCCGCGCGGACGGGGACACCCACGTCGAAGGGGCCGGAACCCCCGATGACGGGAGCCTCATCGTCGACGCCGACGACGTCGTGGTGAGCGGTGACGCAGTGATCGGCACCGACGCCGACGATGACGCCGCCGACCCGGACGGAGATGATACGGCCCGATCGGGATCGGCCGTCGTCGTCGCGGGCGAAGCCGTCGAACCGATGCCCGCTGCTGCGGCCGGCGCGCCCGACTGGGACCGGGCATCGATCGATCCGACTGAGTTTCTCGGGTTTCATCCCGTCGAGACCGAGGACCGATTCCGGGCTGCCGAGGTCGTCGCGGCGACGCTGCGGGGCCGTTGTGCGGATCGATACGACCTCCACGAACGCCCCGTTCTCAAGGGGTATTACACCTGGGACGACTACGAGGAGGAGCTCTTCCTCGACGAGAACGGGGACCCGCCGACCGACGACGCGGGTGAGCCACGCGAGTTCACACACGGCGACAAAACCGACGCGCTGGGATTCGACCCGGACCGGATCGGCGAGGCGTTGGCCGCGGGTGGGACCGTCGCCGCGGAGCTTGACGAGGTGGTCGACGAACGGACCGTCGACGTCGACCCGGACATCGACGAGGACGCGTTCTTCACGACGGCGGACGGGACGACGACCCTCGCCAACCGGTACGACTTGGAAAAGGCGGTCCCGCTGGCGAAGATGACCCATTTCCGCGAGGAGGAGCGGTACTGGGTGAACGAGCCGTACGCATTCGTCGTCGTGTTCCGCTCGACGAAGGAGAACGAACCGAAGTATTACGCGGTCCAGCCGTACCGGACGCGGATCGAGACGGACCTCGTCGAGTTCCTCACGGGGAAGCTTCGGACCACGATCAAGTATGCGGACGAGTCGATCGCGGGCGGCGACGAGTCGTTCCGGGAGGGCGTGATCGCCGAGGAGACCCGAACCCTGCTCGACCGATACGAGCTCTACGAGGACGCGACCGGGGGCGAGGGGTTCGTGGCCGGAATCGTCGACATGCTCGGACTCGACAGTCCCGAACTGGACTCCGAAGACGGGATCGTCGGACGGATCGCGGCCGCGGTCGGTGACCGGTTCGGGGGCGACCGGTTCGGGAGTGAACGACCCACGGCGAACGGACCGAACGAACTCTCGGGGATCAGCGTGCGGCCGGAGCCGGCGGTGCTCGCGGAGGACCCCGAAATCCTCTCGGAATACCAAGTGGAGAAGCTGTTATACTATCTCAAACGGGACTTCATCGGGTACGAGCGGATCGATCCGATCAAACACGACATCAACGTCGAGGACATCTCCTGTGACGGGTACGAGTCCCCGGTGTTCGTCTACCACGCCGACTACGAGCAGATCATCTCGAACGTGCATCACGGCACCGAGGAGCTCGACGACTTCGTGGTGAAGCTCGCCCAGCGGTCCGGGAAGGGGATCTCGAAGCGACGTCCGCAGGTCGACGCGACCCTCCCGGACGGGTCACGCGCACAGCTCACGCTCGGCACGGAGGTGTCCGACCACGGAACGAACTACACCATCCGTCAGTTCAACGACATTCCGTTCACGCCGGTCGACCTGATCAACTGGAAGACGTTCTCGCTCGACCAGATGGCGTTCCTGTGGCTCTGTATCGAGAACAACAAGAACCTGATCTTCGCCGGCGGGACCGCCTCCGGGAAGACGACGAGCCTGAACGCGGTCTCGCTGTTCATCCCCTCGAACGCCAAGATCGTGTCCATCGAGGACACCCGAGAGGTCGAACTCCCGCAGCGCAACTGGATCGCGTCGGTGACGCGTCCCTCCTTCTCCGACGACGACAAGGGGGACGTCGACGAGTTCGACCTGCTTGAGGCAGCTCTCCGCCAGCGGCCGGACTACATCGTCATGGGCGAGATCCGCGGGGAGGAGGGGCGGACCGCGTTCCAGGTCATGTCGACCGGCCACACCACGTACACGACGTTCCACGCCGACTCCGTCGGAGAGGTGCTCAAGCGGTTCACCACCGACCCGATCAACGTCTCGAAGACGATGTTCACCGCGCTGGACCTCGTGTCGATCCAGGCGTCGACGCGGGTCCAGGGCCGGAAGGTCCGCCGGAACAAGTCGCTCACCGAGATCAACCACTACGACGCCGAGAACGACGAGATCAACGTTCAGGACATCTATCAGTGGCAGGCCGAGACCGACGAGTTCCTCCGAATGGGTGACTCGAACGTCCTCGAGGAGATCATGTTCGACCGCGGGTGGGGCCAGGAGAAAATCGACGACGAGCTTCGGAAGCGGCGGGTCGTTCTGGCGTACCTCATCGATCGGGACCTCAACAGCTACGCCCAAGTTGCGGCGACGTTCCAGGCGTTCATCAACGATCCGGAGACGGTGTTGGCGCTGATGGCAAACGACGGGTTAGAGCGGTCGCTCGAGGATCTGCGCGAGATGGAGTCGGTCCACATCGACGTCGACCGCGAGAAGGAGGCGATGGTGCCGCGGCCGGACCCGGACGAGGAGGGCCGCGAGGAGGCGGCCGCGATCCTCGCGAAGGCGGAGGACCTTTTCGAGCGATACCGCGGGACCGTCCCCGACGGCGTCGCCGACGCACTCCTCGAGATCGATCCCGACCGCGACGTTGCGGCGCAGTCGGCCGACGAGCACGAGTCGCTCACCGAAACCGCCCCCGCGGCTGAGGCGTCCACCGGTGGTGACGAAGCGGATCCGTCCGGTTCCCCGGCTGACCCGAGTGGTGCCTCGAACGCGGATGGGGCCCCGAAAACGGTTGATGCTCTTGACGCGGGCAGGGAGTCGGACGCATCCGACGGCTCGAATGGGGCGCGGAATATCGCCGCCGTCGACGGGCTTGACGGGGCCCCGATCGCGGGACTCGACGAGCCGACGTTCACCGTCGACAGTGCCGGCCGGGACCGGCCGTCGACGCCCGACGAGGGGGCGGCCGATGCCGGCGACGCCGACGAGACGGAGGTGAACGTGGACGATGACGCCGACGTCGCCGACGCCGAAGCCGCCGCCGAAGCCAGCGCCGCCGCCGACGCCACCGACGCAGACGGCGACACTGACGACGACGCCGACGGTATTGACCCGGACGACTGGGGGTTCGAGTCGGTCGAACCGGCCGAGGAGGAGGGGTAACGACATGTCGGGGGGAGCGGGGCCCCGATGAGTCTCGATACGGGCGTCGGCGATGGGTCCGCCGACAACGATCCCATCGCGGAGCTGTTTTATCCCGTGTTCGGCCTGTTGTTCGATCCCGAGGGCGACCTCGTCGGCGACGTCGAGCGTAAGATGACCGAGGCACGAATGCCGGACCAAGTCGAGATGTACGTCTCCCGGGCGCTCGGTATCGGCATGCTGGTCGGCCTGCTCCTCTGGCTCGTCGGGACTGCCGTTGGGTACGGCGTGTTCGCGCTCGGGGTCGTGAACGCGGAAGCACTGTCGTTGGGAGTCCCGGTGCCGAACCCGTCGACGAGGGAACTGATGCGGTCGCTCGTGGTCCCGACGGCGGTGTTCTTCAGTGGACTGTTCTTCGGGTCGCTCGGGTTCGCCGTCGGGTTTGGCGGAATCCTCTCGCTCCCGTACTCCCGGTCGTCCGAACGGGAGCGGGAGATCAACTTGTTGCTCGCGGACTCCGTCTCGTTCATGTACGCGCTGTCGGTGGGCGGACTCAATCAGCTCGAAATCCTCCGCGCGATGGCGTCCGCGGAGGACACCTACGGGGAGGTTTCCCGGGAGTTTCAGAGCATCATCAACGAGACGGAGTACTTCGGGACGGACTACCGGAACGCGATCCGCCAGCAGTCGATGGAGACGCCCTCGGACGAGCTCTCACAGCTTCTCGCGGACATGCTTTCGATCATCAACTCCGGGGGAGACATGGAGCCGTTCCTCCAGGATAAAAAGGAGAAACACCTCCGGACGTCCAAACGGGAGCGGGAGATGACGCTGGAGACGCTGGAGCTGTTCGGCGAGATGTACATGACGCTCTCGCTGTTCCCGCTGTTGCTCATCATCATCCTCGTCATCATGGGGATGATGGGCGAATCCGACGACAGGCTGCTGTACGCGACCGTGTACATCCTGATCCCGTTGACGGGGGTCGGGTTCCTCGTGCTCGTTTCGACGGTGAAACAGGATGAACCGGGGAACGGCTACCTCAGGCCCGACGGCGGCAGCGAGCGCCTCCATCAGACGACCCGGGAGGGTCTGCTCCACTTCGGCCTGATCGAGGCGTTCGTCGGCCGCGACGACGTGTTCGACCACATCCGTGACCGCGAGGGGACCCACAAGACGATGGGGATCCTCACGGCACCCCACCACTTCCTCCGCGACAACCCGTTGTACACCCTCGCGATGACGGTCCCGGCCGCGCTGGCGCTCCTCGCCGTCGCCATCGCGTCGGGATCGGCGCCGACGACGTTCGACGGCTGGGTCGACCGACCGGTGTGGTCGGCGTTCATCTGGGTGTACGTGCCGACGTACGTGACGCTGACCCCGCTCGCGGTGTTCCACGAGTGGGACCAGCGGGCCAAACGGGCGGTCACGGGGAAGCTCTCGGAGAACCTCCGGAAGCTCTCCTCCGCGAACGACACCGGCCAGACACTGTTGGAGTCGATTCGGACGGTCGCGGAGACGTCCTCCGGGAAGCTCTCCGGGGAGTTCGAGGTCATCCACACGAAGGTGAACTACGGGATGAGCCTTCGGGACGCGCTCGTCGAGTTCAATAACACCTACGCCGTCCCCCGGCTCGCGAGGACGATCAAGCTGATCTCCGAGGCACAGGAGGCCTCCTCACAGATCACGGACGTGTTGACGACCGCGGCGCAGGCTTCGGAGAATCAAGACGACATCGAACGCGAGCGGATCTCGCAGACCCGGATGCAGGTGGCGATCATCGTGATGACGTACATCACGCTTCTCGGCGTGATGGCGATCCTCCAGACGCAGTTCATCGATGTGATCGGCGGGCTCGCGTCCCAAGCGGACGGCGGTTCGGCCGGCGGCGGGGGCGGTCCGAACTTCGGCGGGGGCGTCGACGCCGACGTGCTCTCCATGCTGTTCTTCCACGCGGTGACGATACAGGCGGCACTGTCGGGGTTCATCAGCGGGTACATCCGGAACGCCGACATCCTCTCGGGCGTGAAGTTCGCCGTCGTTCTGATGACGCTCGCACTGGGGGTGTGGATCTACGTCGGATGACGGTCCACTCTCCCGTCGGCTGGGCGACGACCGATCTCGCGGGGTCGGCCGAACGCTCGTGTTCCACGGCCGCCGACACGCGCGCCGGCGTTTCGGGGCGTCGCGCACAGACACAGATCGACTTTGCCGTCGGCGCGGGCGTGTTCCTGCTCGCGCTCGCGTTCGTCGTCGCGTTCGTCCCGACGCTGTTCGACCCGTTCACGGCCGCCGAGACCGCGGCGCCGGTCGTCGGCAACCGCGTCGCCGCCGGGACCCTTGACTTGCTCGGGGCGTCCTCGACACCGGGGAGTACCCTCCACGCGGCGACCAAACCGGGCGTCCTGAGCCCCGCGTGTACGGTCGCGTTCTTCGAGACGAACGGGACGCTCGCGACCGAGCGCGACTGTCCGTTCGACCCCGACGAGGACCTCGACGTCCTGTTTGAACTGGACGGGGACCTCGGCGTGATCATCCACGAGCTCAATGAGAGCGCGCCGGCGGAGAACCCGGCGGTCGTCGACGTCGAAACTCGGGCCGGATCGTTCGAGGACGTTACGCTCAGTCGGTCGACGGCGGACCCGACGGCCCCGGTCGACGACGTTACGCTCTCGGGACGGATCGTGTCGGTGAACGGCCGACAGTATCGACTGACGGTGCGGGTGTGGTAACGATGGCGAAAACGATCTCGCTCGGCGTCGACCGGCGCGGGCAGGCACACACCTTGGAGGCGTTCGTGGCCGCGATCCTCCTCGTGTCGGGGCTCACGTTCGCGATACAGGCGACTGCGGTAACGCCGCTGTCGGCGAGCACGTCGAACCAGCACATCGAGAACCAGCAGCGCGCGGCGGCGACGGACGCCCTCGAGACGAGCGTGGCCAACGGCGACCTCCGGGAAACGGCGTTGTACTGGGACCCCGGCAATGCGACCGTCGACCCGGGGTTCGCCGGGACGGCCGACGGCGTCTCCTACTACGAGGGAACCGTTCCGCCGACCGCCTTCGGCGACGCGCTCGAGCGGGCCTTCCTCGACGGACGTATCGCGTTCAACGTTCGCGTTCGCCACCACGTCGGCGGGTCGTCGGCCCAACAACGGCTCGTGTTCATGGGGACGCCGAGTGACAACGCCGTGACGGCGACCCGGGCGGTCACGGTGACGAACGAGACGACGCTGACCGCGCCCGGGGCGGAGAACCGGACGCTTGCCGACGTCGCCGGGGACCCCGACGCGACGTTTTACGCGCCCGGCGTCGGCGACGGCCCCACGTACAACACGCTGGAGGTGCGCATCGTCGTATGGCGGATGTGAGCATCGGGCCGCCGGACGGGAAGCGGCTCCGCGAAGCCGACCGCGGCCAGCTCCTCGTCGTCGCCGGACTGGTGATGGCCGTCTCGCTCGTCGCGCTCGTCGTTCTGCTGAACGCCACGATATACAGCGAGAACGTGGCGACGCGTGGCGTCGAGGCGACCGACGGCGAAGCGATCGAGGTCAGGGCGACCGCGGTCGAGGGAGTCGGCGAACTCGTCGACGCCACGAACCACGGCGGTCCGGATTCGTTCGGCGCCGCGAACGACACGGTTACCGACGGAATTGCCGATTTCGACGACCGGATGGCGCGGCGATACGCGAAACGCGGCGGAGTCGTCCATCTCTCGATCGGGGACCCGCCCCCCACGGAGGGCCGGTATCTCGCGACGACGGGCAACGACACGTCGCTCGCGAACGCCACGAACGCGACCGCGTATACGTTCGCGGGCGGGGTCGACCGGACGCGCGGGTTCGCGCTCGAACTCGACCCCGACGCGCTGGCCGAGACGACGGCGGAAAACGCGCCGGCCGAGTCGTTCCACGTCGTCCTCAACGGGTCCGATCTCCCGGAAAGCCGGGAGGTGTACGTCTATCGCAACGCGACGGCCGACGAGGTGACCGTCGCAACCGGAACGAACGGGAGTGACCCGACCGTCCAATGCTCGGTTGACGCCGGCACGGGCGGGGCGGTCACGCTCGATCTCACCGGCGACCGACTCGGGGGCGGGCCCTGTTTCGGCGTCTGGCCGTCGGCGCTAAACACGCCGAGCGACGCCTACACGATGGAGTTTGAGCACGCGAACGCGGCCGACGGTGAGGCCACCGCGACGGTACGGCCGGGGTCGGGTGGCGGCTTCGTGGCCGACCACGGCGACGACCGGCCCGCCGTGTACGCCGTCACGGTCGACCTCCGGTATCGGACGGCGGACCTCCTGTTCGAGACGACGGTCCGGGTCGCACCGGGTGAGCCGCGTGCGTGACGCGTTCGCGGGCGACGACCGGGGCGTGAGCACGACCGTCGGCTACGTGTTGACCCTCGCCATCGGCGCCGTGTTGCTCTCGGGGGTCGTCATCGGGGTCGGTGGCGTGCTCGAGTCGCAGACCGACCGGGCAGTCCGGGGGGATCTCGACGTCGTCGGGCAGGGGGCGGTCGCGAACCTCGAAAGCGCCGACCGACTCGCCCGCGTGGCCGAAGCGGGACGGGCGGACCCGGACGTCGCCGCCACGGACGGGACCGTTTCGGTCGAAGTCGCCGTCGACCTCCCGACCCGGGTGGCCGGCGTGCCGTACACCGTCGCCGTCGACGACGACGCGGTCACCGTGCGGACGGAACGCCCCGAGGAGAGCGTTCGAGTTCCGCACACCGCCAGCGTCACCGTCGCGGAGTCGACCGTCCGTGGCGGCCCCCTTCGGATCGAGTACGTCGCCGACGGCACCGACCCGACGAACGGGACGCTGGAGGTGAGCGAACGATGAGCGTCGGTCCACGGGAGCGGGGATCCCGGGACGACCCCCGGGTTGCCGGTACGGAACGAACCGGTCCCGGAGGCGGCATCGGCGGCGACGAACGCGCCGTCAGCGACGTGGTCGGATACGTGCTCGTGTTCACGCTCGTCACGGCGACCATCGGGACGGTGTTCGGGATCGGGATGGTCGGTTTGGAGAACCGACAGGACGCCGAGCGCGTCGCCAACGTCGAGCGCGCGTTCGACGTGCTCGACGACAACCTCCGCGATATCCAGCGATACGAGGACCCGAGCCGGGCGACGGAGATACGGCTTAGCGGGGGGACCCTGTCGCTATCCGAAACCACGACGGTGACCCTGGAGTACACGAACGCCTCCGGCGACTTCGAGTACGAGCGAGTGAACGTGTCCACGATCGCCTACACCGATGACGATACGACCGTGGTGTACGAGGGCGGTGCGCAGATCCGGGCGGATGGCTCCGAAAGCACGATGCGCTCCCCGCCGCGGTTCGTCGCGGACGACGGTCGAACGGTCCTCCCTATCGTGCGACCGCTGGCGGCCGGGGACTCGACGTCGACGGGGGGCGACGGAACGGTCCAGATCACGACCGAGCGTGGCGGATCACGGACGCTCCAGTACCCCGACGGCGTCGCCCCCGACCCGACGGAGATCCGGATTCGGATCGAGTCCCCGTACGCCGACGCGTGGGAAGGGTACTTCAAGGACTCGGACGCGTTCACTGACGTCGCGCGACCGACCGAGGACGAAGTCGTCGCGCGCCTCAACCACGACGACCGGGTGTTCCTCCGCGTGATCGGGGTCGACGTCGGGTTCAACCGATAACCCGGTCGGGGACCGGTCCCCTCAGTCAAACCGGACCTCAACGACGTTCTCGCTCACGTGAAGGTACGTGATCGGGTTCTCGTCGGAACCGCCGCCGATCGTGATTTCGAGGTCGTCGAGGTTCGGGTCGTACGCGACCTCCGCGTTCCCCCCCGTTTCCAGCGAATTAGTCACGAACGAACCACGAAGCGTCGGGTTCCCGTTCGTGACGACGTCGGCATCGGGCGCGTAGACGATCGCTTCGATCGTCGGATTCCCGTCGCCGCCGCTCCCGTCGAGGAACCCACCGGCGACGTAGAAGACGTTCCGCTGGGCCTGAATCGGGGCCGGATCCGTGCCGACGTACGGGCTCCCTTGGAGGTCGAACGACCCGTTGATGTAGTACGTTACCCCGTTGTCGGTATCGTCGGTTACGATGACGTCGTCGTCGCCGATGTGGAAGTCACCGTCGACGGCGACGACGACGTCGCCCCCGCTCGTATCGAACTGGAGCGTCCCGTCGACCGTGGCGTCGCCGTCGAAGTGGTAGACGCCGCTCCCGACGGTCCCACAGCCGTCGAACCCCGAGGCGGTCACACAGCTCTCGTCACCGTTGTCGTTGTTGGCCGCGGCCGCCTCGATTTCGGATTCGATCATCCCGTCCGGGGACGGATTGGTGGTCCCCTCGCGGTATTCGTCCTCGTTCAACTCGTTGTTCTGGTTCCCGGTGTGTGAGTACCCGTCCGACCGTGCGACGGAGAGCGTTCGGTCGAACGACACGGTGTCCGAAACGACGAGTCGGGCGGTGACCGTCCGATTCGCGTCGTCCTTCGTCACGTCGCCGTCGGCGCGTCGGGTGAAGAAGTCGTACCATCCCTCGTAGTACTCGCTCTCGATCTCGACGACGACGGTGCCGTTCTGGAGCGGGTTGCCAGACCCGGAGAACACCGCTTCGCTGGCGTTCGCTTGCTGGATGACGCCGGTTCCGCGGGCCGCGCCGTCACCGGTCAGTCGGACGATGGGGAACGTGAGCGTCTCGTCGCGGTAGTGGTACTCGGGCGGCGAGATCATCCGTCCTCCGTCGCCGGTCGTCGTCCAAACGCCACCGCCCTGAACGGCGATCTCCCGACCGTCGCCGGCGTACACGAGCGTCCCTAACGATTCGGTGTACACGCTGTTGGTGCCGTTCGGTCGCTCGATGCGGATCTCGACGCGACCGGCGTCCTCCTCCAGCCGGAGGTCCCCGCCGTCGACCGACCCGAGGTCGAACCGCTTGGCGTCCGTCTCGCCGAGCGCGACGAGGTTCGACTGGGACGTGAACTGGGACATCCCGTTTTCGACGCCGGCGGTGCGCGCGTCGTCGGTGACGGCCGCGAGCACCACGCTCCCCGTGGTCACCGTGGCGGTCACGGCCGCGATGGTGATCCCCAACAGGAGTACGGTCCCGATCACCTCGCTCTGGGCGCGCTCGGATCGGAACATACGAAACGTCGGTCCCCACCGTACATAAACCTCGTCCGCCGCGTATCGGCGTTGATACCGGTCCGGGCGAAACGCCTCGAGTTCGAGGCCGGTCGGGTCGTCGCGGGACGTGGCACTTAACACGGACCGTCGGGGAGTCTACCGTATGAGCGGACCCGCCGCCGGCGACGAGAAGCGTCGGTTCGAGCGGGCCGCGGGGGTGAACGTCCTCGGCAACGCGGCGAAGATCCTCGTCGAGGGCGCGGCAGGGCTGGCGTTCGGCAGCGTCGCGCTGCTGGCCGACGCGGCTCACTCCGTGGCCGACCTCGTCGCCAGCGTGGTCGTGTTCGTCTGGGGTGGGTCACGGTACGATGCCGCCGACGCGGAACACCCCCACGGCCACCAGCGGATCGAGCCCCTGACCGCGCTGTTCGTCGGCGCGGTGATCGTCCTGCTGGGACTCAACCTGCTGCGGGACTCGATCGAGGGACTGCGGTTCGGGACCGGCGTCCGGTTCAGCCCGCTGTTGCTCGGGGCGCTGGCGTTCGCGATGGTCGATATGTACGTTCTGTACCGGTACACGACCGTGGTGAACGCCGACTTGGGATCGACCGCGCTCGACGCGCTCGCGGTCGACTGTCTGAACGACATCTACACCTCGATCGCCGTCGTCGTCGGGGTAATCGGCGTGTTCCTCGACGTTCCGATTCTTGACCCGGCCGCCGGCGCGGTCGTGAGCCTGCTCGTCGTGTACCAGGGAATAGAGATCGGCCGCGAGAACGTGACGTACCTCGTGGGAGCGGCCCCGCCGCCGGGCGACCGAGACCGGGTCGTCGCGACGCTTCGGGCACATCCCGCGGTCGTCGGCGTTCACGAGCTCCAGGTCTTTTATGATGGGACGGATCTGGAGGTCGAGGTTCACGTCGAGGTCGACGGCGGGATGACGCTCCGGCGCGCCCACGACATCGAGACCGAGCTGGTTACCGAACTCCATGAGTTGGAGGGGATCGGCGACGTTCACGTCCACCTCGACCCCTCCGGCGTCGGCGAGTGGAAGGACGCCGCGGACGCCCCGGGGGATGACCGAGGCCCCCCACTCGACGACGGGGAGGCGTGATCGGACGCGGGAGCGACGGGCTGGTCGGACGCGGAAGCGACGGGCTGGTCGGACGCGGGAGCGCCGATTCTACCGTGCGGGTTATGTCCCTCCGGATCCTCCGTTCGACATGTTCGGTCGTCGCTGGCTGGAGATGACGTGGCGAGACGGGCTGTTCCTCCACTGGCCGGTGGCGCCGACGGTCGTTGCCGACACGCTACCGGATCGGCTCACCGTCGCCACCCACGACGGCAACGCGTTCCTCGGGGTCGTGCCGTTCGTGATGGAAGACATTCGACCCGCCGGGCTTCCGTTCGGACGCTCCTTTCCGGAGCTCAACCTTCGGACCTACGTGGACGGACCGAACGGCCCGGGCGTCTACTTCTACAGCCTCGACGCGGCCGACCCGCTGGGCGTCGCCGTGGCTCGGCGGGCGTTCGCGCTCCCCTACTACCGCGCCCGCATGAACGTCGATCGAATGGACGGAGGGGTCCGGTTTGCCAGCGACCGGACCGGCCATGGCCCCCGGACGGCGACGTTCGACGCGACGTACGATCCGCTCGGGGACGCGTTCGTTCCGGATCCCGGGTCGCGTGCGGCGTTTCTCGTGGAGAACTACCGATTCTACACCGAAGGGACCCGGCTGTTCTGCGGCGAGATCGACCACGGACCGTGGAGCCTCCGGGACGCGACGGTCGACCTGCGGACGAACTCCCTGTTCGACGCGAACGATTTTGATCGGCCGGAGGGCGACCCACTCGTCCACTACGCGGAGCCGATCGAGGTCATGGCCGACCGGATCCGTCGGGTGTGATCCGGTCGACGACCGTCGGCACCGGACCCGCCGGATCGGCGGTGTTCCGCCGGGACTTATACGCGCCCGTCGACAATGTTGAGGTATGAGATCGGGTTACGCGACGGAGGGAGAGCGATGACGACGCAGCGACTACACCCCCGCGTGCGTGCCGTCTGGGTTCTCCGAGCGGTCGTCGCCGCACTCGTCCTTTCCGCCCCCGTCGCCGTCGCGTTCTACTTCGGGTACCTCCCCCGGTGGGCGCCCGCGGTCGCCGGCGTCGGCTTCCTCCTCATCGGGGTCGGTCACGCGATCCTTCGGTATCGGCGGTGGAGCTACGAGATCCGCGAGGACGCCCTCTACCTCGACCGCGGCGTGATCACGCAGGTCCGGACCACGGTGCCGCTCGTGCGGATCCAGCACGTCGACTCGCGACGCGGTCCGATCGAGCGGGGCGCCGGGCTGGCGTCCTGTGTCGTGTACACCGCGGGGTCCCGCGGGGCCGACGTCCGCATCCCCGGGCTCACCCCGACCGGGGCGAGTGACCTCCGTGAGGAGCTGAAACGCTTGGCGATCCGTGCGGACGGGGAGGACGCGGTGTGAAACTCGCACCCCAGTCGATCCCGTACCGCGCGCTCCAGAAGGTGTCCGGGGTCGTCGTGGTTCTGATCTTCTTCGCGTCGAGTAGCGACCTGGGCGTCGCCGTCTCGGCGGGGATCGCCGCCGCCATCCTGCTCGTCGTTGGGGGGTACGAACTGGCGTACTACCGCCGATACGAGTACGAACTCACCGAGGACACGCTCGACATCTCCTCGGGCGTGATCTCCCGACGCGAACGCGAGATCCCCTACGGCCGGATCCAGAACGTCGACGTGAGCCGGAGTATCGCCCAGCGGGCCATCGGCGTCGCCGCAGTTGATCTCGAAACCGCCGGCGGGTCGAGCACGGAGGGATCGATCCGGTTCGTGACGCCCGCGGAGGCGACCCGGCTCCGGCGGGAGGTCCAGCGGCGCAAGTCGGCGACCGCGTCCGGCGAGAGAGCTGACGACGTGTCGGGAGAATCGCCGGCCGCCGGGCCGGTCGAGGAGGAGTTGTTCGCGATCTCCCCGCGGGAGCTTGCGATGGTCGGCGCGTTGTCGTTCGACGGTCGACTCATCGGCCTGCTCGCGTTCCTGGGGTCCGGCTCGTTCCCGGTGTTGTCGAGCTATCTTCCGGGGGCGTCCGCCGCGGCACTCACCGTCGCGGCGGTCGTCGCCGTCGGCGCGCTGTTTCTGGTGTCGTGGATCCTCGGAGCGGCGGTGTCGTTCTCGAACTACTACGGGTTTCGGCTCTCGCGGGCCGGAGACGAACTGCGGTACGAACGCGGGCTACTCCGTCGGTACAGCGGGTCGATACCGACCGAGAAGGTACAGACGCTGACGATATCCGACAACCCCGCGAAGCGAGCGCTCGGCTACGCGACGCTCTCGATCGAGACCGCCGGTTACGCGCCGGGGCAGGGCGGCGACTACGGGAGCCAGGCGGCGGTCCCCATCGCGAGGATCGATCGCGTGTACGAACTGGCCCGCGAGGTCGAGCCGTTCGGGAGCCCCTCGTTCGACCGGCCGCCAAAGCGGATCCGGTGGCGGTACGTCGTCAGGTATGCGGTCATGGTCGGCGTCCTTCTCGGGATCGCCTACGCCGTCAACTGGTACGTCGCCATCGATCTCCCGTGGTACGCCCCGGCCGCACTGCTCCTCGCGGTTCCGGCGGCCGCCCATCTGAAGTGGAAACACCGCGGCTACTGGCTCGGCGAGGACCACCTCCTGACCCGGAACGGGTTCTGGAACCGGAGCGTGAAGGCGGTTCCGTACTACCGGATCCAGAACGTCATCGACAGCCGAACCGTGTTCCAGCGCCGGTGGAACGTGGCGACGATCGTCGCCGACACGGCCGGCACCAACTCCCTCGTCGGAAGCGACGCCGCGGCCGTCGATTTCGACGTCGCCGAAGCCGTTAAGCTCAGGAAGGAACTCAACGACCGCCTCCAGACCGCGTTGGCCGAGCAACGGGATCGCCGGACCATGTTCGAGTGGTTCGAGGATGACGTCGACGGGGACGTGTCCGCGACCGAGGGGCGCGATGACCGAACCGAACAGTCCGTGATCGCCGACGCCGAAACGGGGAGGGATCGGATCGGGACCGATCCCGTCGACGAGGGCGGCGCCGATGTGGATGGCGCCGATGTGGATGGCGCCGATGGGGACGGTGCTGAGAAGGGCGGTAACGAGAACAGCACCGGCGGGGACGTCGACCAACCCGAGGACGGCGTCGTTCGCCCGGACTTCTTGCCGTCGGATCGGGACTATTCCGAACCGGCGGAGCGGATCGACACCGGCGAGTACGCGGTCGACCGGAACCCGTCCGACGCCGACGTCGCCCACCGGTCGGACGACCGCCACCAGGAACCCGATCCGCCTGGCGACGGTGACGGGGAGGGGACGGCCGAAAGGACCGACGAGGAGCGGACCGACGAGATGTGATCCGTTCCCTGCCCGACCCGCTCCCCCGCACAGGTCGCCCCCACGCACGTCCACCCGCGGCGTCTCCGCGGGGCTTTTTTATGCGTTGTACCGTAAGTATAGGTAACTGAATGAGCGGACGAGAACATACCGGTGTCGAGCCGGACCTCCAACGCTGTCATGAGGCGGTCCAAGGGGTCTCCCGAACCTTCGCTCTCACCGTCGACGTGTTGGAGGAACCGATGGCGTCACACATCTGTCTGGGGTATCTGCTCTGTCGGGTCGCCGACACCGTGGAGGACGCGGGCCACATCCCGCCGGCGGTACAGAGCGACGTCCTGGAAACGTACCGGCGGGCGATAGACCCGGATGAAGACGTCGAAATCGACCGATTCCGGTCCGAGGTCGACGAGTGGATCCCCGCTCCGGCGGATCGGAACGACGACTGGGACGTCGTCGCCGAGTCGCCGACGATCGTCGCGACGTTCGAGGAGTTCGACCCCGAGGTCCGGGCGGCGATCGTCCCGCCGGTGGTCGAGATGGTGGCCGGGATGGCGATGTTCGTCGACCGCCACGCGGACGAGGGTGGCCTCCGGATCGATGACCGCGACGAACTGGAGCAGTACTGTTACTACGCCGCGGGCACGGTCGGCAACCTCATCACGAACCTTCTCACCCGTGGCGAGGTGCCGGAGGACCGCGCACGACGCCTCCGTGCCACCGCCGAGGAGTTCGGACTGCTCTTACAGCTCGTGAACGTCTCGAAGGACGTGTACGACGACTACACCGAGGAGAACAACGTCTACCTCCCCGCCGAGTGGCTGGAGGCCGAGGGCGTCGACCAGGAGGCGGTGATCGACTCCGAGAACCGCGAGTCGTCCGCGCGTGTCGTCGGCCGGACGGCGGAATACGCCCGGTCGTTCCTCGACGACGCGCAGGCGTATCTCGAAACGATGCCGCTGTCACACGGGAACACCTTGGAGGCGTGGACGGTCCCGTACTTACTCGCCGTTGGGACGCTCCGAGAGCTTGGCTCCCGCCCCGAGGACGCCCTGACGGAAGCCGGCGTGAAGATATCCCGGCAGGAGGTGTTCGCGGTGATGGCCGTCGCCGGCGACGCCGGGCGCGATTCGGTGGCCGAACTCCGGGAGACGATCGCCCGCATGCCCTACCATCGAGCGGTCGAGCCCGCGGACTGACGTCGTCGCGGTCACGGCCGTCGTCGGAACCCCGACGGCGAGCGTCGCGATGACGGCGGCCGACCGACTCCGGGCCGTCATCGGCCCATGTGGGGCTACAACCGACTTCCGGCCCGCGTGATCGCCGGAACCGAAAGGCCGACGATATCGGCGAGCGCCTCGGCCGCGCTCAACAGCCATTCGGCCCGTTCGACCCGCGAGTCGAGGTCACCGGGGCCGATCCGGTAGGCCTCGACCAACTCCTCGATCGTCGCCCCGTCGATCCACTCGTCGAGAATTCGCGCAGTCTTCACCGACTCCAGCCACGCCTCGAACTCGTCGGGCTCCCCCATTCCCGTCGTCAGCGTGTCCGCGTTCGCCCGGGCGAACCGATACATGTCCGCGCGTTCGCGGTTCCCGAGATACGTGTCCTGCATATCGGGCGTGTCGCAGATCACCTCGAAGACGGTGAGCGTCGTTGTGCCGTCCATCGCGGCCGCAGTTTGGAGCCCGTCAACGATCCGAGCGCCGGTTTCCGGACGGACGTACTGTTTCGACGTCGCCTCCCCGACGGGAGTCGCGACCAACCGGTACGCGTCGACGCCGCCGGTCTCCCGCCGAACCATCCCGGCGTCGACGAGGTCATCGACCGCGACGGCAACCGCGTCGGCGAGGCCGCCGGCACCCGCCTCGCGCGCGTAGAACGTCCCCTCGAACACGTCGAGGATTTCGGCCTCCGTCCCGGCGAATCCGGTGGCGACCGCCGACAGGACGTGAGTTCGGAGCGACGCGGGATCCGCGAGCTTCGACTCGACGGCCTCCGGTTCGCCGTCGACGTACCGCTCCGTGATGGCCTCCCGGGTCGTCCCGTCGCCGACGAGAATCGCCTCACCGTACGGGTCGAGTCCGGGGCGGCCCGCACGGCCACACATCTGGTGGACCTCAAGCGTCGGGATCCAGTCCATCCCGGAGCCGGTGTAGCGTTTCTGGTCACGGACGACGACGCGGCGGGCCGGAACGTTCACCCCGGCCGCCAGCGTCGGCGTGGCACAAATACACGCGATCGACCGGTCGCGGAACGCCGACTCGACGGCCGTCCGGTGATCCGCACGAAGCCCGGCGTGGTGAAACGCGACGCCGGCGCGGAGACAGTCGGCGAGCCGCCGGCCCGTAATCGTCCCGTCGATGTCGGCCACCTCGTCGGCCACCGCGTTGGCGGTCGAGACGATGTCCATCGTCCCCGCGAGCCCCTTACCCGCGAGCCGTTCGGCGAGCGCGGCCGCCTCGCCGCGTGAACGGACGAACGCGAGACACTGACCGCCCTCGGCGACCGCGTCGGCGACGAGGGCGGCCGTGATCGCCGTGTCGTCCGGGCCGTTCGAATCCGGGGAGCCGCCGGCGGCAGGCTCTCCGTTCCCGTTGCCGTCGATCCCCGTGTCACCGTTGGGACCTGCCTCCTCGTCGACGCTCGTGTCATCGGCGTCAACGTCGACGTAGAGTCGCGTCCCGTCGTCGAAGGCGACGTCCCCGCCGACACAGACCCCCGTTCGGAGGTCGACGGGCCGCCACGCCGACTCGACGAGGCTCGCGTCGAGCCAGTCGGCGATCGCCGCCGGATTGTCGACTGTCGCCGAGAGCGCGACCACCTGGAGGTCCGGGATCCGCCGGCGGAGCGTCGCCACGGTCACCTCCAGCGTCGGCCCCCGGCGCTCGGCTCCGAGGAGGTGGACCTCGTCGACGACGACGCAGGCGAGGTCCTCGATCCACTCGGCCCCGTTTCGGATCGCGGAATCGACCTTTTCGCTCGTGGCCACGACCACGTCGTGGCCGGCGAGTTCCTCACCGGTCGCGTCAAAATCCCCGGTCGAGATGCCGACGTCGACGCCCGGTAACCCCCCGAACGTCTCGTACTTCTCGCGGGCGAGCGCGCGGAGCGGACAGACGTACAGCCCCGGCCCGTCGGCCGTCAGGAGCGCGAGCTCGGCGACGAACGTCTTGCCCGACGCCGTCGGGACCGCGGCGACGACGTTCTCGCCCGCACAGACGCCGGCTTCGACGGCCGCCTCCTGAGGTGGATACAGCTCTCGGATACCCCGTTCGGCGTAGCGGTCGACGAACCGATCCCGGATCGGCAGGTCACGAACGCGCATCCGTGGGGAGGTTCGCCGTGATCGTATTTAAAACGTCACCGGACGACCACACCGGTCTCGGTCGCCTCCGGCGTCCGTCAACTCCGAACTCGGTCGCCTCCGACGTCCGTCGACTCCGAACCCGGCCGCTCCCGTCGGGAACGACGCTACTCGTCGTCGGCGTCGAACTCCCGGAAGAGGTTCTCAAAGTCTTCGGTTTCCGTCACCGCGTCGAGGGAGTCGTCGACGTCCGAACGGAGCGCCTCGATCCGCTCAGTGAGTCGCTGGTACTCCTCGTTGTCCGCGAGTTCGCTCGCGCTTTTTTCGGCTTCGAGCATCGCCTTCTTCGATGTTAACGAGAACAGGTCCTGTACGCCGGCGTCGTACTGGCTGCGGTTGAGGAGCCCCTCGACGGTTTCGCCGAGGGCGTCGCTGGTGACGGGTTTGACCAGGTAGTCGTCGAACCCCATTTCGAGGATATCAAAGTCCGGCTCCACGGCGGTAACCATCCCGACGCGGCAATCGATCCCGCGTTCGCTGACGGCGGCGAGGACCTCGTCCCCGGAGAGTCCGGGCATCCGCCTGTCAAGCAGGATCGCGTCGACGGTGTCGTCGAGATCGTCGATGAGATCGAGCGCCTCCTGGCCGCCGTAGGCCGTCCGAACCCGATACTCGTCGCCGAGCCACGCGGCGTAGAGGTCGGCCAGGTCGCGCTCGTCCTCCACGACGAGGACGAGCGGAGGTTGTTCACTCATTGGACACCGGAGCGATGACGGGTTCGCTCACAATTGTTGTCCCGTCGCTGGCTATATTAAAATACCCCTTCCGGAGCGGCAGTCGGCGGCCGTTCCGTCGGCGACGTGTCGGATCGGGCCTGAGCCGAACGGATCGACCCCGGCGTGGGTCGCATCCGGATCGTGATCCGGGACGCTCGCGGTGAGCAGCGATTAATTCCGGAGGGACCCCGGATGGATCCCGGGCGGATCCCACGTTCAGTTCGGGCACGGTCCTTCGTCGAGTCACTGCTGGGGGCTGTAGTTCGGTGCCTCGTCGGTTATCATCACGTCGTGCGGGTGTCCCTCCGTCTGCCCGGCGGTCGAGACGCGGACGAACGCGGCCCGTTCGTGGACCTTCGGGATCGTTCCCGCGCCGACGTACCCCATTCCCGAGCGCATGCCGCCGGTGAGCTGGTGAAGCTCGGAGGAGAGGCTCCCCTTGTAGGGGGTCGCAGCCTCGACACCCTCGGGGACCAACTCCTCGTCGTCGGATTCCTCCTTGAGGTAGCGGTCGCCGCCGCCGGACTTCATCGCGCCGACCGACCCCATCCCGCGGTACTGTTTGTACTTCTTCCCCTCCATGGTGATCACGCGCCCCGGTGCCTCCTCCGTCCCGGCGAAGTACGAGCCCAGCATCACCGCGTCCGCCCCGGCGGCGATCGCTTTGATCGCGTCGCCGGAGTAGCGGATCCCGCCGTCCGCGATGACCGGAACGTCGTGTGCGGCCGCGACGTCGGCAACCTCCGAGACCGCCGTGATCTGGGGCATTCCCGCGCCGCTGACGACCCGGGTGGTACAGATGGAGCCGGGCCCGATACCGACCTTGAGCCCGTCGGCGAACTCGACGGCGGCCTCGGCGGCCTCACGGGTCCCGACGTTGCCGACGACGACGTCGGCGTCGACCGTCTCCCGTATCGCCTCCGCGGATTCGAGGACGTTGAGGTTGTGTGCGTGCGCACAGTCGATGAACAACACGTCGGTGCCGGCTTCGTCGGCCGCGACCGCACGTTCCTCCTCGAACGGGCCGACGGCGACGCCGATGACCAGGCGTCCCGCGTCGTCACGCGCGGCGTCCCCGTGTTCGCGGCGCTGTAACACGCCCTGCATCGTCACCAGCCCGACGAGACGGTCGCCGCCGTCGACGACCGGAACGCGTTCGATCTTGTGGTCGTACATCAGTTCGAGTGCGTCCCGGGCGTCGACTGACTCCGGCGCGGTGATCACCTCGTCGGTCATCGCCTCCCGGACCGCGTCCTCCTCGCCGACCTCGAGGTACGGACGGATGTCCGTCCCCGAGATGATCCCGAGCACGACGTCCTTGTCGTCGATGACCGGCGCGCCGGAGACGCCCTCCTGCGCCATCAGCCGGTCGGCCTCCCGGACCGTGTCCTCCGGGGACACCGTGACGACGTTCTCGCGACGAATGACGAGCTCGTGGGCGCGTTTGACGCGCTCGACCTCCGTCGCGGTCTCCTCGACCGTCATGTTTCGGTGGAGGACGCCGAGCCCGCCCTCGCGGGCCATCGCGATCGCCAGTTCGCTTTCGGTGACCGTGTCCATCGCCGCCGAGAGGACGGGCACCGTCAGTTTGACGTTCCTCGACACCCGCGTCGACAGGTCCGCGTCGTCGGGCTCGACGCGACTCTCCATCGGGCGGAGCAACACGTCGTCGAACGTCAGCGCATCCGGGACGTCGAGTTTGTCCGAGAATCGGCCGGGATCCTTCGCCATGTAATTCGTCGTGAGGGGCCGATGAAAAACGTTGCGAGTCAGCATGGACGTGGCGGTAACTTGCTCCCGTCTCCGTACTGTTGTCCAAGATTGTGGATCCGATCCCGTGAGGGGATGGAACGGTAGGGAGTAAAACGGAACGGAGGGAAGTAGAGCGATTCGGAGCGGTGGAGAGCGGAACGGAGCGAAGTGAATCGGATGGAGTACCATCGATACCGCCGGTCGAACGGGTCCGCCCCGTCGACCGCTTCCGGGCCGTTCGGACGGATACGAGACCTTTCGACCGGGATGGTACCGAATCGCGAGTTTTCGTCCCGATCGTTATCCGATCGTCGCTATTTCTCTCGAGAATTCCTGACGAACCCCCGAGTCATGGGGACACGGATCACACAAAGTTTAATCTGAACGAAACCGCTATGTAGGGTATGGACTCCGACAGTCCCGTGAAAACGCGCACCGCCGGTCAGCCGACCCTCGACATCGGCGCCCGCTTTACAGCCGGTCATACGCGCAAAGGGTTTACACGGGCCCGTCGGACCTTCTTCGACGTTGACTCCGTCCGCCGGCCCCCCGGCTGTCGTGGGTTGTCCGTCTCCCGCCACGTACCCGTCGGTCACGGGTATCGGCCCTGAATGAGCGTCTCACGGCACCCGGTCGCGCTTCGCCTGGAGCGACAGGTGGGCGGCGCGACGAAGCTGCTCGCGACCGTGATGGCCCTGCCGCTCATCGACGGGATCTTCGCCGCCCTCGTCGTCGCCGGCGTGTTGGCGACCCCGACGGGCGTGGTCGAGACGGGAATCATCATCTTCGGTGGCTCCGCGACCGTCGCGGTGATCCTCGCCGAGATGGACGGCACCCGCCGGGAGATGGCGACCTCGGTCCTGCTCATCGGTGCGCTCGTGATCCCGGTCGCGGCACTTGAGGCGGCGCTCGCGCCGACCCTCAAGGGGTTCCTGAACCTCGACATCTTCGAGCGGTTTGCCGGGCTCGTCATCCTCGGGGTCGCGGCCAAAACCGCCAGTTCGGAGTTCGGCGAGTACCTCCCGAGTTCGGCCGTCATCATCGGGCTCGGGTTGGTCGCAAGCTTCGACCCCTCCGGCTTCGCGGTCGAGACGTCGACCGAACACGTCGTCAATGGCGTCGCCGCCGCGACGATCGGGGTCGGCTTCGCGCTCGCGATCGCGTTGCTATCGCCGCACCTCCGCGGCCGCGTCGATATCGATCGATTCCGGTTCGGCTCGGCGGTCGCGCTCGGCGTGCTCGCGCTCCCGATCCTCCTGCGGCCCCTCGGCTTGATGCAGACGGAAGTACCGATCGCGCTCGCGGTGCTCGGGGTCACCGCGCTGTTCGCGTATGACCCTGACGCCGACGGCGTCGGTTCGGCTGCCGGGTCGTCCGACGCCGATGACGGGGACGGCGCCGACGACGGGACCGCGGCCAACGCGGACGGCGAGTCGACCGAGGGGACGACGGACGAGGGATCGGACGAGCCAGCACCGGAACCGGGCGACGCGCCCGACGTTCCGGGACGGATCGTCGACGACGACGTCGCCGCCACGGCCGCCGGCAGCGACGTCGCGTCCGACCGCGTCGACGACGAGCCATCGGACCCCTTCGGGGACGACGATTCCCGGGCGCCGTGGCTCTGATCCCCCGCCCGAGTCCGACCGATACCGGGGTTTAGGTAGTTCCATCGTTTACTCCGGGTATGTCCAATCGCGTCGTCGAGGGGCGGATGGTGACGCCGGGAAAGCTTGCGGAGCTGATCGAGGGCGAGTCCGTGCTCGAGGCCGAGGACATCACGGACGCCGACCGCGACTGTCCCGAGTGTGGCGGCGACGTCATCAGCGTCGGGTACATGCCCAGCGTCACCGAGTTCGTAACCGGATTCAAATGTCAGGACTGCGACTGGAGCGCTGACGATCGGGAGTAGCGGATCGGTCGACGGCTGGCGCGTCTCCGGCGTCACGGCCACCACCGATCGAAACCTCTTTATCTGCGTTTCGGCAACGCTTTCTCGTCGGATCGCGTGGGGCTGTGGCCAAGCCAGGCATGGCGACTGACTCCAGAGGCGACGCCCGGGACGACATTCCAGACTGGTATACCGAGCGGACGACTGATCATCGTTCGTGTTGACGACCCTCTGGAGTTCCGAGGCGCACCGGAGATATCAGTCGATCGGGGGTTCAAATCCCTCCGGCCCCATACCATATAAGAGTATATCCGAAGGTACCCCTCGATGAAGCAGTCTTAGCTGATACTCTGCGTGACTTTCTCATCTCTCATTTAATCACAATCCTCGTTGGTCAGTCCATCGCTACGTCAAGCTGGATGGCTAACAATTGAGTGAAAAAAATAACTGAACCTGTGGGTGTCATAGAACAGTTCGCATACCAAAGAGCAGGGTGAACGCTGAGGTGGAATGAGTTCAGCGACCCTGCAAGATGATCCTTCGGTAGAATCGTTCTTCAATGCCGTGGAAACGGAGACGCTGGCGTTATTCGAGCATCTCTCCTTCGAGTTTCTCGAAGGGTTCGACGTGTTCGCCTCGGCGAAGACGGGGCGAACACGAGATCTTGAACCGCCCGAGATGATGCGTGGCTTTCTCCATTGCTATTACAAGAACATCCACGGCATCCGTCCGGTTGCACGAGAACTGAACAACACCGTTGTCTGGCTTAGTGTAGCTTCAGATTTGGACTCACTAGCTTAAGCTCTCTGAGCGCGTATCTACAGGAATGGGACGAAAACAACACATTGTCAATCTCTCCGCTGAGGAACGCAGAACGCTGGAGTGGTTCATTTCGACCGGAGAGCGCAAATCCGAAGACAACACACGTGCACGAATTCTGTTGAAGGCTGACGACGGGCTCACAGATGCAGAAATCTGTGAGCACGTCGGCTGTACTAT
>JAQCNI010000019.1 GCA_028275105.1 Halorubrum sp.
TAGAGAAGTTCTCTGCGCTAGTACTGATCCCGCAGAGAACGGGTCTCTCATATTCAACACGATCGACCTCTTCGCACGCAAGTTCTCACAGTTGATTCACTAAACTATGGGTGAAATCAAACCCATGTGAATAGTTCTATGACCCCCTCTTCGACAGGTTAATACGGCGAACGAGCGTTCCTATGTCCGTTCGAACACATGTCGTGGAGCGTCAACTGGAAGGCGAGCGTCGGGCTCCTCGGCGTGGGGATAAAGTACCTCGCGGTCACGCTGCTCGTGCCCCTCCTCGTCGCCGTGATCTACGGCGACGACGTGTGGGTGTTCCTGGTCTCCATCGCGGTGATCGCCGCGGTCGGGTTCGCGGTCGAGCGGGTCGATCCGGACCCGGACCTCGGTCCACGGGAGGCGCTGCTTTTCGTCTCGCTCGCCTGGCTCGCGGCGGCGATCCTCGGCGCGATCCCGTATCTGCTCGCGGGCTACGGCACGGCGTCGACGCTGGCCGACCCGATCAACGCGCTGTTCGAGTCGATGAGCGGGTTCACGACGACGGGCGCGACGGTGCTCGGCGAGATCAGTACCGACCGCCACTCGCACGCCCTGTTGATGTGGCGACAACTCACCCAATGGCTCGGCGGCATGGGAATCATCGTGCTGATGATCGCGATCCTGCCGGAGGTCGCGGTCAACGGCGCACAGCTGATGGACTCGGAAGCCCCCGGCCCGGAGCTCCAGAAGCTCACCCCCCGGATCGCCGAGACCGCCCGCGCGCTTTGGCTGATTTATTTCGGGTTCACGGTCCTCCTCGTCGGACTACTGTACGGTCTCCATCTCCTCGAGATGGCGCCGAACATGGACCTGTACAACGCCGTCGCCCACGGGTTCACGACCCTTCCGACCGGCGGGTTCTCCCCGCAGGCCGACAGCATCGGGGCGTTCTCGGCCGCCGTCCAGTGGGTCGTCATCCCGTTCATGGTCGTCGCCGGCGTCAACTTCGCGCTGTTCTGGCACGTCCTCCGGGGCGAGGCCGAGGTGCTGGTGGGGAACACGGAGTTCCGAACCTACGCCGGTGCGCTCGCCGTCGTGACGGCCCTACTCGCGGTGCTGTTGTTCCGGGGCGCGGCACCCCCGATCGAACTGGGCGGCGCAACCGAGGGCGTCACGGAGAACGCGCTCAGGCAGGCGGCGTTCCAGATCGGGTCGCTGTTGAACTCAACGGGCTACGCCACCGCCGACTTCGCCCGGTGGGACCCGCACGCCCAGGCCGTGCTTCTGTTCGCGATGTTCATCGGCGGGTCGGCGGGATCGACCGGCGGCGGGGTCAAGATCGTTCGATGGCTCGTTGTCGCGAAGTCGATCCGTCGGGAGCTGTTCACCACGGCACATCCCGACGTCGTCGAACCGGTCCGACTCGGGGGGAACGTCGTCGACGAGGACGCGGTCCGCGGCATCATGAGCTTCACCCTCCTGTACGTCGTCCTGTTCGCGCTCTCCGCGGTGGTCATCGCGCTGGACGCGGCTCGAATCGGGGAGCAGCTCTCGGTGCTGGAGGCGATCAGCGCGTCGCTCGCGACCATCGGGAACATCGGGCCGGGGTTCGGCCGGCTGGGCCCGTTCGGGAGCTATCGCTTCTTCCCGAACACGTCGAAGCTGCTGATGATCTTTCTGATGTGGATCGGGAGACTGGAGATCGTCCCGGTGTTGGCGGCGTTCGTCTCGGCGACCGACGGGCGGTGAGGGTCGCGGACGCGGGAACCGACGGGGCAACTCCCCGGCTCACCGGAACGTCTCCTCGAACGCCCGGATCCTCTCGTCCGTGCCGACGATCACGAGTTCGTCGTCCGGCTCGATGGCAGTGTTCGGTCCAATGTCCGTGATCACGTCGCCGTCCCGTTCGACCGCCATCACCGTACAGCCGGTCCGGTCTCGGACGTTCGCTTGGCCGAGCGTCCGTCCAACGAGGCCCGGAGCCGAAAGTCGAACGACGCCAACCTGCTGTTCGAGGGACAACACGTCGCGCCCCTCGATGAGGCGGGCCGCGGACATGCGGCCGGTCACGGTCGCCAGCGACAACACGTAGTCGGCACCGGCACGGTACGTTTTCGAGACGTTCGCGTCCGTTTCGATGCGGGCGATGATCTCGATATTCGGCGCGGTGTCCCGGATCACGAGCGTGGCGAACTCGGTCGTGGTGTCGTCGGGCATGGCGAGCACGACCGTGTTGGCCCCCTCGATGCCGGCCTCGACGAGCGTTTCCGGTTTCGTCGCGTCGCCGACCACGTCCACGCCCTCGACCTCGACTTGGTCGACGACCGTGTACCGGAGCCCGGCGTCGTCGAGTTCGTCCGCCACGACTTGGCCGACCTGTCCGTACCCGACGATCACCGTTCGGCCGGTCCCGAACCGCCGGACCGATGACTGGGTCACGTCGACGAGCCGCTCCAGTTGGTCCGACCGCCCGGCGACGAGCAGGACGGTCCCGCGCTGTAGCGTCACGGCCGGCGACGGGGACGGGTCGAACTCCCCCCGGATCCATGCGCCGATCACGTTGACTCCCGCCCGTTCCCGAATCCCGCTGTCGGCCAGCGTCGAACCCGCCAGGTCGCTCCCGGTCCGGACCGACACCTCGGCGAGTCTGAGACGGTCATCGATCTGGATCGCCTCGTTGATGTCCGCACGCAGGGCCGTCGTCACCTTCGCGGCAAGGCTCCGGCCGAGCAGGGGGCGCGGCGAAATGACGTGATCGGCGCCGGCCAGTCGGTGGTACCGCGACTGCTCCGGCTTCTCGACGACGCTGACGACGGGTACGTCCGACGCCAGCTCCTTCGCCGCAAGGACGATGCTCGCGTCCACCCGATCCGAGACGTCGGCCACCAGGGCACGGGCCGACGTCAGCCGCGCCGCGGTGAGTCCCTCCTTCGACTCGGGGTCCGCCCGAATGATCCGATACCCGTCGCCGTACAGCTCGTTTGCGCGCTCGCGATCCGGTTCGATGACGACGTACGGGACGTCCCGCGCCTCGAGCTCCTTTATCAGCACCTCCGCCCGGGTCGTGTACGAACAGATGACGACGTGATCGGAGACGGCCTCGAGCGTCGTCGGCGCCTCATTCGCGAACGCCTGCTCGAGCAGCGGGGTCGCTACCACCGGCAGCGCGCCGACGAGCAGCGCCATCCCGAGGAGATCCGTCACGATGATGAACGCCTGCATCTGCGGGCTTACCCACCGTGCGTCGCCGCCGAACCCGGTCGTCGTGAACATCTCGACGGTGAACTGGAGCGAGTCGAGATACGTCCGCGGCCGCCCCTCGTACACCATCATTCCCCATTGGTACGCAAGCGCAGTCCCCAACAACGCGAGGACCAGAAGGGCAAAATACCCGATGACACGTCGCTGCCACGCGCTCATACCGATAGTCGAGGGGCCAACGGTAAAAAAACGTCAGTTCGGTTATCCGCCGACCGGCGGGGTTCCGTCCCACTCTCGAACGCAACGAGCGACTTTAACCGTCCCGTCGCCGATCGGCGGGTATGACCGACGGCGAGATCCCCGAGGATCACCCCCGACGCGCGTCCCTCGTGACGCGACATCGGATCGAGGCGGGCGTCGAGGCGGGGATCACCTCGAAACAGGGGCTCATCGCGCAGGGGCGTGGCGAGGCGTTCGACTACCTGCTGGGCGAGCGCACGCTCCCGAGCGCGGCCGCGGCCGAGCGGGCGGCCGCGGCGCGACTCCTCCTCGCAGACCATCCGGTCATCTCGGTCAACGGGAACGTCGCGGCCCTCGTCCCGGACGAGGTCGTCGCGCTCGCCGAAGCCGTCGACGCCGACCTCGAGGTGAACCTGTTCAACCGCACCGAAGAGCGGATGGCGGCGATAGCGACCCACCTCCGGGACCACGGCGCGGCGACGGTGAAGGGACTGACCGGCGACGGCGAGATACCGGGGTTGGACCACGCCCGCGGGACCGTCGACGCCGATGGGATCGGGGCGGCGGACGTCGTCGTGGTCCCCCTCGAGGACGGCGACCGCGCGGCGGCGCTCGCCGACATGGGGAAGACCGAGATCGTAATCGACCTCAACCCGGGGAGTCGGTCGCCGCGGACGGCCGCGATCCCGATCGTCGACAACGTCGTCCGCGCGGTCCCGAACGTGACGTCCCACGCCCGCGATCTGACGGACGCCTCGCCCGACGAACGCCGCGGTATCGTCGAGTCGTTCGAGCCCGATGCGGCGCTTGACGCGGCCGAGGCCGCGATCCGAAGCGGCGAGTTCTGAGGGCGGTCGCCGGCGACGCTCAACTCGCCGGCGACGCTCAACTCGCCGGCGACGCTCAACTCGCGGGCGATTCGAGACCGTCAGATCGGCGACACGGGAGTGGAAAGCGTCATACCCGGAGGCCGTGGAGTAACACGTATGCCACGAAGTCCCGAACGGCTCGGGAAGGCCCACGAGACGCTGACCCGCGACCGTCTCAACGACGACGAGCCGCAGGCGGACACCGAACGACAGCTCGAGTACTTGGACGACGACGAGCGGGAACGGGTCCGGATCGGGGCCGACAGGGCGGCGGCGTTCGTCCGGGAACACACCAACTTCGCGATCGAACGGGCGACCGAGGAGGGGGACGCGCGGAAGGCCGACCCCACGGACGACGTCGACCTCGTCGTCCACGGCGAGGGGCAAACGAAGGGATACTCGCTGAAGTTGACCTCCAACACCGCGATCAACGTCCGGAACACACTCGCCTCGAAGCTCGCGGAGGACATCTTCGATACCGACGTCAAGGAGCTGCTAACGCCGGCGGAGTTCGCGACCTACGAACGGGTGACGACCGAGTTCGCGGCCGACGAGTGCGGGGGGTCGGACATGGCGGCCGCGATGACGCCCGTCTTCGCCGAGAAGTTTCGGGCGTTTCAGGCCGAGGACGAGGCGACGCTCCGGGAGCGCCTGCTCGAGCACGTGCGGCTCGACTCGAACATGGTCGCCTGTAAGGTGACCGCGGCCGGAAACTTCTACGGGTTCGCCTCGATGGAGCGGGCGCCACTCCGAAAGTTCCGCGACGGCGAGGGCGACCTGCGGATCTACACGAAATCGAGCAACGACACGTCGGTGTTCTTCGACGTTGACGACGACCCGGCGTTCCGGATCGACATGTACGGCCAGTACAACGGGAGCACCCGTCAGCCACGGATCAAGACGGTATACCGGGTGACGTTCGGCTAACTCACGCGATATCCGTGAGCGACTGCTGCTCCCAGACGTCGGGATCCACGCGGGACGCGTCGCGGACCTCGGGGTAGTACTCGCGGATCCGGTCGGCCAGCCGCTCCCCGAGCCGAACCGGGACCGCGTTACCGATCTGTTTCATCACCTCGGTCTTCGTGCCCGCGAACGCGAAGTCGTCCGGGAACGTCTGGAGGCGGGCCGTCTCACGGGGGGTGAGGTAGCGGTCCTCCGTGGGGTGAATGAACACGTTGGTGCTCACCGTCAGCGACGGCTCGTCGGGGTGGAGCCGCCGGAGATAGGTGCCGTACCGCTTGACGATCTCCGGCTCGTGGGGACACGAGTCGGTGTCCGCACAGTCGCAACGGTACTTCTTCGTCTTCAAGTGGTCCGGAAGGTCACGGTAGTAGCCGCCGGGCGGGATGTGGTTCATCCGTTCGAGGGTCTTCTCGCCCGTGTTCGCGTACGTCGTGTTCGGGAGGTCGTCGCTCACGTCGGCCAGCGCCTCGCCGGCCGTGCGCCAGCTTTCCTCCGTTGGGGTCGTGGGTTCGGGGAATCGGATCGGGACGTCGCGGTTCGTCCCGATGAAGAAGATGCGGCGGCGTTTCTGCGGGACGCCGTACCGTTCCGCCTCGAGGACCTCGTACTCACAGTCGTATCCCGCTGACGCGAACTCCCGGACGATGAGGTCCTTCACGTACCGGTCGTCGCTCGTTTGTCTGTTTATTAGGTCCCGGACGTTCTCCATCAACACGAGTTGGGGATCCAGCACATCGACCATTCGCAGGAACTCCTCGAAGAGCGTGTTGCGCTCGTCGGCCTCCATCTCGTCGAGCTCGATCTGCTCGTTGTTGAGCCGGCTGAACCCCTGACACGGCGGGCCGCCGATCACGACGTCGACCCCGTCGGGGTCGTAGCCCGCCTCGCGGACCGTCCCGCGGACGGCGGCGGCGTCCAGCGCGCGGACGTCCGCCTCGAGAAACCGCACGTCGGGAGCGTTCCGCCGGTAGGTTTCGGCGGCCGGCCCCCACTCGTCGCTCGCGAGGCAGACGTCGAATCCCGCCCGCTCGAAGCCCAGATCAAGGCCGCCACAGCCGGAAAAAAAGCCCGCGACGACCGGTTCGGGAGCGTCGTCGCCTGCGCCGTCAACGTCGCCTGCGTCGTCTGAAACGTGATTCTCGCCGCTCATCGCGCCCGCTCACCTCCCGCCGGCGAAGCGCGGATCGTCCGCATGCGTCGTCTCTTGGCCCGGATCCCGGATCGACGAGTCGGCCGATCGGGATCCGTTTCGATCCGGGACATTCGATCGATGATTCCCCCCGCCGGTTCTAAAAACCACTGACCGCGGGGACGACGGCGGAGGCCGGACACGGCCGCCCTCAACGCGGGTACGCCGGAGACCGATCGCCCCGATGACTACATGTCGCCGAACGCGCTGATCCCGCGTCCGGTCGAGGCGACCTTGGCGATCCAGCGCGTGGCGATGGTCTTCTTCAGGAGTTTCGCCGGGGCCCCGCCAAACGTCGTGACCGGTACGCCGATGACGTCGTGGGCGACCGCCTTCTCGCCGACGGAGATCACGGTCCCCATGTCGTCGTGTCGCCAGGACTTGAGCGGAGCGCCACGTGCGGCGCGCACGAGGTTCTCGCCGGCGACCTCCGCGGCCTGCCAGGCGGCCTGGGCGGTCGGGGGAGCGACGTCGTCACCCTGATCGATCAGGGCGGTATCGCCGATGGCGAACACCCGGTCGTCGCTCGTCGTGAAGTCCGACTCGGCGACCACCCGGTTTGAGCGCTCGTCCCGGTCGACTCCGACGCCCCCCAGTTCCTCGTGGCCGGTGACGCCGCCGGTCCAGACGAGCACGTCGAAGGGCAACGCGTCGGGATCCTCGTCCTCGTCGCCGCCGAGGTACACGGCATCCCCGTCGGCCTCCGAGATGAAATCCCCCGTGCGAACGTCGACGTCGGCGGCCTCGAGCCGTTTCCGGAGCGCCCCCTGAACCTGCGGGTCGTTGCCGGGAAATATCTCGTCGAGTCCCTCGACGAGGATGATATCCATCGGCGCGCGGTGGTCGTCACGGTACTCCGCGACCTCGCCAGCCACCTGGATCCCCGAGAGCCCCGCGCCGCCGACGACGACCTGCGCCGGGTCCGACCGGGTCGCGTTCGCGGCCGCCTCGCGAACGTCCTCGTGGATCGCCCGAGCGTCCTCGAGTCCTTTCAGTTGATGGGCGTTTTCCTTGAGCCCCTCGATGCCGAAAAACGCCGTCGTCGAGCCGACGGCCAGTAGGAGGTAGTCGTAGTCGACGGTGGTTCCGTCCTCGGTTTCGACGACCCGTTCGTCGACGTCGACGTCGACGACGCGGTCCTCGATGAACTCGGCGTGGTCGGACATGATCTCCCCGACCGGGATGGTGATCTTCTCCTCGACCGACGGGTTCCGGATCGCGCGGTGGACCTCGTGGAGGACGAGGTGGTAGTCGTGTTCGGACACCCATGTGAGCTCCGCTTCACCCGAGCCAACCTCGTCCTCGAACGCCTTTACCGCCCCGGCACCGGCGTATCCGGAGCCGACGACGACGACCTGCGTTGTCATTGTGGACTCTCGGCAGCCGACGGATAAAGACGCTTTGGAACGGTCGGCCGGCGGCGATCGGCCGTGAAGCCGGGGACGGACGGCGGAAACGAACGGCGATCCCCGCCCCAACACTGCCGTGGAAACCGGGGGGACCCCCGTCCTCGACGCCACGAGTGCGAGCCCGCGGGAGCAGGACCGAGGGACACGGCCGTGATCGACGCTCAGACCGCGGAACGCCTCACAGTGAGAGTCCGGCGTGCCAGCGGTCCGCCCCGGCCTCGCGCTTGACCGCGTCCATACGCGCGAGCAGCTTCACCGCGAGGCTCGCCGTCTCGGCCGCCCGCGACTCGCCCTCGGTGCGAAACTCGCCGGTCATGCGGTTCGCGTACACCGAACAGACCGCGCCCGCGCGAAGCCCGTACACGTTCGCGACGGTGAGGATCGCCGACGCCTCCATCTCGACGTTCTTCACGTCGGCCGCGCGGAGCTCCTCGACGAGTTCGTCGGTGCCGGCGGCCTCGAACCCCTCGAACCCCGGGCGGCCCTGTCCGGCGTAAAACGAGTCCGCGCTCATCGTGATCCCCGTGTGGTAGTCGTGGCCGAGTCGCTCCGCGGCGGCGACGAGTGCGGAAACGACCTCGCCGTTCGCCGCGGCCGGGTAGTCCTCGCGGACGTACTCGTCGCTCGTCCCCTCCTGGCGGACCGCGGCGGTCGTGATGACGAGGTCGCCGACCGCCATTCCCGGCTGGATCGCCCCGCAGGAGCCGACCCGAACGAACGTCTCGACGCCGACCCGCGCCAACTCCTCGACGGCGATGGTCGTCGATGGGGATCCGATTCCCGTCGACGTCACCGAGATCGGTTCACCGTCGTACGTGCCGGTCGCGGTGCGGTACTCGCGGTGGGACGCGACCTCCCGGTGGTCGTCCCACAGCGCCGTGATCTTGTCGACGCGCTCGGGATTACCGGGAAGGAGGACCGCGTCGGCGACGTCGTCGGGCCCGACCTCAAGATGATACTGGACCTCGTCGTTCGGGTCCTCGCTGTTGCCGCTCATGTTCCCGCGGTTCGACGAGCCGGGTCAAAGGGGTTCCGGCTCGGGGGGTCGAATCTTCGACCCCGCCGCGATCCACTCGACTCCGCCGCGATCCACTCGAACCTGGACCGGGCGGCGACCGACTCACCCTTCGCGCGCGTCGTCGAGCGTCCCCGCCGAGATGGTGTTCGGGAGCAGCTCCCCGAGGGCGTACTCGTTCGTTTCCCCGTCTCCCTCGTCGCAAACGACGACGAGGTCGTCGGCCGCGAACTCCGCGAGCGTCTGTCGACACATCCCACAGGGAGTGACGCCGTCGCGAACTCCGGAGGAGACGGCGACCCGATCGAACTCACCATGGCCGTCGGTGACCGCCTTCGCGATCGCGACCTCCTCGGCGTGGAGGCTGTTGGAGTAGTTGGCGTTCTCGATGTTACAGCCCGTGTACACGCTCCCGTCGGCGGTTCGGACCGCAGCGCCAACCCGGTAGTCGGAGTACGGGACGTACGCGTTCGCGAGCGCGTCGCGGGCGGCCTCGATCAGCGGATCCATATTCCCATATTCCGCGATGGATCCGGGCGAGGATAAGTGGACTGGCCGTCGCGACCGGACCTCGGTTGCCCGGTCACGGGGCGGCCCAACCCGTGGGAACTTATACAGAATCGAGGAGAATACTGGTGGCTTTAGCCACCAGATGAATCCGACAATTTAAGCCGCAAACTACTGTACCACATACTGTGCGTGGAGAACTGGCGGTTGACTCGGTGTTCGCCACGGTTCATAGCCGAGACAAAAAAGTAAGCCGACCACGCCGACAGTCGGTAAACAATCAGGTAACTCGAAGCCCTCTACGGGGTACGAGTAACGGCTTCGTGGCAAAGCCACTGGCTGACTGTCCAGCAAACCTTAGACTCCCAGTCTTTAGGATTGACCTGCTCGGCCAACACCGGGTGGGAGGCCCGCGCCTTTAGCCGCGGGAGGATGTCACACGCATAGAGCCGTACGGCAAGCAGTTTCACTGACTCCTCAACGGGGCCCACGATGAGGTAGAAAAACAGAACCATCCCGATACCACCGAGCGTCGTGAAAACCGGCTGAAACAAGCCATTGACAACGGCAGCAAACCCTGCGGTGAGCACGCCAAGTATGAAGGTAGCTGCGAGCAGCGATAGCGGCTCGTTGGCCGTCACATCGCTGTACCAGACGTATCCCGCCAATGCCAACGCGGGAAGGGCAGAGAGGACCGTCAGCACGCCGATGGAGGGATCCCTCACAACACTGAGCCCGCCGATGGAGATGAAAATCAATACTGCGAGCAGGACCGAGAGAATCTGACCGGTACGAACCGCCAACCTGTAGACCGCGACCGAAGCGCTATCGAGGAGGGACCGCCGCTCCCACGATGAGATCCCGTAGAGATCCCGCTCGTCGTCCGCCGCCTCGACAGGATCCGTCCCTTGTGAGCTCATGGTTCCGTTGAAACTGCTGAAAACTGATGGAACTCGGGTACCGAATCCAGATCGTAGTCTGCTGAGCGAGAGTCACTCGTGATGAGATACATCATTCCGTCTAGTCCCCTCCTCCCCGTTGGAAACACGGTCCATACTTGCTCGTATTATCTTTCTCGGTAACGCTTGAAATCCCGATTCTTCGCAATCTCTCCGTCCAACGCGATTGTGGTGTCCACATGAACTCTGGAACTCACCGACTCCTAATTCTCATCTGTGAAGTGTCAATTCTGTCTCGTTCGAGATCAGGCTTCTCTCCGTATAATATGTTACAATATGCCATATGTAAAAAATCTACAGCATGGTGTACAATGATATCGAACGGAAGCATGCGCTTTGTAGCATTACAACGGACGCCCCATCGTGGTCATGCGATTAGAACGATACGACCGTGACGGACGCTCGCCGGGGCGCGCCACCGCGGGTGACGCACGAAAGCCGGTGTCGTGAGAAACGCCGGCGGCGGACTACTCCAGATCCAGCAGCGCCGCGACCTCGTCAAGAGAGTCGTCATAGATGCCGACGGCCGATTCGATCGGGTCCGGGGACGCCATGTCGATCCCGGCGATTTCGACGACGTCGAGGGGGTAGTCGGATCCGCCCGCCTTCAGCATCTCGCGGTAGTCGGCGGCGGCGGGTTCGCCCTCGTCGAGGATCCGCTCGACGATCGCGGCCGCGGCGGAGATGCCGGTCGCGTACTGGTACACGTAGAAGTTGTAGTAGAAGTGCGGGATCCGCTCCCACTCGCGTTCGATCCCGCCGGAGAGGTCAACGGGCGCGTAATACTCGCCCTTGAGATCGACGTACAGTTCGTCGAGGGTGTCCGGGGTGAGCGCCCCGCCGTCCTCGACACGCTCGTGGATCGCCTGCTCGAACGTCGCGAACATCGTCTGGCGGAAGAGGGTAGAGCGGAACCGTTCGAGGTACTCGTCGAGCACGTGGGTTCGAAGCGTCTCGTCGTCGACGACGTCGAGCAGGTGGTGCGTGAGGAGGGTCTCGTTGACCGTGGAGGCGATCTCGGCGACGAAGATCTCGTAGCTCGCGTCGTGCCACGGCTGGGCGTCGCCCGCGAGCTCCGAGTGCATCGAGTGGCCGAGTTCGTGGGCCAGCGTGTACATCGAGGCGACGTCGTCCTGATAGTTCATCATGACGAACGGCTGGGTGTCGTACGTGCCCGAGGAGAACGCGCCCGAGCGCTTCCCGCGGTTCTCGTACACGTCGACCCACCGGCTCTCGAGCCCCTCGGCCATCCGGTCCCGATACGCCTCGCCAAGCGGCGCGACCGCCTCGATCACCCAGTCGCGAGCCTGCTCGTACTCGACGTCGGGTCCCCGATCGCCGGTCAGCGACATGTACAGGTCGTGGCTCTCGATGGTGTCGACGCCGAGCGCCGCCCGCTTCAGTTTGGCGTGCCGGTGGAGGGTGGCGAGGTTGTCGTCGACGGTCTCGATGAGCGTGTCGTACACCTCGACCGGGACGTTCGACCCGTCGAGGGCGGCCGCCCGGGGGCCGTCGTAGTCCCGTATCCGCGCGTTGACGACATGGTTTCGGACCGCCTTCTCCAGCGACGTGCCGACCGCGTTTCGGACGTCGGCCCACTCCCCGTAGAACGTCTCGTGAACGCGACGGCGAAACGCCCGATCGGCGCGCTTCTGGAGCTTCGTGAAGTTCGCCTGCGTGATCTCGACCTCGTCGCCGTCGGGATCCTCGACGACCCCGTAGGTCATGTCCGCGTTCGTCAGCATCGAGTAGATCTCGCCGGGCGCGTCGGTCACCGCCGAGAGGTCCGCGATGACCGACTCGACCGCCGTCGATTGCGTATGGGGTTTGGTCCGCAACACGTCGTCGAAGTAGTGCTCGTACGCGGCGAGTGCCGGGGCCGATTCGATGAACTCGTCGACTTCCGCCGCCGTCAGTGACTGGAGCTCCGGTTCGAGAAAGGAGACGGCGCTCGACGCCTCCGAGCGGAGCGACGATGCCCGCGCCGACATCGCCTGATACTCCTGGTTTCGCGTGTCCTCGGCGCTTCGAAGCCGCGCGTACGTCGTGACTTGTGTGAGTTCGCGGAACACCGCCTCGCGGAGCTCGAGGAACTCGAGGAGCGTGTCGGGGCTCTCCGTGACGCGACCTTCGTACGCCCGAAGTTCGTCGAGTCGGCCCTCCACCGACTCGTACGCCGTTGCCCACTCGTCGTCGTCGGCGAACACGCTCCGGAGGTCCCACTTGTGCGCCTCGTCCATCTCGGATCGCTCGGGAACCGAACTCATACGGTAGTGTTGGCCCACGCGACACTAAGCCTTGTCACCACCCGACGGCGCGCCGATTTCCCGGTGGTCGAGTCGAGGCCGGGGCGACGATGGCACCGACGGCGACGGGGACGACGACGACGAGACGACTACCCGCCGTCGGCCCACTGAGCGACGTCGACGACGAGGACGAGCGCATCCTCCCCGTCGCGGTAGTATCGCTCCGCCCGCCGGACCGGTTCGAACCCCTCCGTCTCGTACAGCGACCGGGCGGCCGTGTTACCCTCACGAACCTCGAGTTTGACGACCGCCGCGCCGGCGACCCGGACCCGAGCAAGCGCGGACCGGAGCAGCGTCCGGCCGACGCCCTCCCCGCGAGCCTCGGGATGGACCGCGAGGTCCTTGACGTGGCCGATGTCGCGGCCGGCGTTCGGGGTTACGTCCGCGATGACGAAGCCGACGACCGCGTCGTCATGCTCGGCCACCAGGAACGCCGACTCGTCGAGGAGCCGTTCGAAGGCGTCGTACGGCCACGGCTCCGAGAAGCACTCCCGTTCGATCCGAACCACCGCGAGCAGGTCGGCGCGGTCGACCGGCCGGATGGTCGTCTCGGCGGGACACACGGCCGACGTTTGGGTGGCGGACGAAATAAACGCGGCGGGGAAGGTCGCGTGTCCTGACCGACCGACGGGGGTGCGCTCCGGGCGAAAGCGTCGGAGGCAGAAGGGTTAACCGCCCGCCCGAGATACGCGTTCGTGAGGGCGCGTAGCTCAGCGGACAGAGCACTTGGTTCCGAACCAAGACGCCGCGGGTTCAAATCCCGTCGCGCCCGTTCGTTCGCATCTCGTTCTGGAATCGCCCGAAGGCGATACAATCGTGCAATACGCTTATATTGTTCAACTAGTGCACGGTTCCACCGAGCGGATGTTACAAGACGCGGTGTGCCCCCGTCTGTCGGTATCTGGAACTAGTCGGTCCATGATATTATTATTTTTGATGCTCAGAACGTTGGATACTCTGCACCAACTATCAGGTGAAGCACCCTTCCCGTATCTCCGCTTATCTCTCATAAAATCACGTAGGGTTGCGGAAGTTTCCCATATAGTATTACTATACACAACAGTTCCGGA
>JAQCNI010000135.1 GCA_028275105.1 Halorubrum sp.
CGTCCCGGTCCAGTGGTTGAGGGTGTTGCCGCCGAGCGCGCGGTCGCGGTCGCCGTCGGGGTCGGTGAACACTTGATTGGTGATCACGACCGCAAGGTCGTGTCTGCGGGCCAGCGAGAGGAGGTGTGTCACCTGCTTGGCGACCTTCCGGAGCGACTCCCCGCCCTCCGTGTCGCCGGCGCGCTCGAGTCGGTAGAAGCCGGTCGCCGAGTCGAGCACGATCAGGTCCACCTCCTCCGCGAGCTCCGCGGCGTCGCGAACTGCCTCCCGCTGGTCGTCGAAGTCGTACGCCTCCGTGATCACCAGCCGCGACGCCAAGTCCTCAAGGGTCCCGTCGGCGTCCGGGCGGTCGACACGTGCGCCGGCGATCTGCTCGAACCGGTCGATGGAGAGCCCCTCGGTGTCGATGAACAGCGACCGATCCCCGGCGGCGGCGACCTCGACCGCGGCGGCGAGCGCGAGGTTGGTCTTGCCGGCCGCGGGGGGGCCGTATAGCTGGGTGACGACCCCGCGCTCGAAGCCCCCGCCCAACAGGTCGTCGACCGGCTCACAGCCGATCGGGATCGGATCGCTCACTACCGGCGCTTGGCTCCCTCTCGTCTTTAACTGGTCGGTCCGATCGGCCGACGCGGTTCGTCTCGTCCGGTCCCGTCGCAAAACCCGGACCGTGAATTTAATGGCGAGACGGTGACCTCACACGGTATGGAACGCGCAGACGTCGTGATCGTCGGCGGGGGTCCGGCCGGGTCGGCGGCGGCACATGCGGCCGCTGACGGCGGCGCCGACGCCCTCGTCCTCGAGAAAGGGGTTCCGCGCGACGACCGCGAGGGCCTCGGTCCCGACTCGACCGACGCGGCGGGGATCCTCGACTACTGGGTCGACATCATGGGGATCCACCCGGACGAGTTCGACGATGACGTCGTTCAGCGGGAGTTAACCCGCGCGGAGTTCCGTGGCCCGACGACGTCGGCCACGCTGTACGATACGGGGATCGAGTCGTCGTACGACGCGTTCGGCTACACCTTCCAGCGGGCGCGGTTCGACGACTGGCTCCGATCCCGCGCCGAGGACGCCGGAGCCGAATACCGTACCGGAGTGTCGGTCCGTGGCGTCGAGACCGCCGACGGCGACGGCGACGATCCCGAACACGTGGTCCACATCGCCGGCGCCGATCCGATCGGGGCGGCGTTCGTCGTCCTCGCCGACGGCCCCCAGCGGACGGTGACCAACGGCGTGCTCGACGAGTACCTCCCGGCGGAGGCGTCCGCCTCCGACCGGCTCGCCCCGCCGGAGGCGAACCACATCGCGTACCAGGAGTACCGCCGCGTGCCCGCCGAGGTGTACCGGGCGCTCGACGACGCGCTCGTCTTCTGGTGGGGGGTGATGCCCGGCGAGACGGCGTACCCGTGGATCTTCCCGAACGACGACCGGGTGTGCCGGATCGGGTTGACGATGCCGATGGGGATGGACGCGGAGGCGTTCGACGCGGACGCGTACGAGTTGCTCTCGGCCGACGACGGCTCGATCCCGAGCGGATCGACGTTCATCCGCCGGCTTTTGGAGTGGCAGTACGGCGACGAGTACGACGTCGAGACCGACTTCCCGCTCGTCGAGGACGTCGGGAAACGGAACGGCACGGAGACGTACCCGATCTCGTCGACCCGGCCGATCGACTCGCCGACCGAGGCGGGGATCGCCGTCGTCGGCGGCGCGATGGGAACCACCTCGGCGTTCCACGAGGGTGGCGATCACGTCGCGGTCCGCACCGGAGCGATAGCCGGGGAACTCGCGGCGGACGGAGACCTCGCCCCGTACAACCGCCGCTGGAAGGAGGCGATCGGCGACGAGATCGTCCGCAACGTGACCATGGCCGACATGGTCGCCGACTACGACTCGGCCGACTGGGACCGCGTGATCGGGGCTGCCGACGCGATGCTCGCCGCCGACGCGGACGACGGCCTCCTGTCACAGCCGTACCGGTCCGGGTGGGAGTCGTTGAAACTGGTCCTCGGCTACAAGTGGAACAAGCGGTCGACGAGACGGGATTACGTGACGATCGCCGAGGACGAGTACGTGTACTGACTCCACCGTACCGGTGATTCCGTCATCCCCGTGACCCCCATACCCGGCCGGCCCGAGAGTCGATGCCGGAACCCCCAGTCGAAACGACTCGGCCCCACCACGTCGTGGAGTCGACCGCCACCGATCGAAGTGAAACCGGATCCGTTTCGACGCCGTCCCCCCCCCGGTGAATTCCGCCCTCAGCGGACCACGGGCGCGTGTCGTTCGAACGTCCGCGTCGGGACGCCGTCGACGGGGACGGACTCGACCTCGTGTGTCGGCCAGTGTCCCGTCCGCGTGAGCGTCTCGAACCGGTCGGCCGCAACCAACTCGGTGTCCTCACTTTTCGTCCCTCGAACGGTCGGATTCCAGGCGTAGGCCATCGGTTCCATCACGGGGTCGTCGCCGTCGGGGGTCGCGATCCACTCGCGACCGGCGTATCCCGCGGCCCCGCCCTGATGGTGGCGCTTCCACTCGCCGCCGAATCCAACCTCGTCGTACGCCGTTCGGATCGCGCCGAATACGTCGCCCGCGGTTCCCGGTCCGTCGTCGCGCTCGTCTCCCCCGAAGTCACCGGCCGCGGCCGCCCGGGTGGCCGCGAGCGCGGTCGCCTCGACACGGGCGGCCGCGCGGTGTCGCCGTTCGAGCCAGTCGGGCGGGTCGAACGCCACGGTCCGGGTGAGCGAGGCGTACAGCCCGCCGCGCTCGGCCGTCACCGAAACGAGCGCATACTCTCCGAGCGTCGCGTCGCTCGGAACCAAGTGTCGGTATGACCCCGCCCGCTCGGCTCCCCCGACGAGCACGACCGGCGTGTTCACGTCCCGCGAGGCCAACGAGATCTCGATCCCCGCGGCGACCTCGTACTCCGGGTCCTCGGGTTCGAGATTCCGGCAGACGGTTTCGACCGCGGCCGCAGCCTCGCGCCCGAGTTCACGGTATCGCCCGACGTCGTCGTCGGTCAGGGGCTGTCGGAGCCGACCGGCGTCGACACGCTCGAATCCCGGTACCTCGAAGTCGGCGGCGGCGGGCGTCGGCGAACGCTCGGCGACGGCCTCCGCGAGCGAGTCGGCATACCACGGGAACGACTCCACGGCGACCCGGTCCGGAAGCTGTTCGTCCGCGAGCCGCTCCGGCTCGATCCCGTCGGTCACAACCCTGAACGAGCCGTCGTAGCCCGCGGCGGCGACGCCGAGGGGTGCGTCCGCGTCGACGACGTTGTCGCCGCCGGTAAGCCACGCGAAGCCGTTTGGCCGGGCGAACCAGACGGCCTCGAGCCCGCGGGCGGAGCGGTACTCATCCAGCCGGACGGCACGGGCGGAGAGGTCGACCATACGGAACGGCTCGGCCGGAGTCAGTAAAACCGGTCGAAAGCCGCCGGGAACCGTCTCGATTCCTCCCGCCGCCGCCTCAAACTCGGCGACCGTATCGCCGTATCGGACCCCGATCCGAAAGGTTCAATTACATTCCCCGGATACCTCGAAATGCG
>JAQCNI010000117.1 GCA_028275105.1 Halorubrum sp.
GTCGAGTACCGCCGCCGCACGGGCCTCCGCGCCGGTCACGGTTTCCGCGTGGCCGAGCGGCTGCTCGCTCACCCCCGAATCGACCGGGACGGCCTCGATATCAACCGTCCCGCCATCGATGGCGCGACCCTCGCCCGCCCCGAGTACCCGTTCGACCGCGCGCTTCTTCACCGGGTTGCCGCTGCCGACGCCGACTCGCATACCCGACGTTCGGACGGGGGTTACGAGTATCCCTCGGGACGCGGCGAGTACGTCTCGGGGTGGAACAGCCCGGCGAGCCGCTCGACTCCGTCGATCAGGGCGGGACTCGGCTGGTTCAACAGGGAGTCGTCGACGACGTGGACCGACGCGCCGTCGACCCACTCGCGCCCGGCGACGGTTGCGGGGTCGACGCGGTCGCCGTGGCCACAGACGTGGACGACGACGTGATCGGGGGCGGCCGCCTCGACGGTTGCGGGGTCGACTTCCCGGGACCGTTCGCCGGGATCGACGAAGGGATAGCGCCCCCCGGCGCCCCGAACCGCGTCGGGGACCCAGTTCCCGGCGGCCATCGGCGGGTCGGACCACTCCTCGCAGTAGACGACGGGTCGCGGTCGCTCGGCGACCGCCTCGGCGACGCGATCAAGGCGCTCCCGCGCTGCCGCGGCCAAGCGCTCGCCCGCTTGGGATCGCCCGACTGCCCGGCCGCGGGCCACGAACCCGTCGAGGACGTCGTCGAGCGTCGCCGGCTCGCGGTGGTCGACGTCGAGTCCGCGGTCCCGGCAAGCGGCCACGACTTCCGACTGGAGCCCGTCGCTCGTGAACACGACGTCCGGCTCCAATTCCGCCACGCGGTCGATCGAGGGCGTCACCCACCCGCCCACGGTCGCGGGTCCGACGCCGTGCGCCGACCCCGCATCGTCGGGCGGGTCGCAGTGGGCCGTCACCCCGACGAGTAGTTCGGCGGCTCCCATCGCCGAGAGCGTCACCGTCGCGCTCGGGGCCAGCGAGACGACGCGGGGGGTATCCATCGAAGTCGGATTTGCGCCCCGTACTCGAAAGGGTTCGGGTCGAAAAGCCGTTGGGGTCCGGCCGGATCGACGGCAAGAACCCTTGTGATAGATCGTGTCATTTCGTCGTCGTCGGTGGGACACGTTCCGGTCGTTTTAAGTCACGTTCCGCCGTCTTTCCGGCAACACTGCTCTCGGGCGTTCTCGATTACCGGGAGGCAGCGATTCATGACCGAACGATTACATACTCGGGGGAGTCGCACCCGAGACGAGACGGAGGAGGAATCGACGGAGACCGACGAGGCGTTGAGCTGTCCGGAGTGCGACGGGCAAGTCATCACGGACGAGGAACACGGCGAGACGGTGTGTGCGGACTGCGGGCTGGTCGTTGAGGCGGACTCGGTCGACCGTGGCCCCGAGTGGCGCGCGTTCGACTCCCGCGAGAAGGACGAAAAGAGCCGCGTGGGCGCCCCCACGACGAACACGATGCATGACAAGGGGCTCTCGACCAACATCGACTGGCGCGACAAGGACGCCTACGGACGCTCGCTCGGCGCGCGCCAGCGCCAGAAGATGCAGCGGCTCCGCAAGTGGAACGAGCGGTTCCGAACGCGCGACTCGAAGGAGCGGAACCTGAAGCAGGCGCTGGGCGAGATCGACCGGATGGCCAGCGCGCAGGGGCTCCCGGACAACGTCCGCGAAACCGCCTCCGTCATCTACCGCCGCGCGCTCGACGAGGATCTGCTCCCCGGCCGCTCCATCGAGGGCGTCTCGACTTCCTGCGTGTACGCCGCCGCCCGGATGGCCGGCGTCCCGCGCAGTCTCGACGAGATCGCCGACGTCTCCCGGGTCGAGAAGGCCGAGATCGCCCGGACGTACCGCTACGTCGTCCGCGAACTGAAGCTCGAAGTGAAGCCGGCCGACCCCGAGCAGTACGTGCCCCGGTTCGCCTCCGACCTGGAGCTCTCCGAGGAATCCGAGATGCGCGCGAAGAGCCTCCTCCGCAACGCCAAGGAGAAGGGCGTCCACTCGGGCAAGTCGCCGGTGGGCCTCGCCGCGGCCGCCGTCTACGCCGCCGCGCTCCTCACCAACGAGAAGACGACGCAGGCGGCGGTCTCGGAGGTCGCGGACATCTCGGAGGTTACCATCCGCAACCGCTACCACGAACTGCTCGAAGCCGAGGACGGCCTCGTCGCGTAAGCCCGAGGGTTCCTCGGCCGACACCCCTCGGTCATCGAACTCATGCCCCGTTCCCGCGATCTTCTCTCCGGCGCCCTCGTGCTTGCCGCCGGCTGGCTCCGACTGACCCGATTTGGACCGTTCGGGAACGGGTCCCGAAACGTCGAGGAGACCCCGGAAACGGATGCTGAACGGGACGATGAGGGGAGCTAAGTCCCCCGCCGCCGAACCGCGGCCCATGTTCGACGAGTTCGTTCTTGCGGCGAGCACCGCGGAGCTCGCGGCGGAGCCCCGCGCCCGCGAGGACGCCGACGCCGTGGAGTTCCGGATGGACCTCGCGGACGACCCGCTCGCGCAACTCGACGACTACGGCGGCGAACTCCCGATCATCGCCACGAACCGCGCGGCGTGGGAGGGCGGCGAGGCGGAAGAGATCGACCGGTACGACGCCCTCTCCCTCGCGGCCGCAGACGGATCGGTCGCCGCGGTCGACGTGGAACTCGCCGCGCTTCGCGGGAACGTGCCCGCGGGGGAGGCCTCGCTCGCCACCGCGCTCCGGGAGACCGCCCGCGAGGCTGACGTTCGGGTGATCGCCTCGGTTCACGACTTCGAGTCGACGCCGACCGTCGGGGCGCTCGGCGACCTGCTCGCCGACGCGGCCGCCGAGGGCGACGTCGCCAAGTTGGCGACGACCGCGACCGCCCCGGCGGACGCGCTGTCGATGATCCGGGCGACTCACGAGGCGACCGCCGCCGGTCATCGGGTCGCGACGATGTGTATGGGCGAACCGGGTCGTCACACCCGAGCGGTGACGCCGGTGTACGGCTCCCGGATCGGGTATGCGCCGGTCGACGCGGCCGACGCAACCGCGCCCGGCCAGTACCCGCTGGCGACGCTCCGGGAACTCGTCGACGGATTGCGAGAGGGCACGTCGAAGAACGGGACCCGATCCAGTCTCCCGTAATCCAGCGGTGGCGCGCTCCGGCGAGCGCCCAAGGGCGCGAACCCGAGCGCGAGGGAGGTCGAGGCGGCCCGCCGGCGGCTCCGGCGGGTCGCCGAGGCCGAGGTTGGGGAGGCGTGAGGTGCGGCTGCGGTGCTGTACGGGGTGGGAATCAAAGGGGCAGTCGCGAGGGCGACGGCGGCCGACGCAAGGACCGCAAGGAGCGAGCGAAGCGAGTGACTGAGGACCGCAGCGAAGCCCCCGAGTCCTCGCGACTGGGGCTTTGCGGGTGGTCTTCACGCCGGCAACGACCTAGTACTGACCGGCTGGGGCTTTGGCGGCGTGCTCCGTGCCAGCAACGACGTAGTATCGATCGATCGGGACTTCGGATCGCTCGCCGACGCCGACTTCGCCCAAACCGACCCACTTCGGGGAGGGGCCGTCGACGGCAACGCCCCCTGAGCGTTCCGCCGCGGTGATTACTGCTCCGCCGATGGTTCCGTCGCGTACGTGCCCCCGCTGACGACCGTCCGCTCGGGGATGTCGAGGTCAGGCTCGCGACCCACGGTGAACAGGCGTTCGGTGAACGTCAGCTCCTCGGTCGCCGGACTGGGTTTGCCGACGGTGTGGTACTCGACGGTCACGCCGGCGGGCTCGTCGGCGATGCGGACCGCACCAAGCTGGTAGCTCGGGTAGAACACCGGCGGCAACACCCCGATGATCCCGTCGCGGCGGTGGAGACGCTTGAGCCACGTCCCGGTGTTGATGAGCACCCCGCCGTCGATCTGCCTCACGGTCGGTCGATGTGTATGGCCGTAACAAAACACCGCGGTGTCGGGATTCTCGGCGAAGGTCTCGCGGGCGGCCGCCGCGTAGGGCCTCTCGGCGTCGACGGTCAACGCGGTTTCGAACACGCCGAAGCGGTTCAGCGTCTGTCTGACGTCGCGGCGGATGAAGTACAGCGGGACCGCCACGAACAGCAGGAGCCCGGTGACCACGGCGTTGATCGCGAGGAGGAACCACACCGCGGTGCCGGCGGTGCCGAACCGACCGAGAAACGCCGTTGTCCGGTCGACCGGCATCGACCAGATGCCGATCACGTCGAGTCCGGCGACGACCGCGAGGAAGACGCTCACGTTGAACAACAGCAAGAACGGGATCAGCGCGTACCGGAGGGCCGGGTTCATCTCCCGATAGAAGTACTTCGAGATGAGCCAGACGGGCATCCGCTCCGTCGGCGTGACCGCTTGGACGTCCTTTAGCCAGTTGTACCGGCCGCGGTCCGAGAGCCGCCCCGCTCGGCTGGTCACCAGGGTATTATAAAAGTATCCGAGCGGCGTCGCGTGCGGGTTTCCCCAGTCCTCGATTCGGTTGTTCGGGTCACGTTGGTGGCCGTGCTCGAAGTGGATGACGCGGTCGCCGACGGGCCGGGTCATCGACTCGTCCTGTACCAAGTCGACGTTGTACTCGGCCAACCGTTCGACGTACCCGTCGTAGGCGGCGAGTTCGTGGTCGTGGTTCCCCGGGAGCATGGTGATGTCGACGTTCTCCCCGGTCCGACGGAACTGCTCGAACAGCTTCGGATACGTCTCCTCAAGAACGTCGAACTTCGCCAGCCCCTCGACCGTCGTGAACTCCCAGAGGCCGAACGCGTCGCCGTTGATCACGAGTTCGGCGTCCCCGTCCGTCCCCTCGAGCCGCTCGAGGAACTCCAACAGCTCGTCGAGGAACTCCACCTCCTCCAGCTGCTCGTCCCCGCCGATGTGGAGGTCGCTTATGACGTAGTAGACGGGTCCATCGTCGGTCACTACACCGTCTACCGAATCGAGGGATAAAATGGTTTCCGGGCGACGGCGCGTCCGGACGTCACGCTGCCGGAGACAACCGACGTGTATGTGCCGGCAACCGCTTCGGTCCGCGAGCCGACCGAAAACGGGGCCGCCAAAGCCCCGACGTCCGACGGCCCGCCCCCGAAGGCGAGCGTCGACCTCATCGTGGCGGCGGTCGGGACCCTTCCGGAGCGGTCGTCGTATCCCGTCGTGGTCGAACACGACGAACCTTCCGAACCGCCCGCGGCCCGGATCGGGGTGGAGTTCCAGCCCGAGTTTAAATAGGTCGAGGGCGTACACAGGCACGAAACAGTGCCGGCCGCACACCACCCCACGTCCGCCGCCCGGGAGCTCCCGTTATGACCGGCGACGACGACGCCCCGACCCGACGAACCACCGGCAGCGCCGGCTCCGATGCCGTCGATGGCGACTCCGAGGGCCCGAACCACGCGGCCGGCGACGGCCGCCGGGCGGTCGTCGCCAAGCGCATCGACGGCGGCGACGCCGATCTGACGGAGATCACCCAACTCGCGCGCGCGGCCGGCTACGGCGTCGTCGGCCGGCTGACACAGACCCGTACAGAGGACGCCGCGTTCATGTTTGGCCAGGGGAAGGTCGCGGAGCTGCGGGACCTCGTTCGCGCCGTCGACGCCGACTGCGTGATCATCGACAACGACGTCGGGCCGTATCAGACGTTCAATATCGGGGGAGAACTCTCCGATGGCGTCGCGGTCGTCGACCGGTTCGCGCTCATCCTCGAAATATTCGGCCAGCGCGCGAACACGCGGAAGGCCCAGCTCCAGGTCGAGCTCGCCGAGCTCCGGTACGAGCTTCCGCGCGCGGAGGCAAAGGCGAGCCTGGCGAAGCGGGACGAACGCCCCGGGTTCATGGGGCTCGGCGAGTACGACGAGAGCGTCGAGCGCGACATCAAACGCCAGATCTCCGAGATCCGTGAGGAGCTGTCGTCGATCGCGGACAAGGAACAGGCCCGCCGCGAGCAACGCCGTGACTCCGGGTTCGGCCTCGTCGCGCTCGCGGGCTACACGAACGCCGGCAAGTCGACGCTGATGCGCCGGATCGCGGCGGAGTTGGACGTCGACGAGAACGAGGACCGCCATCCCGACCTCGACCGGACGGCTGAATCGCGTGACATGCTGTTCACCACGCTGGGCACGACGACCCGGCGGGCGGAGATGGAAAAGCGGGACGTCCTGCTCACCGACACCGTCGGGTTCATCGCCGACCTCCCCCACTGGCTCGTGGAGTCGTTCGAGTCGACGCTCGATTCGGTGTACCGCGCCGATCTCGTGTTGCTCGTCGTCGACGCGAGCGAGGCCGTCCCGGAGATGCGCGAGAAGCTGGTCACGAGCCACGACACGCTGTACGAGCGTAACGAGGCTCCCGTCGTCACCGTGCTCAACAAGGTCGACCGGCTCGACCCGGGAGAACTGGCGGACAAACGGACCGCCCTCTCCGGGCTCGCGCCGAACCCCGTTGCCGTCTCGGCGAAGAGCGGTGCGGGCGTCGCCGAACTCCGCGACCGCGTCGAGGCCGAACTCCCCGACTGGGAGCGCGAGCGACTCGTGGTCCCGGTTTCGGACGACGCGATGAGTCTCGTCTCGTGGATCCACGACAACGCCCACGTCGACGAGGAATCGTACGCGGACGACCACGTTACCGTCGCCTTCGAGGCGAAACCGTCGGTCGTTTCGCGGGCCCGGTCGAAGGCGGCCGAGTTGGTGCCGGCGGGCTCGACGTAGCTCGGTCGCCGGTCGACCGCGCTTCGATGTCGCTCGCAGTTCGATTTCGACCGCCGACACTTATTCCTCGATCGGTCGCTTCTCCTTGCTCGCGACTTCGACGTCGGCGATCCGCGTGTCGGGATACTCCCCGCTAGCGTCCTTCTCGGCCGCCTTCACCATGTCCCAGACGACGTTGAGTCCGGTCGTCACGCCCTCCAACGCCTCCATCTCACAGCCGGTCTTCCCGGTCGTCTCCACCGCGACCGTCAGTTCGACGCGGTCGTCGGCGACGGCAAACTCGGTGTCGACGTTCGTGACCGGAATCGCGTGACACATCGGGATCGACTCCCAGGTGTGTTTCACCGCCCGAATCGCGCCGACCCGTGCGGTCGCGAGCACGTCCCCCTTCCCGACCTCGTCGTTGCGGATCGCCTCGACGGTCGACGGCGTCAGACGGATCTCGCCGCGGGCCACCGCCCGCCGATTCGTGTCGGGTTTCGCGCCGACGTCCACCATCTGAACGTCGCCGTCGGCGGTCGTATGGGTGAGATCGTCATCGGGAGCGGCCGCTCCCGATCCCTCGCCGCCCCGGTCGTCCCCGTCACTTCCATCGGAAGCCGGTCCCTCACGCATCGGGCATCACCCCCGGAATTCGGTCGAGGAGGTCGGTTGCGACGAGCCCGTCGCCGTACGCCTTTGCCGCGTCCTCGCCCGCGAGTCCGTTGACGTACGCGCCCGCGACCGCCGCGGAAAACGGGCCGGTTCGGGCCGCGAACGCGCCGACGGTTCCGGCGAGCACGTCGCCCGTCCCGCCGACCGTCATCCCCGCGTCGCCGGTCCGGTTGAGTCGGGTCCGTTCGCCGTCGGCGTCGGCGACGACGTCGTAGCGACCCTTCACGAGGACGGTGTGTCCGAGATCTCCGGCAAACTCGCGGATGAGACCTTCCCGCTCGTCCGGATCGTCGACGGTCCGCCCGCCCATCCTCCGGAGTTCACCCTGATGCGGCGTACAGATCAGTTCCGCGTCGGTGTCGACGTCGGGGATGGTCCCAAGCGCGTCCGCGTCGACGACCGCTCGACCGTCGAATTCGTCGAGGAACCGACGCGCGAGTTCGAGCGATTTCGCCGCATCGCCGAGTCCGGGCCCGATCACGACGACGTCCTGCCCCGCAGCGAGTTCCAAGATTCGATCGAGATGATCCGGCGCGAGCCGCTCCCCCGGAACCCCGTGGACGATGAGATCCTCGGCGAATCCCTGAACCTCGTCGGCGACGGCGTCGGGGCAAGCCACACGAACGAGATCGGCGCCGGCCCGGAGCGCGGCGCGCGCGGCCAGCGCCGGCGCGCCGGTGAACGGCCCGCCGCCGACGACAAGCACCGCCCCGTTGTCCCCCTTGTGTGAGCGAGGATCGCGACTGAGACCGTGGAGGTCCCCCGGTCCGGTGAACCGCTCCGCGGCGCGTGGGATGCCGATATCGGCGACCGTTATCGCGGCGTTGAGCCGGTCGAGACCCGGTTTCGTGTCGTGGAACGTCACCACGTGGTCAGCGTCGACGGCGACGCCATCGGGACCGCCCGTTCGCTCACCCGTGTCGGCGTCGACCCCGGATGGCACGTCGACGCTGACGACGGTCGGCGCGTCCCGCATCCCGTTGATTCGCTCCGCCGCGCTCCGCTCGGGTTCGCGCAGCGCGCCGGCGACACCCGTGCCAAGCATCGCGTCGACGACGAGGTCGGGTGACCCGAAGTCGATGGCGGCGGAATCGGTCACGGTTTCGTTCGGAATCTCGGCCGCCTCGAGTGCCGCCCAGTTCTCGCGCGCGATGTCCGTTCGGATCGCCTCGGGTCGTCCGAGTAGCTGGACCGTCACCTCTCGGTCGGGGAGGAAGCGGGCCGCGACGAACGCGTCGCCCCCGTTGTTGCCCCGGCCACAGACGAGCGCGACCGCCGCGCCGGGATCCGTAAGCGAGCGGACCCTTCGGGCGACGGCGCTCCCCGAGGACTCCATTAGCTGTTTCCGCGGGACCCCGAGTGCGGCCGCGTTGGCGTCGACGGCGGCCATCCGCTGGCTCGTGATCATGCCGGTGGATCGGTGAAGCGCGCGGATAAGGCTACCGTGGACCGTTCCGGCCCGGCCGGGATCAACGATCAGCAACGCCGAAGCAGAAACCGCTGATGAGTGGCTGAGATCGTTCGCTTTCGCATGGAATCAGCTTATTGCCGATGGTGTGGTGGGCCTCGCTCTTTTTTTCGCTTACGGGCATTCACGAACTTGGGGACGTTATCAAGGTTTGCGATTATCGTCGTCGCGATAATCGTTACACAATCTGCTCTCGGACGGGTGTATCAGTAAGCACTCTTCAGCGACCAGCTGCTTCCTGCTGTGTTGTTTCTGAAAGTGCGTGCTTCAGATCAAATGTGTGCGATCTGGTGGTTTGTAGAAATCCATACTGCGATTCTCTGAACGATCTGGATACAAATTTGATATAGCGGATAACAGTTTATTCGATCCGTCCGGAACGCGGACCGCGACGGGAGCGGGAGCGTCGTTTGCCGATCCGGCCCGTTGGATTGGTGTTTTTCGGACCGCGCGGCCCCGATTGAGGGACCCTCGATCAGCAGCGTATGCCGACTCCATTCCCGGACTCCGCAACGATTACGGTTCGGCCGGGAGAGAGCCAATCATGACGACGTCCGATTGGGGCGACTGGCTGCCGCGCGCCGTCGCGGACGCCGACCCAGACACGGTGGCGCTGTGGTATCTCGGCTGTAACGGGTTCGCGATCAAGGGGCGGGACGGGACCGTCCTCTGGATCGATCCGTACGTGGGAACCGGCGACCCGCCGCGGACGATCCGTATGATCCCCGTTCCATTCGACCCCGCCGACGTCAACGTCGCGGACGCGGTGCTGGCGACCCACGAACACACGGATCACGTCCATGGCCCCTCCCAGGCACCGATTCTCGCCGGCACCGACGCCGACTTCATCGCGCCCGACGACTCGTTGGCGGTCGCCCGGGACGAGGAGCGGTGGACCGACGACTGGGGCGTCAACGACGAGCAGTTCACCGAGGTCACGGAGGGCGACGAGCTCCGGACCGGCGAGTTCACCGTCCACGTCGTCGAAACACACGATCCGGACGCGACCCACCCGGTTGGATACGTCATCGATCACCCGACTGGGACGGTGTTCCACGCCGGCGACAGCAAACCCTCGCCGACGTTCCCCGACCTCGCCGAGGCATACGACGTCGACGTGGGGATACTCGCGTTCGGTTCGATCGGGATGATCCCCGACGGGGAGACCGGGGAGCCACGACGGACGAAGTGGTACAGTGACGAGAACGAGTTGGTTGAGGCGGCGAGCGCCCTGAAGCTCGATCGACTCGTCCCGACCCATTGGGACATGTGGAAGGGGCTCACTGCTGACCCGACCGCCCTCCACGCGCACGCGAGAAGCTTCGAGCACCCGCGCCGGCTGGAGGTCGTCGAGGTCGGGGACCGGATCGACCTCTAACCCGGCTCGATTTGGAACCCGAGGTGCGGCGTTATCGCGGCTGAAACCCCGCCCGTGGATTTTAAGCCCCTGCTTGCGGAGGGTCCGGTATGGACGAACGGACGGCGGAAGCGACGACGACCGTCGAGAAGGACGGGATCCACGTCGGGAAGTCATTTACCGACGACGCGTTCCCGGTACCCGCGGTGCTGTTCGAACTCGAGTCACACCGCGAGAACGCGGTACGCGTCCGCGTCGTCGACCGAGTTCCCGAGTCGTTCCCGATGGATCGGATCGGGTTTCACCCGGACTACGAAACCGAGAACTGGACGGCGTACAAGGACCACAGGGTCGAGTTCGAGCGGGTCCTCGAACCCGGTGAGTCCGTCGAAACGGTGTTCGGGATCCGTGACGACGATCCCGACCTCGAGACGTTCCTCGGCGATCCGGAAGTCAAACACGCTCCGGTCGGTGAGGAGATCGAGGACGTCCTCGGAGCCGGTGATCCGGACGCGGTCCGGGAGGTACTGTCCGGCGAGCGTGCCACGCTTCCCGGAATGGACGAGAAATCCTCGAAGGAGCCGGATCGGACCACGGAGTCGGCGGAAGCCGACGATGACCGAACGGGAACGGAAGCGGACGAATACCCGGCAGAACCGGAGAACGACACGGCCTCCGAGCCCGCACCACGGGCGGACGCCGACGGCGACGAATCCCCGGCCCCCCGCGGAATCGATGACGAGACGATGGCCGCCGTCACGCGCCGTGAAGATCACGTGGACCGATCAGAATCGGTCGAAGACGGCGAATCATCGGACGAGGTCGGATCCGAAGGTGGCGAGATTGCTGACGAGACGACGGTTGCGGAGGACGACTCGCCGGGGGTGGGCATCGGCGGGGTCGGAGACGTTGCCTCCGTCGTTGACGCGGGGTCGGACGGGCGCGACGGGCCGACGGCCGCCGCGGGCGACGACGGGATCGCGGCCGCACTGGCCGACGAGATCCGGTCCGGCGACGTCGACGAGGCGGATCTGACCGTGCTCCGCTCCGAACTCGACGTCGGGATCCCTCGAAGCGTCGACGTCCGGATCGGGCGACTCCAGTCGAGCATCGCGGATGTCGAAGCGTATGCCGACGCGCTCGTCGAGTTCATCGACGAGGAGGGGACCGCGCGGGAGATCCTCGACGGGATCGATTCTCGCGTCGACGACGTTACCGCCGACCTCGAGGCCCTCAACGAACGAGTTGCCGACGGCGAGGGCGCACGCGAGGACCTCGCCGCCGACGTTGACCACGTCAAGGATACCGTCTCCGAGGTCGGAGACAGGGTCGATGACCTCGATGACGACGTCGAGACGCTGTACGAGGAGACCGACGACGCAATCGCAGGGGTCGAACGGACCGACGAACGGATCGAGGGGGCTGAGGAGCGATTGGAGCGCCTTGACGAGGAGTTCGACGACGTCCGGGACGACTTCGCGGAGGTCGACACGCGGCTAACGAAAATAGAGGACGTGATCGGCGACGACATCGAGAACATCGACGCGGAGTTGGCGGCGATCACCGAGCACCTCGAGGAGCTTGAGTCGTTCCGGAACCGGGTCAACGAAGCCTTCGGCCCGTAGCCGGCCGAAAACGCAACCGGTTTTGCCGGCGGCCGCACAGATGGGGTAATGACTGATCCGCTTCCGGTGGCCGTCCCCCGAAAGGGACGACCGCTGGAAACCGTCCTCGAGCGGCTCGCCGACGTCGGCGGGACGGCGCTCCTCGACGAACTCGCGGACCGCGTGAGCAACACGCTTCGTTACGAAAAAGCGCTGACGAAAGGGACCGTTGAGGCCGAGGACGGACCGTACGAACGACTCGCCGAGTATTCGGACCCGGACGTGCCGATGAACCCGGAGTTTTCGTTGTTGCGTGACGATCGGGCCGGCAAACCCCGCCGTATCGTGTTCGATTCGGCGACCGTGTCGGTCGGCGACGTCGAACTAAAACTCGTCGGCCGCGAGGAGCCGTTCCGGGCGCTTCGGACCCACGAGTTCGCGCTTGGGTTCGACTCGGCCGATTTAGTGTTGGAGGAGGTCGTCGGGATCCGTTCGGCCGGGTTGAACGGCCTCGCGGACGTCAACGAGCGTATCGACCCGATGGACACGGACGTTAGGGTCGTCGATGGACTCGGAGACACCGTCTACCACACGCTGCTCGGACACCCGGACCTAATCCCTCCGGGGGCGGACCTGGATCGGGAGTTCCTCGCGGCGTACGATGGACCGCTCTGTATCTCCGCGCGCTACGAGCGGCTGGTTACCGCCGTGCTGGGAACGGACACTCTTGAGGAAGTCGACTTCGTGTATCCGGGGTCCGAACTCCCGGAGGAGGCGGCGATCGCGGACACCGGACTCGGGGTGTACCTGACGGTGACCGGGTCGACCGCGCGCGACCACGGACTGGTACTCGGGGAGCATCTGTTCCCCAGCGAAACCGTCCTGCTACGGAACACGGCGGAGCGACACCCGGATCTCGAACGTGCCGTCGCCCTCTTTGACGGCCTGGAGACGGGGTCGGAGATCACCGTATAAGGGCCGATGCGGCGGTGCGGAGTCGGCCCGCTCACGACGACCTGACCTGGCACATCCGTATCGCGATATACGATATATTTGTTCGAGGACAACCGATTCCGCGTTCCGGGGACCGATTCCGAACGGGCACCACTGGCCCACCGTCGGATCCGTCGGTCGAGTTGGACACTCGTTCGCGTGTCGGCCGGGGAACGTTCCTGACGGTTGCTACCACGTGTCTCGATCGGCACCGTTTTGAGTTCCGCAGTGGTTCGGAGCCAAGCGGCGAAATGGTCCCTCCAAGGCGTCGAATCGGCTCAATTTATATCTGTATTTCTATCACTATCAAATTTTGTGGTGCCACGATCCAATATACATAATAGATTTAGCCGCTAATATTGGAACTACTGGAGCAGATAAAATCACTTATCCCGAAATATGGGATAGATTCAAGTTTGACGCCCGAGACGTAGGAGGTACGATGAGTGGGGACCGCCGTTCGGTGAAAACGTACGTGCCGGCGGAACAAAAAACGACGTGGCAGGAACATGCCGACGAACTGGGAATGTCCCAGAGCGAGTTCGTCAGGACCATGGTACAGGCCGGACGGCGGGGATTCACGCTCTCGGACGGGAACGTCTCCGATCAGAGCATCCCCGACGAGACCGGATCCGGCCGGGCTAACCCAGGGGGTAGCGACCTCGAAACCCGTATCGAATCCGCACTCGCCGACGGGTTCTGCTCCTGGGAGGAGCTGGTCGACGACGTGTTCGACGGGCTCGAGGACCGCCTGGAGGCGTCGCTTGATTCACTACAGGAACGCAACCGGGTCAAATACAGCGGCCCCAACGGAGGGTATACGCTCACCGATGAGTAGTCCCCAAACCGTCGAGAACCCGGACGACCCGGTCGGCTACTTCATCGAGGACCTGACGTACCACGGCAAGACTGACCGGACACGCGAGGCGTACGAGCGTGTGCTCCGCCGGTTCGAGGCGTTCCTCGACGAGGGGACGGCGCCGGCAACGGCGACACACCGCGACTGTATGGCATTCGTCCACTCCCTACGCGGGGAGGCCGCCGAAAGCACCGTCGCGACGTACGCGGCATATCTCCACCGCTTTTACGGCTATATGACGGAAGTCGGCGCGTTCGACGGAAACCCGATGACGCTCGTGATGGAGGAGATGGACGAGACCGTCGATAAGGATCCGGCCCGTCGGGACGTCTCGATCCCGGCGATGCGGTCGTTCGTCGCCGGAATCACCCATCCGCTCCATCGGGGCGTCGTCTGTACACTGTTGAAAACCGGGATGCGCGTTGGAGAGCTGTGTAACCTCGATTTCCGCGACCTTGCCGTCGCCGATTTCGAGCTCAATACGACGTACGAGTTGGGAACGCGGCCAATGCTAGCGGAGCGGCCAAATTCGCTGTACGTGACCGCTGAGGCGACCGTCGGCGAGGAACTGAACGGGGAAGTCAGAGCCGCCTCCAACAAGCGCAAACGGGGGACGGTGATTCCCGTTGACGACGAACTCTCGACCGCCCTGAAACGGTGGCTGGCCATACGACCGGACCCGACTTCGCCGGCTGAACCCCTGTTCGTCGGGACGGCGGAAGGCTGGGGCGATCGACTGGACCCGCAGAACGTCCGCCACATCGTCGAACGCTACGCCCGGGAGGTGGGCTGGTATCGGACCGGTGGCGGGGCCGGGGAGAACGTCACTCCGCACTACTTCAGACACTTCTTCACCACCCATCTCCGGGATAGAACCGGGGATCGCGGCGTCGTCAAGTACCTCCGGGGTGACGTCGCCGACGACGTCATCGACACGTACACGCACAACTGGGGGGATCAGGTACGGGAGACGTACGAGGCTCACATCTATCGGCTGTTCGCGTAGCCGTCGGGCCACTCGCAACAGTCTCGCTGCGGCGAGAATTCAGTTGGATTGAGTCCGACCGAATTAGTTCGAGAGCAGACG
>JAQCNI010000124.1 GCA_028275105.1 Halorubrum sp.
GAGCTCCGGGTGGTAGACGAAGGCGAACGGGAGGACGAAAAGCGGCGCGGAGATGCGTAACGCCTCCTTACAGCTCCCCCAGAACCCGCCGCCCGAGATGCCGCAGGTGACGGCGACGCAGGTCGCGATCGGCGGCGTCAGCCCCGCCAGGATGGCGGCGTAGAAGACGAAGAAGTGGCCCGCGAACTCGGGCACCGCGAACTGGCTGATAAGCGTCGGCGCGACGAGCAGCGCAACGACGGTGTACGCGGCCGTCGTCGGCATGCCGAGCCCGAGGATGATACAGATGATCATCGCGAGCACGAACGCGACGATCGCGATGCCGCCTGACAGATCGAGCAGCGTAAGCGAGATAGCGGTGGGGACGCCGGTCGCCATCAGGATGTCGACGACGCCGTTGATCGCCGCGAGGATGATCGTCACCGGCGCGACGACCACGACGCCCTCGCGGAAGCCGTCGACCGTCTGTTCGAGCGTGTCGACGAGCGCCTCGCGGTTGCTCTCGCCGTCGAGCAACGCCTGGACCTGCGGGATCCCGATCCCGAAGGCGATCATCGACAGGGCGGTGTACAACGCGGCCGTCATCACGGTGAACTGAAGCACGCCGAGGATGTAGATCAACACCAGAAGCGGCACGCCGTACTTCACCGATTCGAGGGCGATCGCCCGCCGGCTCATGGCGTCGCCGATCAGCCCGCCCATCTCCGGGTCGTCGATCTGCGGGGCCGCCACGTAGTGGACGGCCATCGCGATCGAGACGACGAGGACCGCCGCCGGGATCAGCCCGGCGACGATGACGTCGACGTACGTGACGCCGGTGATGAGCGACGCCATGATAAAGGCTCCCGCGCCCATCACGGGCGGGAGCACCTGCCCGGCGGTCGAGGCGACCGCCTCGATGCCGCCGGCGGTCTCCGGTTTGACGCCGTTTTTCTTCATCAGCGGGATCGTGAACGAGCCGGTCATCCCCGCGTTCGCGGTCTGGCTCCCGTTGACCGAGCCGATGACCGCGCTCGCGATGACGGCCGTCTGAGCGATCCCGGAGTCGACGTACTTCGCCGACCGGACCGCGAGCCGGAGGATGAGATCGAAGGCGCCGTACGCCTTTAACAGTCCGGCGTACAGCAGGAACAAGGCGATCCACGCCGCGACGAGCCGCGTGAGGAAGCCGAAGAACCCGTCGACGCTCACCACGAGGATACGCAGGATGCGGGTGGGCGAGAGCCCGCCGTGACTCAAGGCTCCGGGCATCTGCGGTCCCGCCAGCCCGTAGCCGATCCCGATGAGCACCACCGCGAGGAACGTGATCCCGAACGACCGCCACGTCAGGTAGATCATCGCGAGCGTGAACGCGAACGCCAACGCGAGCTGCGGCTCGGTCGCGCGCCCGACCGTGTTGACGGCCACCGACTGGTAGTTGAGGAAGAGGTAGCCGCTCGTCCCGAGCGATATCAGCCCGGAGGCGACGAGCAGCGCGGTCTCGCCCCAGTTGCCCTCGATCAGCGGCTCGTCGAGCTCCGAGATGACGTAGAGCCCGAGTATCCCGCCGAGGAACGCGACCGCGTACTGGCCGCGAGGCATAAGCTGAGTGTACGAGTACCACATGACGATCAGCCAGAAGGGGATCGAGTAGGCGACAAGCGCCATCCGGAGCCGCTCTTCGATGCCGACGCCGAGCCACAGGATCGCCGCGGCGATACCGACCACGCCGACCGCGCCGGCCGCCCCGAGGACCGTCGTCGACAGCTCGGTCGCCGTCGCCGCGAGTTCGCCGCCGAGCACCGCCGGTGCGACGACCGTCGGAACGAAGATGACGGCCGCCCAGAACGGCAGCGAAGCGAGGTACAACAGGAGCTGTCTCCGGCCTCGGGTTCCGGGTGCGAGGTCGAGCGACGCCTCGTCTGCGAGCAGGCTCTCGTCTGGCGGGTCTGTCGGATCGGTCGGGGTGTCTGGGTTTGTGGCCATCCGTCGAAAGGGTAGGCGGGCGTGTCGCGGGCGGAGCGGTTCGCGTGCGTGCGGACGGTGCTACTCGCGGGCGGCGTCGATCGGAGACGCCTTACTCGTCACCGCGGCTCCAGGAGTCGTCCCACACGTCGTTCTCCTCGAAGAAGTTCGCCACGCCGGCGTGAACGTCGATCTCCGGGATCACGGTCTGGGTCATCGCCTCGGGCGAGTACTCCAGCGTCGTCGGGTCGGACTCTCGGAGCGTGTCCTCGTGTTCGGTCGCCAGCCGGCAGACCTCCCGCGTCGCGCGGGCCGGGATGTCCGGGCTGAACGCCCACTGGCCGGCGAGCGACCAAGTCGTCATCGTGTCGGTGTAGGCGGTGACCTCCTGCTCGTAGCCGTACGGCTCGATCTCCTCTAAGATCGCGCCGGGGTGGTCCTCGATGACCTGCCGGAACTCGTCGTCCACTTCGAGCAGGTTCAGGCCGCCGCCGCTGCGCACGTCCACCTCCTGACACCAGCCGGAGAGGTTGACGCCGTTCGCGCCGTACAGCGCCAGCGCGTCGACGCGGCCCTCCTCGACGGCACCGGGGATGTCGCCGGTGTCGACGTTGAGGATGTCGTTCGGCTCCCACATCCCAGCCTCCTTGAGGATCTCCTCGGTGAGCAGCCGGGTCCCGAAGCCGGGCTGGATCGGGTAGATCGTGTAGCCGCCTTCACGGAGGTCGGCGACGGACTCGACGCCGCTTCCCTCTAGACCGACCCAGTGAATCTGCAGCGACGTGAACAGGAACCCCTGGTCCGGCAGCGTGTCCACCGGGTCGTCCGCGAACGGGCCCTCGTCGTTGAGCGCCTTCGACAGCGAGTTATTGTCGACCCCCATCGCGGGGATCTGGTCGTTGTCGAACTCGTAGAGGTTCGCGGTCCACCCCTGCGTCTCCTGGACCGAGACGTTGAGGAAGTCGCTGTGCTGGGAGGCGGCGCGGGCGAGCGCCTGCCCGGCGGCCTGCGTCGAGCTGCCGGTCGACGTCCCGCCGATGGTGATCGTCACGTCGCCGCCGTCGCTTCCGTCGCTTCCGTCGCTTCCGTCGCCGCCGTCGCCGCCTGAACAGCCGGCGAGGCCGACGACACCGAGTGCGGTCGCTCCCTTGACAACGTCGCGTCGGTTCACTTGGTCACTATCTACCATGTGGGTCAACGCTCATTACCAACTCATAAAAACGTATCGCAGTTC
>JAQCNI010000125.1 GCA_028275105.1 Halorubrum sp.
GTGGACACGACCGACCACGAGGACCTCGCCGGGCAGGTCTGGCGCGACTGGCTCCCTGACCTCCGCCGCGACGGCCGCGTCGTGATCGAACCCGTCGCCGGCCACGAGCGTCGGCGGGCCGATATCGACGACGTCGCGCTCGCGGACCGACCGTTCGGGACGGTCCACGGGCTCGACTCCGGGACGATCAATCCGACGACGTTCAAGAACGGGCTCGTCGTCGACGTGGCCCACGCGGCGATGGCCGCCGACCCGACCGATCTCGACCTCCACCGCGATCGGACCATCGTCGCGACGGTCCACGCGGGCGATTCGACCGCCGACTTCGACGGCGAGTGGACGAAGCGGGACGCGGGCCACACCCGCCAGCGCGTGCTCCACGCGCCGCGGGTGAACCGGTACGCCGAGGGGGTCGTCCACGCGCTCGCGCTCTACCTCGCCGAGGGGACCCACGCGATCGACCACGCCGACGCGGTCGACGAGCTCCTCGTGCTCGACGGCCCGATCTACCCGAAGGAGCTGTTCACGTGGGAGGACCGGGACCCGGAGCTCGGCGAGCTCGCGCGGGAGGCGAAACCCCGGGCGGTCGTCGCGAAGTACGTCCGGCTCGTCGAGCGGTTCGTCGAGCGTGACGTCCCGCTGGCCGGGTTCGTAAAGAACCCGTCGAGCCGGACGGTCGTCCGATCGCTCGCGCGGGCGGGGCTCGAGTCCCCGTGGCCGAACGACACCGCGCTGTTCACCCGACTGCTTGAGCGGCCCGGGGGAGAAAACGGGACCGACGACCGTGCCGACGACGCGCTCACGTTCACGACGTGGTTCCACAGCCGCGGCGGGGCGGACCGGACGATGGCCGCCGACGCCGACGCGCTCGGGATCGACCGCGAACTCGACCCGGTGCTGTACGAGCCGACGTTCATGATGCTGTACGACCCGCGAACGGACGTGACCTACAAGCTGGAGGCGCCGTACGCGTTCGCCCGCGACCCGGAGACGCGCGACCGGCTGACCCGGCAAGTGCTCGCCGAGGTCGCGACGACGCGGGGGCCTCCCAAAGCTGTCGGGAAGGCCGACGAACTGGCGCGAATCGACGCCGGGGAGAAGGCGGCGCTGCGCCGGAAGTTCGAGGAGCGGTTCGACAGCGACCGGCAGGCGACCTACGACGACCGCCGGTGGGGGAAGGACCCATATTAGTTGCGATAGACCACGGGGACCTCCCGACGACATACGTCTTGAGCGACGTTCTCGAAGAAGCTATCAACTATCTTCAATCGAGAGCGGGACACGATGGTGCGTCCGAAACGCTTGCTACACTCATCGAGAGTAGCGGGTTCTCATTCACCCACACCTCGAAAACTGATTTCAATGCCGGCCGGTCGGTATTCCGACGGGACGAGTCACTCTCGTTGACTGATGCCGTCATCGTTGCAACGATGCAGCGCGACGAAATTGAATATCTCTACAGCTTTGACGACGGATTCAACGGTGTTCCCGAGCTCACTCGAATTATACTGATTACTGCGAGTCTGTACCGCCGCGACGATCCGTGTCGGTGATGAGAGCCGCGTAACGGGCGTCTTTCGACACCGTCCATGAAACTATTCGCAGTAATCACTATGAGTCCCACCCCACCCCGCACAGCACCGCGACCGCACCTCACGCCTCCCCAACCTCGTCACCGGCGCTACGCGCCGGTTACAAGCGAGAGCGTTGCTCTCGCCCTGTCGCTCACTGCTCGCGGTTTCACCGCTCGCGCTCTGCTCGCGTGCGCCGTCGCGCCCGCTCACCGGAGCGCGCCTCCGCGGGACCCGTTCCGACGGGGTCGTTTCCCGACGACGCCACCCGGTTCCGATGCCGATTTACCGGTCACGCCCGTTCCCGGAGACACGATGGGATATGCGTGTCCGGTGTGTGCGACGCCCCAGCGCGACGGCGAGCACCTCGCACACCACCTCGCATTCACGGCGATGCTCCACGGCGAGGACCACGAGGTGTGGCTCGACGAACACGCCCCGGAGTGGGAGACGGCCGACCCCGCCGGCCTCGCGGAGGCGGTGACCCCCCACGCCGACTCCGCGGAGTATCACGAGGTGTTCGCGGACACGACCGACCGCGGTCGGCCGGACGTCAACGCCGGCGAGTTCGACGGTTCGGAGCGATCGGTCGGTCCGGACCATACACACCGCCGACACGACTCTCCGCCCCACCGGGCCGGCACGACGGCGGACGGTCCCACCGCCCGGGAGGATGAACTGGATCCCGAGACCGCGGCCGCGATCCGGGAGGCGCGCGAGCTGACGCGCCGGATGTACGATGATGACGACGGTGGCGACGGCGAGGCGACCGACGGCGAGGCGACCGACGACGACGCCGACCCGGATACGGACCCCGACGCGTAGCCGCTCGCATCCCGGCGCGTACCCGAACACCCTTTTCGCTCGGCCGCGGACGACCGGCCATGGAAACGAGGGGCGCGTTCGCGCCGACGACCCGCGAGGAGGCGCTTGACTGTTACGAGACGGCCGGTCCCGTCGCGCGGGTCGTCGTCCGCGAGACGGCCAAAGCCATGAAGTTCGACGCCGACGAGTACGCCGACCGCGTCACGCCGGCCGTGGTCGAGACCGCCCGGGACGCGACGTTCGCCGAACTGTTGTGCGTCCACGTCGCCGACCGCGGGACGTTCGACGAGTGGCTCGAGACGAGTGAGTTCGCGGCCAAGGACGTGATCGAACTCGGGTCGGAGCACGTGGATCGAGTCGCGTGGCACCCCGTTCCCTTCGCCGACGCCGTGGTCGCGACGACGTTTCAGGAGGGGACGGACGCCGCGGTGAGCACCCTCCGCCGGAACGCGTTCGGACGGGTGTATCGGGACGTCCTCGACGGGGGCGACCAATGAGCAGACCGGCGGGCCGACCGAAAGGGCGACGACGGCCACGCTACCGGTGACGCCGCCGCCGACCCGGAACGGCGGCTCCGGCCGGTCACGGACGTCGTGACGCGTGGACGCGGACGCTTGTTTCCCGGGGGTACCGGGCAGGCCGACGGGCCGACGGGGAACCCAAGCGGCGTCGTTGATCAACGAACAATGTTAGGTACTCACGTGATATAGTGGGAGTATGCCCAGTCGATCCGTCGTCGCCGCCGCCCTCGCGGCGCTCGGAACGGTCGCCGTCCGGCCGGTAACCGCGCACGTCGATTACGTCACCGACGAACCCGGCGATCCGTTGAATGGGATCGCGTTCCTCGTCGAGGTGTTGTCTGACCCGCTCAACGCGGCGGTGTTCGGCCTGTCCGGACTCGGCGTGACCGCCGGGATCGCGGCGTATCTGTGGGTCCGACCGACGATCCTCGACGTGGTGATCCTCCGCGAGAAGCTCGCCGGCTACGGCGATCTCATCCCGTGGATGCTCCGGCTCTCGATCGGGCTCCCGCTCGTCGGGGCCGGGTTCGAGGGATACCTGTTCGCGCCGACGCTAAAATTCACCACCGCAACGAGTCCGTTCCTCCGGGTCCTGTTCATCGGGCTCGGGTTCTGTATCCTGTTCGGGCTCGCGACCCGGATCGTCTCGACCGTCGGGCTGGTGACGTTCGCGTGGGTGCTCGTCACGGTCGACCCCGGCGTCGTCATTGCGATCGAGTACGTCCCGGTGTTGCTTGCGCTGCTCGTCCTCGGCGGCGGGCGCCCCAGCGCCGACGACATGCTCCTGACGGTCGCGAGCACCGACGGCACGTACTACGGCCGGGTCGACCCGGTCCATTACCTGAAGGCGTTCCTCGACGATTCGATGGCCCCGCTACGCCGGTACGTCCCGACGATCCTCCGGGTCGGGATGGGGGTCACGTTCGTCTACCTCGGGCTGGTCCAGAAGCTCGCCGACCCGGGTAGCGGGCTCCTCGTCGTCGAACGCTACAACCTGAGCTCGGTCGTCCCGGTCGACCCCGGGCTGTGGGTCGTCGGCGCGGGGGTCACCGAGATCGCCGTCGGGCTGGCGCTGATGGCCGGCTTCTTCACCCGCGGCGCGGCCGCCGTCTCCTTTCTCCTGTTCACCACGACCCTGTTCGGCCTCCCCGACGACCCGGTGTTGGCCCACGTCGTGCTGTTCGGCATGGCCTCGGCCGTGTTCACGCTCGGATCCGGGCCGCTCTCGTTCGACCGGTGGGTCGGCCGTCCTGCGCTCGGCGACGACGAGACCGTGATCCCCGCCGATTAATCCGGATCGGCGGTTCGCCGCCCGGTCCGCTCGCTCGACGGTCCGTTCCCGGCGTCGACCGCTCGACGACCCAATCTTATCACCGCCCGGAGTGTGTACGGAGTATGGACGTCGACATCGGCAACGCGCTCGGCACCACGCCCGGCCTCACGACCGGGACGCTGGAACGGCTCGACGACCGGGTCGCGGACGCACACGAGCGGATCAGCCACGGGATGGACGCAGACGAATTCGGGTACGCCTCGCTGACGCTCCCCGAGACCGCCGACCCCGACGCGATCCGCATGGCAACCGACCGGTTCGACCGGCCGGAGGCGGTCCTGACGGTCGGGATCGGCGGGAGCGCTCTCGGCGCGGCGACGCTGTCGAACGCGCTCGAAAGCGACGTCGACGCGTACGTCCTCGACAACGTCGACCCCGACCACGTCCGGGGGCTCCTCGACGACCTGCCGCTCGGCGACACCGTCCTCAACGTCGTCTCCCGTTCGGGGACGACCGCGGAGACGCTCGCGAACTTCCTCGTCGTCCGCGAGGCGATGGATCGGGCGGGCGTCGACTGGACCGAGCGCACCCTCGTGACGACGGGCGAGGCGGGGAACCTCCGTCGGCTCGCGGACACACACGACCTGCCCGCGCTCGACGTCCCGGAGGGGGTCCCCGGTCGCTTCTCCGTCCTCTCGACGGTCGGGCTCGCGGTCGCCGGCCTCCAGGGTCACGACATCGAGCCGGTGCTTGAGGGGGGCCGCGACGGGATGGACGCGCTTTCCGGGTCGCTGTTCGAGTCGCCGGCGTACGCGTACGGCGCGACCACGTACGCGCTCGCGGAACGCGGCGCGCTCACGAACGCGTTCATGCCGTACACGGAGTCGCTGGAGACGTTTGCGGAGTGGTTCGCGCAGTTGTGGGCCGAGAGCCTCGGCAAGGACGGGGTCGGGCAGACGCCCGCCCGCGCGCTCGGCGCCACCGACCAGCACTCGCAGCTCCAGTTGTACCGCGCGGGCCCGGCCGACAAACTGGTCACGCTCGTCCGCCCGACGGAACGCGCCGACACGGGAATCCCCGAGACCGACCTCGAGGGGCTCTCGTACCTCGGCGGCTCCCCGCTCGGCGACGTGCTCGACGCGGAGTTCGCAGCGACGGAGGCGAGCCTAGCGGCCGCCGACGTCCCCAACGTCCGGATCGAGGTCGACCGGGTGGACGAGCGCGCGCTCGGCGAACTGCTGTACGGCATGGAGGCCGCCTGCGTGCTGTACGGCGAACTCGCGAGCGTGTCGACGTTCACCCAACCCGCCGTCGAGTGGGGGAAGAAGGCGGCCCGTGGCCTGCTCGGCGGCGGGAACTTCCCGGAGGCCGACGCCGTCGACGACAAGCGGGAGCTCCGGGTGGAGCAATCCTGAACCGGGAACGGTGCCACACCGAACGCGGTCCGGGGGTCGCGAGCCCGAGGACTCACCCAGGGGGCCGGACGAATCGACTCGCGTTCCGGAGCGCCTAACACGCCGCACGCCCAAGTCCCGCCGATGAGTGACGTCGCGTCGGACGTCCCGGTCCCCGTCGAGCGACTGCTTCAACTCGCGACCGCGGTCTTCGTGGTCGTCCTCGCGCTGCTCGTCGCGAGCGCGGTCACCGCCCCGGTCACTAATCTCGCGGTCCGCGTCGGACTCGTCGACGAGGGGACGAACGGCCGGCAGCTGCTCCGAACGGTGATCCAGTTCGCCGGGTTCCTCGGGGCGGTTCTCGGCTACCTCGCGGCCACGGACGGCTGGAGCCTCCTCCGGGTATCGCGGCCGACGCCGTGGGAGGCCGGGCTCGTCGTCGGGGGGGGCGTCGGGCTGTTGGGATTCCAGTACGGCGCGCTGTTCGTCCTCCGGGAGGTCGGACTCATGACCGCAGAGAACCAGGCGGTCGTCCCCGCGGGCGACCCGGTTGCGTACTACCTCGCGATGATCGTTCTCTCCCTGCTCGTCGTCGGACCGGTCGAGGAAGTCTTGTTCCGCGGGGTCGTCCAGGGCGGGCTTCGCCGGGCGTTCGACGCGGCCCCGGCAGTGCTGATCGCGAGCCTCCTGTTCGGGCTCGTCCACCTCTCGGCGCTCGAGGGAACCGCCGGCCAGCGGTGGGCGTACGTCGCCGTGGTCGTCGTGTTGGGCTGCGTGCTCGGCGTCCTCTACGAGCGCACGAACAACGTGTTGGTTCCGGGGCTGGCCCACGGCGTCTACAACGCCGCGATCTACGCGGTGTTACTCTCGAGCACGATCTGAGTCGGGGACGGCACCGGGGGTTCGGGGGGCTAGGGGTCCTGGGGTCCGGGGGGCGGACACATTCCGGGGTGCGAGTGATCTGATGCGTGCGCGGCGCGCGCTCGTGAGCGGCCAAGCCGCGAGCGACGCGCGCGAGGGAGGTCGAGGTGCCCCGCCAGAACCGCCGGCGGGTCGCCGAGGCCGAGGTTGGGGAGGCATGAGGTGCCGTGTCGGGCGGTTCGGTGGGACCCAATTCCGGGTCGTTGACGGCCGTCGCGTGCGCGTGGCCCGCATCGAACCGGATACGCGAATCGAACCGGATACGCGAATCGAACCGAATGCCGGAACGACCGAACGTTCCGGACCGAAGCGGGGGGCGGGAGGGAGCGAAGGGGACCCTGACGCCGCTATAACAGCAACTTTATCACTCGCACGGGGCGAAAATTCGGGTAAGACTGCTCCGTTAGGAGGTTCAACAGTGACGAAAGCCAACACACAACCGGAGGTGAACATCGGTCTCGTCGGTCACGTCGACCACGGGAAGACGACGCTCGTTCAGGCGTTGTCCGGCTCGTGGACCGACCAGCACAGCGAGGAAATGAAACGCGGGATCTCGATCCGGCTGGGGTACGCGGACGCGACGTTCCGTCGCTGTCCCGGGGTCGACGCACCCGAGTGTTACACGACGGACGAGGCATGTCCGGACGGCGCCGAAAGCGAGCCGCTGCGGACCGTCTCGTTCGTCGACGCGCCCGGCCACGAGACGCTGATGGCGACGATGCTCTCCGGGGCGTCGATCATGGACGGGGCGGTCCTCGTCGTGAGCGCGACCGAGGGCGTCCCCCAGGCCCAGACCGAGGAGCACCTGATGGCGCTCGACCTCATCGGGATCGAGGACATCGTGATCGCCCAGAACAAGGTCGACCTCGTCGACCGCGACCGGGCGATGAGGAACCACGGCGAGATCCGGGAGTTCGTCGAGGACACCGTCGCGGAGGGCGCGCCGATCGTCCCCGTCTCGGCCCAGCAGGAGGTGAACCTCGACCTCCTCATCGAGGCCGTCGAGGAGGAGATCCCGACCCCCGACCGGGACCCCGGAGAGAGCGCGCGGATGTACGCCGCCCGCTCGTTCGACATCAACCGACCCGGGACGACCGCGTCGGGGCTCAAGGGCGGCGTCGTCGGCGGGTCGCTCGTCAACGGGCGAATCGACGTCGGCGACGAGGTCGAGATCCGACCCGGCCGGGAGGTCGAAGAGGAGGGGCGAACGGAGTGGCGGCCACTCGAGACGGACGTCCGGTCGCTTCGAGCGGGAGACGCGGACGTCGAGTCCGCGACGCCCGGCGGTCTGCTCGGCGTCGGCACGGGGCTCGACCCCAGCCTGGCGAAGGGCGACGCGCTCGCCGGGCAGGTCGTCGGCGAGCCGGGGACGCTCCCGCCGACGAGACACGAGTTTGAGATGACGGTCGACCTGCTCGACCGCGTCGTCGGGCAGGAGGACGACGAGAGCGGCGACAGCGACATCGAGGAGATATCGACCGGCGAGCCGCTCATGTTGACGGTCGGCACCGCAACTACCGTCGGGGCGGTGACGAGCGCCCGCGACGGCGAGTGTGAGGTCAGCCTCAAGCGGCCGGTCTGTGCGGAGCGCGGCGCACAGATCGCGATAAACCGCCGGGTCGGCGCGCGGTGGCGGCTCATCGGCATAGGGACGCTGTCGTAGCGTGGCCGCCGACCGCCCCGTCGTCGCGCTCGACGCGAGCGCGCTGATGGCCCCCGTCGAAGCGGACCTCCGCCTGTTCGACGAGCTCGATCGCGTGCTCGGGGCGTACGAGGCGGTGGTTCCCCGGGCGGTGGTCGCCGAACTCGACCGGTTGTCGTCGGGGAACGGCAAGGCGGCGACCGCGGCGAGCGTCGGACGAGACCTCGCCGCGCGGGCACGGACGATGGAGGCCGAGGCCCCCGGCGACGAGAAGGGGGAGGGCGACGGGTCGGACCGACCGTACGGCGACGACGCGCTCGTCGCTCTCGCCCGGACGGGCCGGGCGGGTTACGTCGTCACGAACGACCGACCCCTGATCGAACGGGTGCTGGACGCGGACACACCGGTACTCTGTTTACGGGGGCGAAACACACTGCGGATAAGGGAGCCGTAACGGACCCGGGTCCCGGGGGCCGTAGCACCCGGGGATCCGGGGCGGTCGAAACGCGACGCAACCGGCTGACCGCGGCACGACGAACGGGACACTGCGCGGCGGACCGGCCGACCGACTGACCCGAGAACGGGATCGGGACGCGATACACGCAACGAACCGAACCGACGAACGCGACACACCCACACAACCCATATGTACAAACGAGTTCGACTCAAGGATACGGTCGAGGTCCCGCCGGAACACCTGGCGGACGTCACCGACGAGCGGGTAAAGGCCCTACTACAGGACAAACTGGAAGGACGGATGGACGAGGACGTCGGGAGCGTCGTCAGCGTCATCGGAGTCCACGACGTCGGGGAGGGAGCGGTCCTCCACAATCGGCCCGGCGTCTACTACGAGGCCGAGTTCGACGCGCTCACCTTCGACCCCGACATGCAGGAGGTCGTCGACGGCACCGTCGTTGAGGCGGTCGAGTTCGGGGCGTTCGTCGGGATCGGACCGGTCGACGGGCTGTTACACGTCTCGCAGATCACCGACGAGTACCTCACGTTCGACGGGGCGAACCAGCAGCTCGCCTCCTCGGACTCCGACAAGAGCCTCGGGGTGGACGACGCGGTTCGCGTTCGGGTCGTGACAAAGAGCATCGACGAGCGCAACCCCCGGGACTCGAAGATCGGGCTGACCGCCAAACAGCCGGGGCTCGGGAAACACGAGTGGCTCGAAAGCGACCGTCGCCGGCGAGCCGAGTCCGACGCGACGGTGGAGGACGACTGATGGCCGAGGATCGGGTCGCCTGCCGGGAGTGTCACTACGTCAACGATCCGGACGCCCAGGCCTGCGAGAACTGTGGGTCCTCGTCGCTAACGGAGGACTGGGCCGGGTACGTCATCGTCACGAAACCCGACGAGAGCCATATCGCCGAGGAGATGAACGTCTCGAAGGCCGGGTCGTACGCGCTGAAGGTCCGCTGACGACCCGACCGTGCTGACGCTCCCCGACGCCCTCCGCGACGCGTTCAAGGACCCGATGGGGCCGGTAACGGTCGACCCTGAGCGGGTGATCGCGGCCGCGGCGGCGGCGCGTGAGGACCACGACGCCCCGGACGCCCCCCTGGTCGCCGTCGGCGACGTCGTCACCTACCACCTCCGGGAGGCGGGGCGGACCCCGGACGTCGCGCTCATCGACGGGAGGACGGAACGCGAGGCGGTCCGGCCGGAGATTGCGGACACGTTCGCGACCGACGGGATGGAGGTCCGACGGATCACCGTTGCGAACCCGCCGGGGGCTCTCACGGCCGACCTCCTGAACGCGCTTCCGGAGGCCCTTGGCGACCCGAACCCGGTCCTGATCGAGGTGGACGGGGAGGAGGATCTCGCCGCGTTGCCCGCGATCGTCGCCGCGCCGACGGGGGCGACCGTCGTGTACGGCCAACCGGGGGAGGGGATGGTTCGCGTGGCCGTGACGGCCGAGACGCGGGCGACGGCGCGTGAGCTGCTCGAGTCGCTTGACGGCGACGTCGACGCGGCCTATCGAGCGCTCAAGCAGCGGTCGAACTGATCGGAATCGACACGCACCGGAAGAACGACCCGTCCCGGCTCACGACTCGGGGTCGGTCCCGTTCCGGTCGATGAACGCGGCCAGGCCGAGCGTGAGGGCACCGGCGACCGTCGCCACGGCGGCGGTCAGTCTCGGGGTGACCGGATACGCCGGGAGCGGAAAGTACGGAGTGATCCCGTATCCGATCAACGTCTCGACACGGTCGACCCCCGTCAATCCGGTCGCGAGGAGCGCGATGCCGGCGAGGACCCCGAGGGCGCCGGTGACGAAGGCGATCCCCGTGAACGCGTCCTCGAGACCGACGAGCCGCCAGATCTCCGACCCCGACGGTTCCGGGGACCGATTCAAATGGATCGCGAGGGCGGCGAGACCGACGCCGCCGGCCCCCAGACAGAGCGTCCCAAACAGGACGACGGTGGCGGCCCCGAGGGACGTGGATAGTGGGTCGGCGGCGAAGTACGCCTCCCGAACCGGTCGAGGGAGGAGTGCGACGATCGGCGCGACGAGCGCGGCGGCGAACGACAGGTAGCTACACCATCGAACCTTCCGGGCGACCGAAATCAGGGGAAAGATCCCGTGTTTGGCCCGCAGCAACTCGTACTCCGATCGGTCGATCGGATCCGCGCTTTGGTCGGGGTCGTTCGCCATTCCATCCGGAGGTTCGGTTCCAACGTGGTAAACCCTCCCGAACGGGCACGAACGCCCCGGAGCGGCGTCACCGTGGTGAGTCACGCGAGCCATTCCATGAGGTCGGCACCCGCTTCGAAATCCTTTTACAGCGTTCGGGGGGTAATACACGTAACTAACCATGGACGTCGACATCATTTCCGAGGAGGAGAACCCCATGTTGCACCGTACGGACATTCGCTTCGAGACGACCCACGAGGAGGCGACGCCGTCCCGACTCTCCGTCCGTGACTCGCTCGCGGCCAAACTGGACAAGGGCTCCGAACAGGTCGTCGTCCACGAGCTGAACACCAAGTTCGGGATGCGCAAGACGGTCGGCTACGCGAAGGTGTACGACTCCGCCGCGGACGCCCTCGACGTCGAACAGGACCACATGCTCGAACGGAACAAGATCGGTGCCGATGGCAACGCCGAAGAGGCCTGAGTCGCGACCGGATGCGCGTTCTCGGCATCGAGGGGACGGCATGGTGTGCCAGCGCCGCGCTCCACGACGCCGAAACCGACACGACCCGGATCGAGTCGGACCCGTACGAGCCGGAGAACGGGGGAATTCATCCGCGTGAGGCCGCCGAACATCTGGCCGAGGCGATTCCCGAGGTCATCGATCGGATTCTGACGGCGGCCGAGTCGGCGCACGGTCCCGACGCGATCGACGCGGTCGCCTTCTCCCGTGGCCCCGGCCTTGGACCGTGTCTCCGGGTCGTCGGGACCGCAGCGCGGTCGCTCGCGGGGACCCTTGACGTCCCGCTCGTCGGGGTCAACCACATGGTCGCGCACCTCGAGATCGGTCGCCACGAGTCGGGGTTCTCGAACCCGGTATGTCTGAACGCCTCGGGCGCGAACGCCCATCTGCTCGGCTATCATGACGGTCGGTACCGGGTCCTCGGTGAGACGATGGACGCCGGCGTCGGCAACGCGATCGACAAGTTCACGCGCCACGTCGGGTGGAGCCACCCGGGGGGGCCGAAGGTTGAGACGGCGGCGGCCGAAGTGGCCGAGGCGGCCGAGGTGGCGGAGACACGAAGGGACGAGGAGTTGACGGACCCCGAAGACCTTCTGGAGTTGCCGTATGTGGTCAAGGGAATGGACTTCTCCTTTTCGGGGATTAGCTCGGCCGCCAACGACGCATACGACGACGGCGAGCCGGTCGAGGAGATCTGTTTCGCCCTGCAAGAACACGTCTTCGGGATGCTCACGGAGGTGTCCGAGCGGGCGCTGTCGCTGACGGGGGCCGACGAACTCGTGTTGGGTGGGGGGGTCGGACAGAACGATCGACTCCGGGGGATGCTCGAACGGATGTGTTCGACGCGTGGAGCGGCGTTCCACGCGCCGGAGCCGAAGTATCTCCGCGACAACGCCGGGATGATCGCAGTGCTCGGCGCAAAGATGGCGGAAGCGGGCGACACGCTCCCGATCCCCGAGTCGTCGATCGACCCGAACTTCCGGCCGGACGCGGTCCCGGTGACCTGGCGGGGCGACGAGGCGTCCGTCGTCCGCGTCGGCGGAGGGAACGGCACCGGGACTGGAGACGGAGAGAAGTCCGGAATCGTCGCTCGGAGGCGACCCGACCGACGGGGCGCGGAGGCGGTGGTTGAGATCATCGGGGACGCCGATGGCCTCAGGAACGTCGGGAACAACGGAGCCGACGGGACGGCCGAGGGGACAACGGATACCGGACGCTTTCGGCGACCGTTCGTCCGTAAGCGACGGGTACCGAAGACGTATCGGCATCCGGCGCTGGACCGAACCCTCCGCCACGATCGGACCGTCATCGAGGCCCGGTTGACGAGCGAGGCGCGGCGGGCCGGAGTGCCGACGCCGCTCGTGTACGACGTCGACGTTCCGGCGGCGACGCTCACCCTCCAGTACGTCGGGGAGCGCGACCTCGCGGCGCAACTCGACGCCGACCCTGCGGGACGCTGGAGTCGGCGGGTCGGTGAACACCTCGCACGACTCCACTGCGCGGGAGTCGTCCACGGCGACCCGACGACCCGGAACGTCCGGATCGGAGGGGGGGAAGCTCACCGGGACGGGGAAACGGCGTTCCTGATCGATTTCGGCTTGGGGTATCACACCGGGCACGTCGAGGATCACGCGATGGACCTCCACGTGTTCGAGGGGTCGGTGACTGCGACGGCGGCCGATCCGGCTCCCATCGTCGACGCATTCGAATCGGGGTACCGATCGGTCGGTGACGACGACGTTCTCGACCGGTTGGAGGCGGTGCGGCGGCGGGGCCGGTATCGGTGAGATGCGACGGTCGAGGGCGGTGTATGGGTAGCACCGGGAGCGACGGAACGAGACCGTGTCGCGATCCGACGCGAACGCCGGCCGACACGATTTATATCCCCGGCGCGTAAATCATCGGTATGGGAAATAAACCGTCGTCGGGAGAGATGTTCGGAATCCCGTACAACTTCGAGCGGCCGAGCCTCGGCCGACTCCTCTCGTCGTACTGGCAACCCGGAAAGGGGATGTTAGTCGAGAAACCGTTCGGGATCGGCTATACGTTGAATCTCGCCGATTGGCGGTCGTGGGTCGTGTTGGCGGTCGTCGGGGGACTGTACCTCCAACAGAAGAACGCGACGACCGAGGATTCCGCCGGTGAAGCCGCCAACGTCGACGACGACGATGGTCCGGTCGAAGTGATCGTTGACGACGACTGACGACGACTGGCGATGGCCGACGTCGCCGGACCGGGGACAGCCCAAGTCGTTCTCCGTCCACGAACCGAGTACCGCGGAGCGTTGCGGTAGTCGGCTTTCGGTGGCGGATCGAGTCGACGACGGACCCGGAGACTTATCACTGGAACCTGCTAAAGCCGCCACGATGAATCCCGACGATCGGTCGACGCCCGAAGAGGACCCGATCGGCGGAGAGGATCCGTCCACCGAGGGGGATGTCGGACTGGACGACGACGCGACGCAGCCGCGCGCCCCGGGTCATTCCGGCGGATCCGGTACCCGGGGCGGATCCGACGACGTGACGGCCGAGAGCGGACCGGAAGCGGATGCCGAACCGGTCGATGCGCCCTTGAAGACGCGCGCCGACGAACGGGGGGTACTCCACCGGTTCCGACACGACATGGAAGGGCCGTTCATGTGGGTTCGAGAGGTGCTGTCCAGCGTCACGATCGTGTTGTTGATCGGACTACTGCTGTTCGCGGTCAGCGGGGCGTGGCCGCCGATGGTCGCCGTCAAATCCGAGAGCATGGAGCCGAACATGGAGGTCGGCGATCTCGTGTTCGTCACCGACACGGGGCGGTTCGCGCCGGATGCCGCGAACAACGACGTCGGGGTCGTCACCCACGAGGTCGGTCGGGAGGTCGACTATCGAACGTTCAACGACTACGGGTCGGTGATGATCTATCAACCGCCCGAGAGACAGTCGTCACCCATCATCCATCGGGCGATGTTCCACGTCGAGGAAGGCGAAAACTGGTACGATCGGGCGGACGAACGGTTCCACAACGCCAATAGCTGTCGCGACCTCCGTCACTGTCCCGCCCCGCGTGGCGGGTTCATCACGCTCGGCGACAACAACCGGGAGTATGACCAAGCGAGCGGGATCGCCGAGCCCGTGCCGGCGGAATGGGTAACCGGGGTCGCGAGGGCTCGAGTGCCGTATCTCGGGTACGTCCGGCTGATCAGCACGGGACAAGCGGAGTTGAGCGACGTGCTCGCGGCGACGGGTCCGGGCCGAGGACTCCTTCCATCCCCGTCGTGGACGGCAGGCTTCGTGGGTTCATCATGGGCGGCGAGTTCCGTCCCGGCAATCCAGCGGAATCAGACGTCGGGATCGATGTCGACGTCGGCGTCGATGTCGACGTTGGCACCGATACCGGCATCGACGTCGCCGAGTCAGTTGTCGAACCGAGCCTGAACGAACGGCTGAACGTTCTCGATGTCACCGAGACGGGAATCCGAGAGGAGCACCGCCTCCGTCTCCTCGACCGGAACTGACAGGCCCATCTCCTTCGTGCGGCCGTAACGGCCCTTCGAGACGACGACGGCGTTAACGATTCCGAGCATGTCGAGTTCGCTGATGAGGTCGGTAACCCGCCGTTGGGTGAGCACGTCGGCGTCGATCTCCTCACAGAGACGTTTGTATATGTTGAACACCTCGCCGGTGTTGATGTTGTGAACGCCGTTCTTCTCGAGGAGGATCACGGCAAACAGGACGATTTTGCTCTGTGTCGGGAGGGTCCGGACTACCTCGACGACACGGTCAAGTTCGATCTTGTCTTGCGCCTGTCTGACGTGTTTCTCCGCGACCGTCTCCGCCTGTGACCGTTCGGCGAGCTCGCCGGCGGTCCGGAAGAGGTCGAGCGCCCGTCGGGCGTCGCCGTGTTCTTGGGCAGCAAATGCGGCACACAGGGGGATCACGTCGTCGGTGAGCGCGCCAGTTTTGAACGCGGTGTCGGCGCGGTGTTGAAGGATGTCGCGGAGCTGGTTCGCGTCGTACGGGGGGAACACGATTTCCTCCTCGCCGAGGCTCGATTTGACCCGCGGGTCGAGGAAGTCGGTGAACTTCAGGTCGTTCGAGATTCCCATGATCGAGATCCGGGAGTTCTCGAGTTCGGAGTTCATCCGCGAGAGGTTGTACAGCGTGTCGTCGCCGCTCTTCTCGACGAGCTTGTCGATTTCGTCGAGCATGATCACGACCACGCGCTCGTGATAGTCGACCGCGTCGAAGAAGCTCGTATACACACGGTCGGTCGGCCAACCGGTCATCGGAACCTCCTCCATGTCCTCGCCGTCGGCCTCAAGCTCCTCGATCCGGGTATCGACCTCCTCGACGGTCGAGAACTCGGTCGAGCCGAGCGCGGTCGGGTCGTCGGTCGCGGCGGATCGAAGGTCCCGACACCGCTCGATCCGCTCCGTGATGACGGACCGGTTCTTCTCGACGAACGTGTTCGCGAGCTGTGCGAGCACCCGGTACTGGGTGTCGGTCACCTCGCAGTTGATGTACTCGACCTCGCACGGGACGTCGTACTTCTGGGACGTGGACTCGAGTTCCTGAGAAACGAACTTCGCTGAGGCGGTCTTCCCGGTGCCGGTTTTGCCGTAGATGAGGATGTTCGACGGGGTCTCCCCGCGGAGCGCGGAGACGAGGATCGTCGCCATCCGATTTATCTGATCGTTCCGATGGGGGAGTTCGCGTGGGGTGTACGAGGGTCTGAGCACCTCCTTGTTCTCGAAGATTGGCTCCCCTGAAAGGAGGTCATCGAACAGCCCCTGGTTATCGGCGTCGTCGTCGTCGTCGTCGAGTACGACCCCGTCGAGATCGACGCCCGTCGTCGACCGGTCTCGACTTCCGCCGTCGATGTCCGCGTCGTCAGGATCCGCGCGGTCTCCGAGGTCATCGTCGACGTCGGGGTCAGTGCCGTCGAGGTCAACGTCGGCAGCGTCAGCGACCGATCGATCGGTATCAGTCCGGTCGGCAGCCCTGGCCCTGGCGGCAGCCTTAGCCCGGTTGGTCCGATTAGTCCCGTCGGTATCAACCCCGTCGGCGCCGGTATTGTCGGCACCGGTCGTGTCGGTGTCGTCTCTCCCGTCCCCGGTCTCGCTCACGTGCGACGTATGTTCCCCTTCGTCCATTTCGTTGCTCCCCCCGACTTCAGGTGGAAATCACGTCCACAACCACCGTAATAGGGCCGTACATGGCCTAAAACGTTGGTTTGTTTCGTTTTCGATGCGCGGACGTGTCCAAATTGTACACTCGAACCAGACGAAGACCTGCTACAAAAGTGTTCCTCCTCGGATCTAAACGGGGTGTCTCACCGCAAGCTCTCGGTCTCCGATGTCTCGGCGGGTCCACTCGGTATTGATCCGGGCGATATCGGCGATTCGGCCGGGAAAGTGACGAATGGCCCGTTGGAAGGAAGTCGACGACCGTTCAGGTCGGGAGGTGAACGGGGCAGTTCACCCATCGATCGTCTCGGACTCGGCATCCGCCGTACCCCCCAACCCCTTTGTTTCGGGTGGAACTTTTCGTCGGTGGGGTGCGGGAGGGGGTGTATATAATCCGGTAGCTTTATTATTATACATACTGAACGGTACCCTCGACAAACCCTTAAGTTAAATTGTGGAGAGTTAACTGTATATTTTATTGTGTAGAAGGTCGATGACAATGTGAGAAACGGAACCGCCTCGACCGTCTCCAACTCATTCCCGACCCAGCGTAGCTCTCCAGTTGAAACGAAGGGGTGGGGGGCCGATAGCGAAACGTCGAGCCGGTATTCGCCATCGCCTTCTGATACGGCTCTCACCGACCCCCGTCTGACGCAGTTGTTAAGTAAAAGGGGTATAGACTCCACTACATACATCGACGTATTCGCAACCGGATGAGAACCGCGATGTCCGCCGAACGGACGGGCGTCCGGGAGAACACCGCCGCAGGGAGGTCAGGATGGGACTACTAACGAGCCTCAGAGACAGCATATCACGGGTCACGGACGGGCTGTTCGCGGACGACGAGCCCAAGCGGATCGGGATCTACGGGCCGCCGAACGCCGGGAAAACGACCCTCGCAAACCGGATCGCACGCGACTGGACCGGCGACGCCGTCGGGCCGGAGAGTCACATTCCACACGAAACCAGACGGGCCCGGCGAAAGGAGAACGTCGAAATCGAGCGGAACGGCCGGACGGTCACGATCGATATCGTTGACACGCCCGGCGTGACGACGAAGGTCGACTACAAACAATTCCTTGACCACGACATGGACAAGGAGGACGCGGTCCGTCGCTCGCGGGAGGCGACCGAGGGCGTCGCGGAGGCGATGCACTGGCTTCGCGAGGACGTCGACGGCGTCATCTACGTGCTCGATTCCACGGAGGATCCGTTCACCCAAGTAAACACCATGCTCATCGGGATCATCGAATCCCAGGACCTGCCGGTGCTCATCCTCGCGAACAAGATCGACCTCCCGGAGTCGGAGATCCAACAGATCGCCAACGCGTTCCCCCAGCACGAGACGATACCGCTCTCGGCGCTGGAGGGAGACAACATGGACGAAGTGTACACGAACATCGCGGAGTACTTCGGCTAATGCCGGGCGCAACCCCGGACGTCGACGACGACGGCGACCCCGCGGACGACGGCGTTCGTATCGACATGATCAGCGGTGCCCGGATGGAGGGACTCGCCAGTATGGAGAAGATCCGACTGATCCTCGACGGGGTTCGCGATGGGAACATCGTCATCCTCGAGGAGGGGCTGTCGCCGGACGAGGAATCGAAGCTGATCGAGGTGACGATGACCGAAATCAGCCCGGACGATTTCACCGGGATCGAGATCGAAACGTATCCGAACCCGAATACGGCGGACCGGGGACTTCTCGGCAAACTGATCGGCCGGGGATCCGCCCAGAAACTCACCGTCATCGGTCCCGCGAACCGGATCGAAACGCTCCACAAGGACGAGAACCTCATCAGCACTCTCGTCTCCCGGAAGTAGATGCCACACCAATGTACGGAGTGTGGCCGGACGTTCCCCGACGGCTCGAAGGAGATGCTGTCCGGCTGCCCCGACTGTGGTGGAAACAAGTTCCAGTTCCGACCTGCCGGTACGTCGCCCGGGACCGAAAATGAATCGTCCGTAGCCGCCGAGGGGTCCGACCCGGTGGGGGCCGACGAACCCGATTCGACGAGCACTGCCGAACCCGATTCGACGAGCACTGCCGAACCCGATTCGACGAGCACTGCCGAACCCGATTCGACGACCGTCGACGGATCGGAGACGAACGCCGATGGAATGTCGGAACCGGAATCGAGACCCGACCCGACTGCGGGGACGCCCGACCCCACAACGGCCGAGAACGACACCGAGGATACCGCCCAAGCCAGCGCCCGCTCCGACGTCGTCTCGCCGGACGAACTCGACCGCGCGGCCAACGAACCGTCGTCCTCCACCGGAACTGATCCCGACGAGCGACCGGGATCGACGGAGACGGCGGATTCGACCGGATCCGAGGACGCGATGGGATCCGACGAACGGACCGGTCCTCGACCCGACGTCGACGAACTTCGCGACGAACTCAACGAGCAGTTCGAGAGCATTAGGATCGTCAGCCCCGGCAAGTACGAACTCAACCTGATGGAGTTGTACGACCGACAGGAGTACATCATCTCGCTTCAGGAGGACGGGAAGTACGTCATCGAGATGCCGGACGCGTGGGGAATCACCGACGAATGAGACACAATTATGCCCCCGCCTCCGCTACGGAGCCCCATGTCAAGCGATCGCTGCGCGATTTCGTCCCGGTGGCTTGGGGGGATCCCCGGCCGTTCCGGCTTCGATTCACGATCCCGTTGCTCTAGGACGGCCGCCGACCGACGACGGTCGGTCGCCGAACGACGGTTCCTCACCGGAGGAATCGTATGCGCGTGATCGCGAAGTTCGGCGGGACCAGCCTCGGGAGCGGCGATCGGATCGAACGCGCGGCCGATTCGGTCGCTAACGCGGTCGAAACCGGCCACGAGATCGCCGTCGTCGCGAGCGCGATGGGGTCGACGACGGACGAACTCCTTGAGGACATCACGTTCGAAACCGACGATGCCGACCGTGCGGAGATCGTCTCGATGGGCGAACGGACCAGCGTCAGGATGTTGAAAGCCGCGCTGGCGGTCCGCGACATCGACGCGGTGTTCCTCGAACCGGGGACCTCGGACTGGCCGGTGGTCACGAACGAACTCGGCGAGGTCGACGTTGAGGAGTCGAAACGTCGCGCGGCGGCGATCGCTGACCGCCTCGATGGCGTCGTTCCGATAATCACCGGATTCCTCGCGGAGGATCACGACGGCAACGTCACGACCCTCGGTCGCGGCGGATCCGACACGACCGCGGTGATGCTGGGGAACTACATGGATGCCGACGAGGTCGTCATCGTCACCGACGTCGAGGGCGTCATGACCGGCGACCCGCGGGTGGTCGAGGGGGCACGGAACGTCGGCCGGATCACGGTTGACGAACTCCGGAACCTCTCGTTCCGCGGAGCGGAAGTGATCGCTCCCTCGTCGCTGTCGTACAAGAATGAGGGCCTCTCGGTTCGCGTGGTCCACTACCAGCACGGCGACCTGCTCAGGGGCGGAACCAGCATCGAGGGGCAGTTCGAGAGCCTCATCGACATGTGCGAGACGCCGCTCGCCTGTCTCACCGTTGCTGGCCGCGCGCTTCGTAACCGTCCCGGGATCCTCTCCGAGCTCGCCGACGCGCTCCGGCGCGAGGATGTCAACATCGACGCGGTCGCCTCCGGGATGGACTCGGTTACCTTCTACGTCGACGTCGACGTCGCGGAGCGGGCGGAGGCGCTGTTACACGAGGCGGTCGTCGAGGACGAGGTGCTCTCGTCGGTGACCGTCGCCGACCCGATCGCTGTCATCCGCGTAACCGGCGGCGAACTCCCGAACCAGTCCGGCGTGATTCAGGAGATCATCAGTCCCCTCGCCGAATCCGGAATGAACATCATCGACCTGATCACGAGCGCGACCTCCGTCGCCGTGTTCGTCGACTGGGACGACCGCGAGCGCGCCTTGGAGATCGTTCAGGGTCGGTTCGACTGAAAAACCAGGGCTGGATCCGACTGCGAGTCCGAGGCGGGGTCCGACTCCAAATACGGGGTCCGACCCCGAGTTCGGCACGAGATCGGGTTATGGGGTTCACATATCCCCGTTTCCATCGTCGATCTCGAGTCGAAACCGTGCCGTTTCCCGCCCGTCGAATCGTGGACCCGCCCCGACCGCGACGAACCCGGCTTCCTCGACGGATTCGACCCGACTCTCATCGTCGTCGGCAACGACCACCTCAACGTCCATTCTCTCGCGGTCCGCGAACCGCTTCGGTTCCTCGAACAGGCGGCCGATCGCCGGCTTTGATCCCCCGAAATCGGTGACGTGAACGGTCTCCGACCGGACGTCGAACGCGACGAACCCCTCGACGGTTTCGTCGGTTTCCGTACCCTCGTTACGCACCGCGACACGAACGGATCGGTCGTGGATCGTGTCGACGACCACGGCGGCGGGTCTCCCGGTCACCGCGGCGATCGGGTCGGCGTCCGATTCGAGCGCGTCACGGACACGCATACCACGCGTACCCGAGCGGCGCGTATAAATCCGTGGCTCGAACGCTTCCTGACCCGATCGAACCGCTCCGGACTCGGTTGCCCCCTTCCGACCATGTTGAAGCCCTCCACGCCGACTCGGAGCCGCCTATCGGAGGTCCGACGTTGGACTGATCGACCGAAGACCGCTTGACTCGTGACCGAACGGGAACCCGGAATCGAACCCCCACTCGGGACCGAACGGATTTAACGGATCGGCGCGTACGCTCGTACATGAGCCAATCCAGTAAGATCGTTCTCGGTACGGTCGGCGTATCGGCCGTTCTCTCGGTTCTCATCATCCTCTCGTACGTGTTCGGGTCGGCCGGGTGATGTTCTCGTCCCGTACTCTTGACGATGACGTCGCGGGGGTCCGCGACCGTTACGCGTCCGGATCACCCGTCCTCGACGTCGACGGGGACTTCGAGACGCTTCCACCCGCGGCGGCCGAGGACCTCGGCCTCTTCGCCGACGAACTCGCACCCGCCTCCAGTCCCGCTGACTGGCTTCCGAAGGATTCCCCGACCGTACTCGAACGCTACGCGGGGCCGACGTTCACCGTCGGGCTTCCGGGAGCCGGTACGGTCGTGCGAACCACGCAGACGGACCCTCCGGCCGTTCTGGTCAAGCGTCGAGCCGAGGGAACGCCCGACGACTTCCTCGCGTTCCTGATCGCGGACCGGTTGGTCGCGATCGGCGCCGAACCCGTTCCGGGATCGGTGGCCGCTCCCGACGAACCGAGCGGTCGATTGCCGGAGACGTTCGTCCCCTTCTTCGGCCCGCTGTACCGCGACCTCGACGATGCGGTCCGTCGACCGGGACCGTCGGACTCCGACGCGGACGCCACCGGTCTCGGTCCCAACGACACGTTTCAGGTCGCGACCGCGCTGTTCGATGCGTGGGTCGGACTCCACACCCGAGAGGTGTTCGCGTCCTGGGACGGGGAGTTCCCCCGCCTGTTCGACGCGTGGACGGACGCCGGCGAGCGCCTGAAGGGCCGGCTCCCAGAGCTTCCGGCCGAGGTCGCCCGCGGGGAAACGGACTTCCCCAGCGCGACGGAGTACGCCTGCTCCGCGGTCCGTCACGAACTCGACCTCCCCGCGCCGTTCGCCGCGCTCGACACCGCAGCGTATCGCGACCGCGGCGCTCCCTACGCGGTGAAATGGGCAGAGAAGATGTTCTCGTCGGCGGTCACGAACGGACGGGAGTAGCCATCACGCTCCCCTACAGGTCGACCTCGACGCTTCCCTCGTCGCCGAGTTTGATGACCCCATCGAACAGTTCCCGAAATCGATCGAGCGTCGCGACCTCGTGTACCTCCTCGGACAGATGGAAGATCCCGACCGCGTCGTGCCCCTTGAGCAGGTCGAGGATCTCCGCGGCTGCCCCGTATACCGCGTCGTCGTCCGCGTAGTACGCCATCTCGGTGAGCGAGTCAACCGAGACCCGGCGCTTCCCCTCGTGGTCGCGCAGAAACCGCTCGACCCGATCGACGACCCCGTCGAGGTCGTCGGGGGCGGAGACGTAGTAAACGTCGTCCGAAGACCGTCGCGAGTATCCCCGCTCGACCGAGAGCGTGTCGAGGATCGTTGCCTTCCCCTCGTCGACGTCGTAGTACTCGAGTTTCTGTTCCACCTCGCGTGCGGTCGTCCGCGTCGAAACCACGAGGAACGCGTCGGTGTCGGTCTTCAGGAAGTCGGTGTCGATGCGGTCGGTCTCCCCGATGCTCGGGTGGATGAGCAGGAGCCCCGTTCCCCCGGGGATCGTTTCGGGTCCGTTCTCGACCGCGAGCTCGTAGTCCATACTCGTGGGAACCCCCGGATCGACTTAACCATGCGGGGGCCGGACCCGGCCGTCGCTTCCCCCGAAGCAGATCGCTTCGCCGGACGCCACCGGTTCCACGAACGACATCATTCCCCGGAGAGTTTTACTGTCACAGGTGATAAGGCCCCTTCCTCAACGAGTGAACGAAGTAAGCGAGTAGGGAGGGGATACAGCACCGTCATTATCTGTTCATACACAGACACCGACATATTTAGTACCCTGTGTTTCATAATGATTATTATGATGCTCACCACGTCTACGACGGTGTTCAAGCGCGAAAACAAGCGCGCACCGTCGATTGTGGCTGAGTGTCCATTTGGTAGGAGTGGGACACTCCGAACCACCCGTGAAGGGAAGTCGCCTGCGGAGTCTGGAACCGTCCTCAGAACCGAAGGGTCTGATGGGCCGCACGAGAATGCCGTTCTCGTGGACGCTGTGTCCACGTTGGATGTAAGTTCCGACACAGAAACAGGAAGCCCTGTCCTCAACAAGCGAGGGGCGGGTAGCCCCGAGCGCGGTAGGTC
>JAQCNI010000133.1 GCA_028275105.1 Halorubrum sp.
TTGCTGTGGGACTCGCCGTCAGTTGTCGCCGGGGAGGACGGTCTTTCCTCGCCCGTATTGAACGACCTTCGGGGTCGGCGTCCCCACCATTCGGGGGCCGGGCTACTGCGGCCCGTGATACCGACGACTTGTGCGACGGCATCACTAAACAAGGATACGGTGGCCCCCTGAAAAAATATGTCGGGTGACGAGTCAGTCAGCATCAGCCACGTTACTTGGTTCCCACCGTGTCGGCTTCCTCTCCGCCTCGAAACTACTGATGACGTGGCGAGCGATCAGACGTGCCGTTCGTGCGTCGCCGCCGCCGCGTGCCGCCCGCTCTCCAGTGCGCCCTGAATCGCCGACCACTCGGTGAACTCGCCCGCAAGCGCGACCGGCCCCTTCGGATCGTCCGACCCGGGGAGCGCGGCGTGGACACCCGGCGACTGGGCGAACTGTGCGAAGGGAATCCGGTCGACGCCGACCGTCTCCAATCCCCCGAACCCCCGCTCGGGGAACCAAGCCGAGAGCGACTTGCGGGTATCGGCACGGAGGTCGTCGTCCGCACGGTCCAGCGCGGCCTCGCCGAGGAACGTCGCGCCGATCAGCGCGCGGTCTTCGGGCGCGTACTCGGGCACGACCTCCGACATCGGGATCACCGCGTTCGGGGACCCGTCGACGGCGTCAAGCAGGAGCCGTTTTCCGGTCCCGAACGACGACCCTTCGGGAAGCGTGTACCACGCCGTAACGCACGGAACGCCGGCCTCCGGGATCGAGTCGAGGCCGGTTAGCCGCCGCGCCTCGGGTGGGCTCGTCGCAACCACGGCCGCGTCGGCATCAAGCGTCGTGTCGTCGGCGAGTCTGACGCGTACCGCCGCATCCGATCCCCCCGGATCGGCATCGGACACGTCGACGGCATCGACGTCCGCATCGGTGCGGATCCCGACCCCGGCCGACCGGGCCCGACCGGCGAGCTGGTCGGGGATCGCGGTCATCCCGCCCGCGGGGACCGCGATCGACCCGCTCGACATCGCGCGGAACGTGTACTCGAAGACGTGTTTCGAGGTCGACAGCGACCGGTCGAGGGTAATCCCGCCGTAGAAGGGCTCGACGAAGTTGGCGACGTACGCGTCGGAGAACCCCCAGTCGGCGAGGTACTCGCGGATCGAAGCGTCGCGGCCCGCAAAGAACTCACCCTCGGAGCGGTTCGAGAGGTCGTATCGGAGCGCCAGCGTCCGGAGTTTGTCGGCAAAGGGGACCTCGTGGTTGAGCGCCGACTCGACCGCATGGCGGGGATCACGCAACGGGTCGGCCAGCACGGCGCGCGAGCCCGGACGACAGATCGTCGCGCCGGGGGCGAACGACCGGAGGTCGAGCGCAGCCGTATCGAGTTCCCGGCGGACGGCGGGATAGCTCGTGAACAACACCTGAAACCCGCGGTCGAGCGTGAACCCGTCGACCTCGCGGCTTCGGACCCGTCCACCGACGGTCGACCGCCGTTCGAGCAGCCGCACGTCCGCGCCCGACTCCGCAAGGCGGGCGGCGGCGACGAGGCCGGCGAGCCCCCCGCCGATGATGATGACGTCTCCGTCCATACCTTCGGTTCGGGTGGGTCACGTATAAGCGCCGGCGGATCGGCCGGGAGCGCGGGCGACCGGCGCCCCGAAACGGTTCGGTGGCTTGCGGGCTCGGGGGCTTGCGGGCTCGCGGCGTCGCAGGATCGAGCGGGTCCGACGGCAGCGCCGAGAGGGAAGCGATTAGTCGCCCCCGCCACAACGACACGCATGGAGACGACGGAGACGTTCCGCGGACTGAAGAGCCTCTCGTCGGGCCGGGTACACGCGACGACGGACCCGGCCGACCTCCCGGACGACGCCGGACCGGTCGAGCCGACGTACGAATACGACGCGGTCGACCCCGACCGACTGCTTGACGCGAGGGCGACGCCCGCCGGCGATCCGTCTGCCGGGGACGGCGGCCGGTCGGTCGGGACCGGCGCGGCGCAGGGACATTGGCGGTACGACGCGCTCCTTCCGTTCCCGGCGTCCGCCGCCATCTCGGCGAGCGAGGGGACCACGCCGCTCGTGCCCACCGACCGGCTGGCCGACGAGCTCGCCGTCGAGTCGGTGTACGTGAAAGACGAGGGGCGGAACCCGACCGGAACGGTCCTTGACAGAGGATTCTCGGTCGCGTTGACCGCGGTCGCCGGAATCGCCGCCGACCGCGACGTCGAACCGCTCGCCTGCGCGAGCCCGGGCAACGCGGGACAGTCGATGGCGGCGTACGCGGGGCGGGCTGACCTGCGTTCGTACGCCTTCGTTCCGTCGCGGTGTGCGTTCTCGAACAAGGCGATGACGAACGTCCACGGCGGCGAGATGCGGGTCGTCGGAGGCCGGTTTCCCGACGCGGCCGCCGCCGTCGGCGAACAGCTCGAGACCGAATACACGGACCTCGACGAGTTCGCGACGCCGTACCGCCATGCGGGGATCAAGACGCTCGCGTTCGAACTCGTCGCCGACCTCGGCGACGCGCCGGACGTGGTCGTAGTTCCGACCGGGACCGGCGAGGTCATCGCCGGGATCCACAAGGGATTTACGGAGCTGTTGCGGGTCGGCGCGATCGACGACGTTCCGCGGCTCGTGGCCGCGCAGGCGAGCGGTTGTGCCCCGATCGCGGCGGCGATCGAACGCGGACTCGACGAGCCCGAGCCGTGGTCGACCCCGGACACGATCTGTGGCGAGCTGGAGATCCCCGACCCGACGGGTGGCACGGCCGCCGTCGAGGCGATACGGGAAAGCGACGGGACGGCGGTCGCCGTCGACGACGACGATATCCTCGAGAGTGCGGTCGCCGTCGCGCAGAACGAGGTCGTCGAGATGGGCACGACCGGGGGTGCCGCGCCGGCGGGTGCGTGGGCGCTTGCGGAGGAGGGGTTCTTCGACGGCGACGAGACGGTGGTCCTGGTCGGCAGCGACGCCGGACTCAAAACTCCCGACGTGTTGCGGAGCCACCTGATGGGACAGGGCATGTGAGGGCTCGAACGGGAGCGGCGGCGTTCCCCTCCCCTACCGGCGTCGCGCGAGGAGGGCGGCCGAGAGCGCGGCGAGCACCGCGATGACACCGGTGGCGACGCCGAACCCGGGGGCCGCGTCGCCGGAAGCACCCGCGTCGTTCCCGTCGCCGCCATCCCGCGCGTCGTACGCCTCGACCGCGTCGGCGAGCGTCGCCGTCGACTCGATCACGCTACGCGGCGCGGGCTGATTCAGGTAGTGGACCTCCATCACGACCGCGTTCCCCTCCTGGCCGGCCGTCGTGCTGGCGTATGGCTTTTCGTCGAGGATCGGCGCGTCCGGATCGGTAACGAGGATCAGCTTCGGATCCAGCGAGAGGACGATCTCATCCGAGAGCTGCGGGTACCCCTCGCCCGCTTCGGCGGCGACGTTCTCGACCCCGCCGATCTGCATGATCTCGTCGATGAAGGTGTCCCCGGCGGCAACGTAGCCGTCGCCGAGCGGGTAGAGCGCGGCGGGCCGGTCAGTCACGTTCGTCCGGTCCCGGGTCTCCTCGACCGCGTCGTACATCTCCGCGTTCGTGTCGCTCGCGGCCGCACACTCGCCGATCAGTCGCCCGATCGTCTCCGTCTTCGTGGCGATGTCGTCGACGGAGGTCGCGGCCGGGAAGTGGTACACGGTAACGCCCGCGTTTCGGAGCGGTTCGACGGCGTTCGCGGACGCGTTCGGGGCCAACACGAGATCGGGTTCGGTCCCGACGACGCGCTCGACGTCGACGCCGAACGACGCCGAAACGTTCGTCTTCTCCCCCGCATCGTCGAGGTACGACGCGTACTGCGTTACCCCGACGACACGGTCGCGCGCGCCGAGCTCCCACAACGTCTGTGCCGCCGAGGGATTCGTCGTCGTGATCCGCTCGGGTCGCTCCGTGAGCGTGACGTTCCGGCCCGTTGCGTCGGTCATCGACGCCGGGAACGCGCAGGTGTCCGATCCATCGGTCCCGTGTGACGCCACGGCGGGAGCCGGTCCGGCGGTCGATCCAGTCGTTCCAGCCGCCCCCGTCGTCGCCGGCGGTCCGGTGGCGGCCGCGACTCCGCCGACGCCGCCGGCCGAACCGACGGCTCCGCCGATCCCGCCAACGAGCGCCGTCGTCACGAGCAGGGCGGCTACGAGCGCGAAGGTGGTTCGCATCGCTTATATCTGGCGGGGCATCAATAAGTACTTAGCTACTACAAGTCCTCTTGGCTATCGAATGCGCGTCTGGCGTCGAACGGCGGGGTGGTCGGCCGCGCTAGCCGCGGCCCTGACCGTCGCCATCGTCGTCAGCGCGGGGATCGGCCCGGTCCGGATCCCGCCCGCGGACGTCCTGAAGATCGTCCTGAACGCGACGGTCGTTCCGTCGGGGATCGAGTTCGGCACGTGGGGCACGGGGGCGCTCGCGGTTCCCCGGCCGGGAGTCGCGTACCGGTCGCCGTTCACCTTCCCCGTCGCGGACGTCCACGAGCGGATCGTCCTCCGGATCCGGCTCCCCCGGATCCTGCTCGCGGCGCTCGTGGGGTTCGCGCTCGCGGCCGCCGGCACCGTGATGCAGGGATTCTTCCGGAACCCGATGGCGGACCCCTCGATCATCGGCGTCTCCTCGGGCGCGGCGGTCGGGGCCGTCGGATTCATCGTGTTCCCGGTCGCGCTGTCGACGACCCTGACGCTCCCGCTCGTCGGCGCGGTTGACGTCGGCCTGTCGCACGGGGCGGGCGTAAGCCTGTTCGCGTTCGTCGGCGCGTTGCTCGCGGCGTTCGGCGTGTACGCCATCGCGACCCGGCACGGTCGGACGCCGGTCGCGACGCTGCTGCTGGCCGGCGTCGCCGTCCAGACGTTCCTCGGTGCGGTCATCTCGTACCTCCAGTTGCGGGCCGGCGAGTCGCTTCGGCGGATCGTCGCGTGGCTGATGGGCCACCTCCAGGGAGCCGCCTGGAGTGAGGTCGCGGCCGTCGGGGCCGTCGTGCCGCCGCTTTTCATCATGCTCCTGTTGTACGCCCGCGACCTCAACGTTCTCCTGCTCGGCGAGGAGGAGGCCCGCGGGCTCGGGGTCGCAGTCGAGCGGACGAAGCGGCTTCTGCTCGCGGCGAGCGCACTCATCACGGCCGCGGGGGTCGCGTTCGCGGGGGTGATCGGGTTCGTCGGGTTGATCGTCCCGCACATGCTCCGGCTCGTCGTCGGCCCCGACCACCGGATCCTGCTCCCGACCGCCGCCCTCGCGGGTGGCACGTTCCTCGTCGCTGCCGACACGGTCGCCCGGTCGGGGGCGGCCGAGCTGCCGGTCGGGGTCGTCACCGCCGCGGTCGGCGCGCCCTTCTTCGTCTACCTGCTGACGAACCGGGAGGTCCACGAGCTATGAGCGCCGAGGACCCGGAGCCGGAACCGGCGCGCGAGGACGTCGTGACGCACGACCCCGAGGCGACGGATGACTCCGAGTCGGCGAAATCTCCTCCGGTGACCGTCGACGGGCTGTCCGTCTCGTTCGGCGACCTCGACGCCGTTTCGGCCGTCGACGTGACCGTCGAACGTGGCTCGTTCGTCGGTCTGATCGGCCCGAACGGGGCGGGCAAGACCACCGTCCTTCGAGCGATCAAGGGGACGATCGATTCCGACGCGGGGACCGTTCGGCTCGACGGCGACCCGATAGCCGCGCTGTCCGCACGCGAGGCGGGTCGGCGGGTCGCGAGCGTCCCACAGGACACGGGACTCTCCTTCGACTTTCGGGTGCGACACGTGGTCGAGATGGGTCGAACGCCACACCTCGGCCGGTTCGACGGCCACGACGCCGACGACGTGGCCGCGGTCGACGAGGCGATGGCGGCCGCGGGGGTCGCCAGGTTCGGTGACCGCTCGGTCACCGAGGTGTCGGGCGGCGAGCGCCAGCGCGTCCTCCTCGCCCGGGCGCTGGCACAGGAGACGCCGGCGCTCGTGCTCGACGAGCCGACCGCGAGCCTCGACGTGAACCACGCCGTGGCGGCGATGGAGCTCGTCAGGGGGCTCGTCGACGACGGTCGGGCCGCGATCGCGGCGATCCACGACCTGGACATGGCGGCCCGGTACTGCGACCGGGTCGTGCTCTTGGTCGACGGGCAGGTGCGTGCCGAGGGGCCGCCGACGGACGTGCTCGACGCGGACGCGGTCCGTAGGACGTTCGGCGCCGAGGCGTTCGTCGGGCGGAACCCGGCGACCGGGACGCCGTCGGTCACCGCGTTTCCGCGCTCCAACGCCGAGCCGCGCCGGCTTCACGTCGTCGGCACCGGGCTGGCCGCGGCCCGGGTCACGGGTCGGCTCTCGGCCGCCGGCCACGACCTCTCGCTCGGGGTCGTTCCCGAGGGCGACGTCGCCGCCGTGGTCGGGCGGGACGCGGGGGCGACGGTGGTGACCGTGCCGCCGTTCGCGGGGATCGACCCCGAACCGCGGGCCGCGGCACGCGAACTCGCCGCGGCCGCCGGGGCGGCCGTCGTCGTCGGCGACGCCCACGATACTCCGGGGGTCGCCGACGCTGCCGACGCTGCCGACACCGTCGTCGAGGTGCCGGCCGACGTCGACGCGGCCGACATACTCGCCGCCGTCCCGGGCGGAGCCGAGGGGAGTGCGGTCGGAAGCGACGCCCCCGGCGAGTGATCCTCGGTCGGCCGTCGTGGTCCCGTCGTCGACGGTTGTGGGCAACGTGTGACGACGGACGGTCCCCGGCCCCGCCCGCGTCCGCCCGTGAAACGCCACGCTTTATCCGGTCGCCCCGCCTCCATCCGCCGATGACCGTCCCCTGCGTCGCCGTCGAGCGCGAGCGCGGCGAGGCCGTCCGGCAGCGGCTCGCCGAGGCGGGGCTCCTCGACGGCGACCACGAGATCAGCGCCGACGGCGGGACCCTCTACATCCCCGTGACCGACACATCAGGGGTACCCGATGACCTCGCGGACCGGCTGGTCGAGCACGACGCGGCCGAGCGCGACGGGCCGCGGACGCCCGCGGACCTCCTCGGCTACGAGCCGTCGCTCGAACGGCTCGGCGACATCGTGATCCTCGACGTGGACGACGACGGGCGCGCCCGCGAGATCGCCGAGGCGGTGATGGCGTCCGACCTGCCGTGTGCGACCGTACTCAACCGCGCGTCGCCGATCGAGGGAGCGCTTCGCGTCCGGAAGTGGGACGTCCTCGCGGGGAACGGCACCGAGACGGTCCACCGCGAGTACGGCCACGAGTTTCGGCTCGACGTCGCCGAGGTGTACTTTTCCCCGCGGCTCGCGACGGAGCGCCATCGCGTGGTCGAGTCGGTCGCGGCCGACGAGTTCGTGATCGACATGTTCGCCGGGGTCGGCCCGTACGCGATCCCGATGGCGACCTGCGGAGCCGAGGTCGTCGCCTGCGACCTCAACGAGCGGGCGATCGACTACCTCCGGGGGAACGCCGAGCGCAACGGCGTTGCCGACCGCGTGACGTCGGTCGCCGGCGACGTTCGCGAGGCGACCGGCGAGTACGCCGGCTCCGCCGATCGGCTCGTGATGAACCTCCCGCACTCGGCCGACGAATTCCTCGACGTCGCGGTTGCCCTCGCCGGCGAGACGTGTCTGATCCACTACTACGACATCCAACACGAGGACGACCCGTTCGGGCCCGGAACCCGGGCGGTCAGGGCGGCCGCGGGGGACGCGTACGACGTCGCGATCGAGGGCCGACGGGTCGTGCGGTCGTACGCGCCACACGAGGAGAACGTCCGTCTCGACGTCCGGCTGACGCGGACGTGACCGTCTCGATTCCCGATCCGATTCGGGGCGACGGCGGGGGTAACCGACCGTCGGTTCCGCAGCAACATATTTGACGATAGAGCCCCACCGTCGGTTCGTATGAGCGACGAAGAGAATCCCGAAGAGCGGATCGAGGAAACGACCAGCTGGCCGGAACTGGCGATCGGCCTATACGACCGGCTTACCGGCCGAAACGCGGTGATAATATACGAGTTCGACGACATGACCGTCGACGTGCCGAGCGGCACCGGCGAGGACGTCGAGCACGCCAACTGGCGACTCGACGGCACCGTTCGGGTCACCACCCGTGAGCAGGACTGACGCGCTCGCACCGCTCTCGATCACGACCGAGGATCTGACGCTCGTCGTCGACGACGTCGAACTGGACGTTCGCTCGACGGGCGACCGCGTGTTCCTCGAGGCGTCGACCGTCCGCGAGGCAATTCAAGCCGCGCGCAGCCTTCCCGAGGGCTCGGACGCGACCGGGCCGACGCGACTGCTGCTGGCGACGGATCTCACTGCGGAGGTCCGGGTTCGCGGCCGGACCGTCGCCGTGCTTGGCGCGGCAGCACGTCCCGGACCGCTGGCGCGTTGGCTCGGGATCTTCCCCGCGGAGGTCCGTCTTGGAGGGGTCGTCGGCGCCGGGTGGAGTGGCCTGTCGGCGGCCGCCGATTCGGTCCGCTAACGCCCCCGACGGAACCGACTCCGTATCGACCGTTTTGGTAGCTCCCAGTCACGTTGGCTTTCGGATCAAAAACACCGTTTCCCCCGAAGAAGGGATCGAGGGAGACGGACCGCGGCCCGTCACATGACAAGCGTTCACGACCGGCGGGCCATATCGGGGCCAGAGGCGACCTCGCGCTTGGCACGTCCGGGACGTGGACCACACGACGGCCGTGATACGCATCCGACAGTGGATGACCGAGCCACGTCGGCGACCGGTGGGAAGCGGCCGCCGCGGGCGTTGACGCCCGGCACGGGCTCCAACCGGGCAGGCACCGTCGGGGGAGTCGATCCCCGCCATCATGGCATACGATCGGTGTGATCCGAATTCAGACCATTTTCGGTCAGATATATATGCTTTCTCCCTACATACACGTTATTGCGCCGAGCACTTCGAGACGATCAGGTAAAAATAGTTTGATTATTTAAACTAACGTACCATCCGGTGTCCAGCGGCGTCCGAACGGGGCGGTCGTATCACGGGACCGGCCCGTTTCGGAACCCTTATTTTTGCCTTGATGGAAATGTGGTTGTGCCGGAGTAGCTCAGCTGGCAGAGCGATTCCTTCGTAAGGAATAGGCCGAGGGTTCAAATCCCTCCTCCGGCTTGCCGAAGAAGGGTTCAAAAACTCCTTGAACCACCCGGATGCTGATTGACGGTTGTATCCGATCGGCCCTATGATTATGAACGACCGCTGCTTTAGATCCATCAATCAATAGTCTTGTTGTAATGCAACAGGATATAAATTTTCGAACTAAACTCCGAGAAGCCCCGCGACCCCGACGCCGACGACGTACGCGACGCCGATGGCGACGACGCCGAGCCCCAACAGGACGTAGTTCGCGACCGGATTCGCAGCCCGTGTGACGTCGTAGGAGTAGTGGCGGTCGTCGTTGAACGGCTCGACGCCCATCGGCGTGAGCGCGTCGGCGGCGATATGCGAGAGCAGGGTCACCGTCCCGACGACGAACCCGAACGCGCCGAGCGCAAGCGCCGGACCCGGACCGACGGAAGCACCGACGAGCCCGCCGCCGATGCCGAGTAGCAGGCCGACCGCGGCCGCAAACTGGACCGTGTGTGTCACCCCGCGGTGGGAGACGAACGGGACCCGCTGGTCCGCGTCCGGCAGGGAGGCGAGGGCGACGGCGACCGCGCCGCCGCCGATCGCCACCTCCTCAAGCCCGACGCCGACGACGACGGCCGCAATCGGTGCGTACGCGAGCAGCGCCGCGCCGACGTGTCCGTTCCGGTACATGCCAGATCACGGGAGTCGACCGCGGGTCGCGGGAGCGCTTCGGGTCGTCTCCACCGACGGTGCGTCCGAGTCCATACCCGGAATAGGTGCCGATCCGGATGTAAACCTTCGTGCTCGAATCCGCTCCGGGAGCGTCGTCGCGATCCGACCCAGGGAAGCGAGGATCCGACCGTTCGTCCAGCCGTGTTCCAGCCATCTCCAAACAATACAATGAATATTAGGGTGAGAGCTAATTGATATCGCGTCCATGGGTTGATTATGCGACCGAACTGCTCACGATCGAGCGAAGAACTGTACGAATGTTTCGAATGCGGCGCTCGGCTGGAAACCGCCGGCCGGTGCGAGTGTGGGGGCGAACTCCGCCACATGGGACGGTCACGGGACCTGTAGGATCCGCAGGTCGCTCGGCGTCGCCCGTCATCGCTCGGCGTCGCCCACCGTTGGATCAGTCGGATTGGCCGGATCACTCCACTACCACCGAGTGACCGCCATCACTCCTCCTCGTCGTCGGGGAGCGAGAGAACGTTCTCACGTCCCAGCCGGAATCCCTCAAGCACCCCTTCGTCGCGGAGGCCCGTCGTCACCTGGCTCGTCTTCGCATCGGTCCAGTCAAGCTCCTCGGCGACGCGTTGCTGTTTCATCCGTCCCCCGTTCGCCTCAATGAGCCGTAACACCTGCTCTTCGTTGCTCAACAGCTCCTCATCGATCACCGGGGCGCCGTCGTCTGACCCGGAATCGTCTCGCCCCTCCGTATCGTCGGGGTCGTCGCTCCCGTCGTCGGTATCGCTCCCGTCGTCCGCGTCGACGCCCGTGTCGCCGGTCTCCGACGCGGTCCCGTCCCCGGCATCGCCGTCTCCATCGTCGTCGCTACCGTCCGGATCGACGCCCACTCCGCCGATCGGGCCGATTCCCGAGGGGGTCCCCTCGCGGCGGGAGTACGCAACGAGGACCCCAACGGCGGTCACGAGGAACAGGACGATCCCGACGGCAATGGACCCCGTCCCGATCGGCAGGCCGATTCCGGTTCGGCTCGAGTCGACCGTTACCCGCGGTTGGCCGTCGGTGAAGTCGGTCGGACCGACCCAGACGACGGACCGATCGCGGGTCTCCGTCGGCGAGGGCGTCGCGTCAACTAGACGGTGATCACGGGGCCACGAGACGATGAGCGAGGTCGCCTCATCCAAAAACATCGCGTCGATGGCGTCGCCCGCCACCAGTCGGTCGCCCTCGACGGCGGCGAATCCGTTCCACCTGAACTCGTAGGTGATGACGCCGTACTCCTGCGGGAGTTCGTTCCGTTCCGCGGTCACGGCGACGCCGGAGACGCTCATCTCCCGTTCCGTCGCCACCGCAGCTCCGTCCACGGTCGCATTCATCCGCTCGCGGAACCGGCCGGTGTACGACGCCGGGTCCGCCTCGACGTCCGCCCGCAGACCCTCGAACGCCTGCCGGTCCGCGTCATCCGTCAGCCGCATCCGATACTCGATCGTCCAGATCGCGTCGCCGTCGGACCCGACATCGACCGTTATCAGGACGTCGTCCGGGTCGATGTCGATCTGTGGGAGCGCGCCACCCGTCATCCCATCGAATCCGCCGGTAGACGGGCCGTCGACTCCGGTCGGCGTCCCCGAAACGCCGAAGGACGCGCCTGCGACCGCACCGACGACTAAACAGCAGACGACCGCGAGGAGGACCGTCGTTCGTCGCACGATCTGTGGGTCGGACGGACGCGCCAAATCGTTTCTCATTCGTGCCACGTGGAGACGCTACCGGACGCCGGACTCCGGCCGCCGGCATGGGGTTTACCGCGCAGGTTCGGGTCGACCGTTCCGCTTACTGCGTCGAGGACACGCTATTGACTATCGGTTCCGGAGTCGGCATCGGCCCCCGCTCCGTTCCCCGGACTCGATCCGTCGTCTTTCGAGCCCTGACCGTCGTTTCCGTCCGAACCCTGACCGCCGTTTCCGTCCGCTCCGGATCCGTCGCCTCCCTCCCCGTTCGAGCCGGCGCCGTCCGAAGCGGCGTCGCCCCCACTCCCCCCATTCGTGCCGCCATTTCCGTCGCTGGAACCGTCGCCGGCCCCGTCCGTACCCCCATCACCGGCGTCAGTCGCGTTTCCCGGGTTCGAGCCGCCATCCGATTCCGTCGCGTTGTCGGCGTTCGCGGGCTGACCGTCCCCCGCACCGGGACCACGGGAGGTATCGTTTCCTGCCGCATCCGCGTTCCCTTCGGGTCCGGGCCCGGAACTCTCTTCAGGTCCACCGGGGGCCGCGTCATCCCCGTCGGGACCGGAATCGGTCCCGGCAGCGGGCGGCGGCCCGATGCCCGACCCCGGTCGCTCGCCGCGGTCGGATCCCATCGGCGCCCCGGTCCGGTTCCCGCCGATACTCCGGGCGATCGCGGCGGTCTCGGGGCCGCTTAGCTCGCTCGCTTGGGTCCGAAGGGCCCGGATCCGTTCGCCGTTCACGTTCCGCTCGGTGAGGACGTCCTCGGGAAGTTCCGCGGCGGCCGTGGCACTTTGGTTCGTCGTCCGTTTCACCGACTCCACGGTCGCGCCGGTTTTCGCCATTCGCGCCGCGTACGCCCCGTCGCTCAGGGTACCGGCGGCCCGGCTTTCCCGCAACTCCTCCTGTTGCTCCCGCAGCTCAGCGAGTTGCCGCTCGTTACGTTCGATCCGGTCGGCGATCACCGCCGCTCGCTCGGTTTCGGTGTCGGCCTCGGCGAGGCGGATCTCGAACGACCGCGAGTCAAGTTCTCCCTCGACTTCGGACTCCTGGATCCCGATGACGCCCGACATTCGCTCGCCGGGCCGGAGGTCGTCCTCGGATCCGGCGGGGTCCGAGGCGTTCGTCGCGTTTCCGTCGTCAACTTGGCGGTCAGCACCACCGACCGTGGTCGCCGGGACGTTCCCGTTCGCCACCGCAGCCCCGAGCGGAACGGTCGCGATCAGTCCCACAACGATTAGGGCCACGACCAGCGGCGATATACGTCGATTCATTGAATCCGTGTAGTCGGGCCACGGGTAAATACCTCCACGCCCCTCAATCCCGATTAACCCGGATTAACCCGGATAGTGGACCGAAGGAACGGATCGGTGGGATTTTGTCGGAATCAGGTCCCCTCGTGACCCGGAGTCGGGCCCTCTCCGAGGTCCGATCCGCTCGGGCGCCCGGTCGCCGCTCAGTACGACTTCGCGAAGTACGCCGTTCGCTGCGCGGGCTCCCCACAGATGGCACACGTCTCCCCGTGGGACCCGGCATCGCCGGCGGCGTCGTCGCCGTCGGCGTCGACGAGGGGGTCGTCGTCCTCGAACGGGACCATCACGATTTCCGCGGCCATCGGCTCCTTGATCGGCGCCTCGCAGGCCTCATCGCCACACCACGGTGCCTTCACGTAGCCGCCGTGTTGCCCGAGCGTCCCGAGTATCTCGTCGCGGCCGTCGGCCTCACGGACCTCACCGTCGAGGGTCTCCTCGGCGGCGGCGTACAGCTTGGCGTACAGTTCGTCGAGATGGGCGGCCACGCTCGCGGCGACGCCCTCCCGGTCCACGACCGTGCTCTCGCCGTCGGGCCGGTGAACGAGCGTGAGTTCCCCGTCATCGACCTCGTTCGGGCCGATCTCGACGCGCAGCGGGATCCCGTTGAGCTCGTGTTCGTTGAACTTGAACCCGGGATTGCGCTCGTCACGGTCGTCGAGTTCGACGCGGACGCCGGCGTCGTCGAGGTCGGCGGCAACGCCCTCGGCGTACTCGAGCACCGCATCCTTCGTATCCTCCTGCCAGATCGGGACGATGACGGCTTGTGTCGGCGCGACGCCGGGGGGTAACACGAGCCCCTGTTCGTCGGAATGGGTCATGATCAGCGCGCCGATCGCACGCCACGAGAGCCCCCACGAGGTCGTGTGCGCGAGCCGTTCGTTCTCGTCCTCGTCGGCAAACGTGATGTCGAACGCCGCCGCGAACGACTGCCCGAGATGATGGGAGGTGCCGGCCTGTACCGACTTGCCGTCCGGCATGAGCGCCTCGACGGTCGTCGTCGTCTCCGCGCCCGGGAACGTGTCGTAGTCGGGCTTCTGCCCTTTGAGCACGGGGATCGCCAGCAGGTCCTCGTACACCGACTCGTACTGATCGAGCCGCGTGAGCGTCTCCGTCCACGCGTCCTCGTGGGTCGCATGAGCGGTGTGGCCCTCCTGCCAGAGGAACTCCTTCGTCCGGAAGAACGGCTTCGTCTCGGTGGCCTCCCATCGCACGACCGAACACCACTGATTCACCCGGAGGGGCAGGTCGCGGTGGCTTCGCACCCACTGGGAGATGTACGGCGTGATGATCGACTCGGAGGTCGGTCGCACCGCGAGCCGCTCCTCGAGCTCCTCGTTGCCCGCCTCCGTCACCCACGCGACTTCGGGGTCGAACCCCTCGACGATGTCCTTCTCGCGCTCCAAGTACGACTCGGGGATGAACAGGGGGAAGTACGCGTTTTGAACCCCGGTGTTCTTGAACTTCGCGTCGAGGAACCCCTGGAGCCGCTCCCAGATGGCGTACGCGCGCGGTCGAGTGACGATGAACCCGCTCATTCCCTCCGGGCCGTAGTCCGCGAGCCCCGCCTTCCGTACGACCTCGGCGTACCACTCGCCGGTGTTGTGTGATTTTGACTCGGTGATGCCGAGTTCCTGGACGTCGTCGCTCATTGTTCCTCACAGGGCGGGTCGGACGCTTAAAAGGTCCGAAGGCGTGTTCCGGAGGTGACGGGCGTAGCGAGCACGGACGGTTGCCCGCGGCGTGGGATGGTGCTTCATCACCGCCACGGTGAGCGATCGATCGAACGGCCGTTGGCAGCAACTGGGGATCGGAGAAAGGTTAACCGCGTCCCGCGACCTATCGCCGAGCATGGACCTGTCGCGGCTCGACCGGTACACGCCGGACACGGTGGTCGCCCGTCGGGAGGCGGCCGTGTTGGCTCCGATCGTCGAGCGCGACGGCGCGACCCACCTGCTGTTCACGAAACGGGCCGAGCATCTCGGGGAACATCCCGGACAGATGAGCTTCCCGGGGGGCTGCCGCGAGCCGGTCGATGCGACGCGCCGCGAAACCGCGCTCCGAGAGGCCGACGAAGAGATCGGCCTCAGCCCCGCCGAAGTCAACGTTGTCGGGCGGATCGACGACGTCACGACGACGAGCCAGTACGCGGTCCGCCCCTTCGTCGGCGTCGCGCCGGACCGCGAGTACGTCCCCGACGAGTCGGAGGTCGCGGCGGTTGCGGTCCTCCCCGTCGACGGGCTTACCGACCGGGAGAACTACGAATCCGAGCGACGCGTCCACCCGGACTACGGCGATCACCGGATCCACTTTTTCCGGGTGAACGACTACACGGTGTGGGGCGCGACCGGCGGAATGGTCGTCCAGTTGTTGGAGCGGACGACCGATTGGCGGCCCCCGTCGGAACCGGACCGCGTCGTCGACCACGACGCGGACCTGCCGATCTGAGCGACGAAATAGCCTCTGCCGAGCGATGAAGTCGTCGAGGGGCGTGGGAACCCGCGTTCGTGGCGTCCAACGACGACGAACGGTTGGATTCAAGTCCGCCGGACGGGAACGCAGGGATATGCAACCGGGAGATCGCGTCCGCGTCGACCGTGGGGACGTCACGAACGAGGGCGTCCTGCTGCCGTCGACGACGCGCGACAACCTCGTCGTCAAGCTCGACGGCGGGTACAACGTCGGAATCGACCGCGACGCCGCCGCCGTCGAGATACTCGAGTCCGGCGCGCGCGACGTCGACAACGGCGGGGGGACCGACGCCGAGTCGAGCGAGATCACCTTCGACGACGACCTTCCGACCGTGGCACTCATTTCGACGGGCGGCACCATCGCGTCGACCGTCGACTACCGCACCGGCGCGGTCACCGCCCGGTTCGACGCCGAGGACGTGTTGCGCGCGGTCCCCGACCTCGCCGGCCGGGCGAACTACCGGGGGCGCGTCGTCGCCAACATCCTCTCGGAGAACATGGAGCCGCGGATCTGGCGGGACCTCGCGGAGGCGGTCCACGAGGAGGTCGAATCGGGGGCCGACGGCGTCGTGGTGATGCACGGGACGGACACGATGCAGTACTCCGCGTCCGCGCTCGCGTTCACCCTCGACGTCCCCGTCCCCGTCGTGTTCACCGGGAGCCAGCGCTCGGCGGACAGACCCTCCTCGGACAACGTGATGAACGCCGTCTGTGCCGTCGAGGCCGCGAAGGCGGACCACGCCGAGACGCTCGTCTGTATGCATGCCGGCCCCTCCGACGACGTCTGCGCGCTCCACCGGGGGACGCGCGTCCGGAAGAACCATACCTCCCGACGCGACGCCTTCGAGACGGTCGGCGCGAAGCCGTTGGGGGTCGTCGACTACGAGTCCGCCACCGAGGCGGGCGCCGACGGCGGAACGGCCGATGAGGCGATCACTTGGCGTCGCGAACCGGTCTCCCGTGGCGACGGGGACTCGTCGATCGCGGCCGGGATGGACCCGTCGGTAGAGCTCGTGAAGTTCACACCGGGGTTGGACCCGGCGGCATGGGACTACCTCGACGGGAAGGCCGGAGTCGTGATCGAGGGGACGGGGCTCGGGCACGTCCACACCGAGCTCATCCCGCGGATCGAGTCGCTCGTCGACGACGGAACGACCGTCGTGATGACGAGTCAATGTCTCGAGGGGCGCGTGTGCGACCGCGTGTACGACACCGGTCGGGACCTCCTCGACGCGGGCATCGTCGAGGCGGGCGACACGCTACCGGGGACCGCGAAGGTGAAGCTCATGTGGGCGCTCGAAAATGCTGAGGACCCGGCCGGCACGATGCGACGGGACCTCGCCGGCGAGCTGACGGCGGAGTCCCGACCGTGGCAGTGATCGGCTGCGGGTGAGACGTCGACGGGGCTCGGCGGCGATGCCGATTCCATCGTCAACGACGGCCCCAGCAACGGCGTGGATCCCTATCTCCCGTGTTCGCCGTTACGAACCATCGTGTTCGCCGTTACGAACCATCGTATTCGACGTTACGGAGCAGCGTTTCGGCGCGTGGGCGCTCCTCGTCCCTGAGTCGTTCGGGGTACATGGTCGCAACGAGGACGAAGTCCCCCTCGTGTTGTACCTTCGCG
>JAQCNI010000139.1 GCA_028275105.1 Halorubrum sp.
ACCGCCCGGGCCGACGAGTTCGGCGTCGGCGCCGTCGGCGTCCACGACACGAACCACCTCGGCGCGCTCGGGTACTACACCGACCTCGCCCGCGGGGAGGGGTACGTTGCGGTCGCGATGACGAACACGGAACCGGCGATGCCCCCCTATGGCGGCGCCGAACCGACGCTCGGCACCAATCCGATCGCGATCGGCCTCCCGACCGACCCGCCGTTCAACCTGGACATGAGCACCTCGGCGATCGCCCGCGGGAGCCTCGAAACCGCGGCCGAGCGCGGCGACTCGATCCCCGAGGGCGTCGCGTTGGACTCGGACGGCCGCCCGACGACCGACCCGGACGCCGCCCTTGAGGGGACGATCCTCCCGTTCGGCGGCCCGAAGGGGTCGGGGCTGGCGGTCGCCGTCGAGGTGCTTGCGGGGGGACTCGTCGGCGCCGAGATGGGGACGGCGGTCACGGGCACGTACCACACCGAGGACCCCTGTACCAAGGGCGACCTCTTCGTCGCGCTCGACCCCGAAACGCTGGGCGGCCCCGGGACGGTCGAGCGGATCGAGGCGTTCCTTCGCCGGCTGAAACGAACCGGGGGTGCGGGCGACGCCGAGGACGTCCGGCTTCCGGGCGAGCGCTCTCTCCGGGACGAGCCCGCGGCCGAGATCCGCGTCGACCGGGACGTCTGGGAGAGGGTGTCCGAGCTCGCCGACGCGTGAGCCGCCGTCCCCCGACGAGGTGTGACTCGCGGTCAGTAGTCGCCGAGCACGCCGAGTCGCCGCGCCCGCCGGGTCGCATAGTGAAACACCACGTAGCCGCCGGCGAGGTAGCCGACCGCGACGGCGACGAGCAGGCCGAGATCGACGAGTCCGAACTCCCATAGCCGGACGCCGTCGACCATCGCCCGCTGTAAGAGCGCGCTGCCGTGAGCCAGCGGGAGAACCCGGGTCCACGGCGCGTCGAACACCGGCGCGGAGACGAGGACGACGAAGCCGAACTGAAGCAGGTTCAGCCAGTTGCCGATCCGCTTGTACAACACGGTGATCCCGCCGGCCGCGAACCCGAGTCCGAGCACGGAGGCGATCGCCAGTCCCGCCACGACGACGACGGTGATCGGGTCGAGGCTAAGCCGGGTTCCGGTGACGACGAGCATGACGGCGAGCACGACCGCGGAGGTGAGAAACGTCCGGAGGACATTTGCGACGCCCTTCAACAGCGCGACCGGGGCGAACCCGAACGGCGTGGTGACGTGGCGTTCGAGCGTCCCCCACTGGACCTCGCTGCCGATGTCGTTCGAGACGGACGAGTACGCCCCGACCGCCAACGTCCACAGGAAGTAGCCGACGATGATCCCCGACAACGAGTCGGCGAGCGCCTGCCCCGCGAGCAGCGTGCCGCCGTAGAACAACACCCCGAAAAAGAACAACGCAACGACGATTCCGCCGATCGCGTCCGCGGGATAGCGCACGAAGATCAGAAACTCGCGGTAGAGGACCGCCCGTGCCAAGTGGTAGTACGTGGCCGGACGGGGGTCGTCCGCGGGCGTTGCCCCCGAGTCGCTCGACACGCGCTCCCCGCTCACGGCGATCCACCCCCGTCGGTCGACCGTCCGACGCCGTTCGCGGCCCTCGCGCCCGCGGTGCCGCCCGTCCCGTCGACCGACCCGCCGTCGCCGTCCTGCGTTCCGGTAACGCCGAGGAACACCTCCTCCAAGTCGGGGCGGACCGTCCGGATGTCCTCGACCGCGACGTCCGCCTCGCGAAGCCGGTCCATCAGCGCGTACAGGGTCTCGCCCGCCGCCGCAACCTCGACGGCGACGCGCCCGTCGACCCCGTCGACCGATCGCACGTCGAACGCCGCTCGCAGCGCCGCGACGGTTGCGTCGTCGATGTCGTCGCTAACGACGCGGACGGCGTCGCGGTCGGCGTCCGCCAACAACGCCTTGACGGTGTCGTCGGCGACGACTCGGCCGTCGGCCATCATCACGACCCGGTCACAGACGTCCTCAACGACGGCCATGTCGTGGCTGCTGAGAACGACGGTGAGCCCGTCTTCGCGAGCGAGCCGGCGGATTTCGCGCCGGAGCGTCCGAGAACTCTCAACGTCGAGTCCCAGCGTCGGCTCGTCGAGAAAGACGAGTTCCGCGCCGCCCGCGAGCACGCTCGCTAGCGACACCTTCTGTTTCATGCCGCGCGAGAGGTCCCGAACGGGGGTGTCCGCCTTCGTCGAGAGGCCGAGACGGTCGAGTAGGCGGTCGTGACGGCCCGCCACCGAGTCGGGGTCGACGCCGCGGATGGTCGCGAAGTACCGCAGGTTCTCACGGACCGTGAGCCGCCAGTAGTCGTTTCGCGCTCCCTCGAGCATCGCGTCGACGTCGGCGTACGCCGCCCGTCGGTCGTCGGTCACGTCGGTGCCGAACACTCGGACCCTGCCCGCGTCGGGAAGCACCGTCCCGAGCACGGACTTGATGAGCGTCGTCTTGCCGGCCCCGTTGGGTCCCAACAGCCCCACGACGGAGCCGCGCTTGACCGTCAGGGTCACGTCGTCGACCGCCAGCACGGCATCGTCGCCGGCCCCGAACCGCTTCGAGACTCCCTCGACCGCGAGTGCGGGCGCCGACTCCCGCTCGGCCGACGCCGACCCATCGTCGGCCCGCCCTGCTACGCCTCGATCCGACGCCTCCGCGTTCGCCGCCGTGCGGCCGGACGCCACGCTTCGTGCCATCGACGGGAATACGGGCCGAGCGCGGATATATCCGCGTTCGGCGCCGATCGATCGCATGGACCTCGACCGGTTCGCCGCGGACGCGCCAGCCGACGACGCGCCCGGAGATGCTAGGGTTTGTGTCGTCGCAACGCAACCGGACACCTTCGAGCGGTGTCGCGACGGCTTCTATCCGGCTCCCCGATCGTACGACCGCACCCGGCGTGAGTTCGCGTACATGGCGTTTTATCGCACC
>JAQCNI010000147.1 GCA_028275105.1 Halorubrum sp.
CGAGACCGAGAGTCGGCATAAAGGCGGCCAGAGCGGTGGGGGAACACCCGTACCCGTTCCGAACACGGAAGTTAAGCCCACCAGCGTTCCGGGAAGTACTGGAGTGTGCGAACCTCTGGAAACCGCGGATCGCCGCCTGCCCATTCATACCGAATTCCGACGGAGAGCGGCGCCCACGAGTCATCGCGTCTGACTCGGGGGCGAATTTTCCGACGGAGAGTCGGAGCTAACCGGAGAGCGGGAGTGACGGCCAACACGGGCCCGCGACAACGATTTTAGGCTTGACCTCAAGCCAATCACCGACCGTTGACCGCACAGTGACGGCTACGAGCTACGTGCCGTCCTCCAGACGGTGATCGGCGACGGTCCCGTCCGGTTCGAGCGACACCGTCCCCAGCGAAACGGTGTCTCCGGGGTCGTGTTTCGCTGCGATGGACTCCAGTACGACCCTCCTGTCGAGTCGGTCCCAGACGGCTTCGGCGACGAGCGATTGGAACACCTCCGGATCGGTCCACCCGGCGTCGATGTCCGACGGGACCCGAACGAGGAACTCAAGCTCCTCGTCGGTGACGCGTATCCCGACGCCGAACGTGTCCGCACACATGCCCGGTGGTTCGGTCCGGCGGTTCAAATGGTCGTCGCCGGCGGTCCCGAAAGGAGTAAGCGCCGGGGCCGGAAACCGAGCCCGTGGGCTCCTCGATCCGGCTCCCCGGCGTGTCGCCGATGACGGGGCTCGTCGTGGCGGTGATCGCGGTCAGCACGGGTGCGATCCTCGTCAGATGGAGCGATGCGCCCAGCTCGGTGGCCGCGTTCTACCGGGTGTTGTTTACGACGCTGCCGCTGCTACCGATCGCGGTCGGACGGTATCGCGACGCGTTCGCCCGGATCGGCCGTCGAGACCTCGGGTTCGCGACGCTGTCCGGCGTCGCGCTCGCGCTCCACTTCGCGTCGTGGTTCGAGAGTTTGGCGTGGACCAGCGTCGCCGCCAGCGTGACGCTCGTCCAGTCGCAGCCGGTGTTCGTCGCGCTTGGTGCGTGGCTGTTGCTCCGCGAACGCGTTTCCCGTCGGATGGCGGTCGGCATCGGCGTCGCGGTCGGCGGAATCGCGGCGATGTCGTTCGGCGATCTCCTCGGCGGCGTGCTCGTCGGTCCGAACCCGCTGTACGGCAACGCGCTGGCGCTATTCGGCGCCGTGATGGCCGCCGGCTACGTTCTCGCGGGGCGGTCGCTCCGACAGCGGCTCGCGCTGATCCCGCACGTGGTCGTCGTGTACGGGGTGTGTACGGTCACGTTACTCGTGATCGTCCTCGCACAGGGCCACCCGCTGTCCGGGTATCCGCCCCGCGAGTGGGCGGTCTTCGTCGGCCTCGCGGTCGGCCCCGGCCTATTCGGTCATACGGTCGTCAACTGGGCGCTCGCCCACCTCGAGTCGAGCGTCGTCTCGGTGTCGTTGTTGGGTGAACCCGTCGGGGCGACGGTGCTTGCGTTCGCCCTTCTCGGCGAGGCCCCGACCCGCTTCACGATCATCGGCGGAGTCGTCGTCCTTGTGGGGATCTATCTCACCGCGTCGGGAAGCGAGGCGTGAGCCGCCGATGCCCTCCCGCCGGCGCAGTTAGTGGATCTTGAGTTCGACGCGCCGACCGTCCGGATTACGCGTCCCCGAACCGCGCGACGGTCCGTCGGTGACGGTCGCGGAACATTCCCTCGAATCCGACCTTCGCGAAGGGCCCTGCGGCGTCACCGAGCGAGCCGAACGGAAGCCGGTACTCGACGGAGTCGGCGAGGCGCGTTTCGTCGCCGTCGGCGTAGAACGCGTGGGTATGCTCCCACGTTCGAAACGGACCGTCGACCATCTCGTCGACGAAGTACGCGCTCCCTTCGACCGCCGGGCTACCGTCGATCGTTTCGCCCTCGGCGGTTTCGCCGTCCGAATCGTCGTCGGGCTCGCGCTCGATGATCCGTGAGGTCCAGCGCTGACGGGGGACGACCCCGAACGGGCGGATCGACATCCGAATCCGGGTTCCTGCTGATAACACCGGTGGATCCCGTTCGCCGTCCGGCCCCTCCACGGCCCCGATCCGAAGGTTCATCCAGTCGGGCGTCAGCGCCCGAAGCCCGTCGATGGTGGAATGGAACGCCCACACGTCGTCGATCGGGGCGGGTATTCGCGTCGTTCGCCGGTACGTCGGCATGGATGACGTAGGGTACGGCCGTTCAAAAACCCTCCTCGCGGGAGCCTCGACCCCGCCGACGGGAACGGCGGCCCGTTTCCCTACGGAGGCCCCGATCGGTTCCACGGACGCCACGCTCGCGACGGTATCGAAACCTCGATACGGTCGCGTCCCCTCTCCATATTCGATGGAACGAGGCGCGATCGACGTCGTCGATCTGGCCGGCCCGTTCGACCTCCAGGCGACCGTCGAGAGCGGCCAGAGCTACCTCTGGAACCGCGCCGACGGTCGGACTTACGATGACCTCCACGCGTACGGCGGCGACGCGTGGTACGAGACCGTCGTCGATCCGATCCCCGGCGTCACCGACGAGCGCGTCCCGCTGCGGGTCCGGCAGGTCGGCGGGGTCCACGATGGGACGCTCGAATGGGAGGCCTCAATCGACGCCGTCCCGCTCCTCACCCGCCTGTTCCGCTTGGACGACGACCTCGATGCGATCCGCGGCTCCACGCCCGACCTTCCCCTCCTAACCCGAGCGTTCGATCGGTACGAGGGAATGCGACTTACCCGCGACCCGGCGTTTTCGTGTCTGATCTCGTTCATCTGTTCGGCACAGATGCGAGTCGCGCGGATCCACGGCATGCAGCGTCGACTCCGCGAGACGTACGGGGACGTCGTCGAACTCGGCGGCGAGTCGTATCACGCGTTTCCGGGCCCGGAAACGCTCGCGACGCGGACCGAGTCGGAGCTTCGGGACCTCTCGTTGGGATATCGGGCTCCGTACGTCCGACGCACTGCCGAGATGCTCGCGGACGGGGAGGCGCATCCGAGCGAGGCCGCCGATCTCCCGTACGAGGCGGCCCGCGAGTCGCTGACGCAGTTCGTCGGTGTGGGCGAGAAGGTCGCCGATTGCGTCGCGTTGTTCTCCCTCGGGTTCCTCGAGGCGGTGCCGCTCGACACGTGGATTCGGACCACCATCGAGGAGTACTTCCCGGACTGCGAGCGCGGGTCGTACGCCGAAACCTCCCGGGCGATCCGCGACCGGTTCGGCGGGGCGTACGCGGGGTACGCACAGACGTACGTGTTCTACCATCTCCGCGCCGACGGCGAGTAATTGGACCCACTACGGGCGACGTTCCGGCGGTCGCCGGACGGCTTTCGGGTGGGCGTCGAGCGCCGGAACCCGTCGGCCGAACTTTCATACTCGCTCGCACGATAGCCGGGACCGTGATGGACTGCCGTGTCGTCGTCGAGGCCGCGGTTCCGGTGTACGACGTTGAGAGCGTCGACGAAGCGGTCCGGATCGCCGTCTCGAAGACCGGTGAGATGTTGAACCCGGACCTCAACTACGTGGAGATCGAGGTCAGTAGTCGGACGAGCCCGTCGGGCGAGGAGCGTCCGCCGGCGTTCATCGCCGCCGACGAAGGCTTGGTGGCGCTCGAACTGGAGATGGACGTGTTCAACGTCGATCGAACCGAGCACGCCAGCCGGATCGCCCGCAAGGAGATCGGTCAACGGCTCCGGAACATCCCGCTGAAGATGCTTGACGTCGAGGAGACCGACGCCGACGAGTCCGACGGGAAGTCATCCCAAACCGACAACTGACGGCTAAGCGACGCCACTACGGGGGCGGCTGGGCCGTGACGGAACGCTCAAAAACGGTCAGTCCGCGGTGGGGGCCAGCGGCTCCGACTTCGACTCCTCCATCGGCTCCGTGATTCCCTCGGTCAGCTTAAAAACGGCCGCCTTGTGGTCGGTTTTCGATTTGTGAATCGATGTCGGTTTTACGCCTAGTTCCTCGTACGCGTCGAGGTCAACGTCGTTATCCCAGAACTCGCACTGCTTTCGTACTTCTGCGAGAAGGCCGTGAAGGTGAATCAGTTCCTGCTTCTTCATGAGTAACCATACTTTGCTACCGAAGGCTTATATTACTATCTTGAGGCTAGTTACCACACAACCCGCCGATATCGACTCCGACGACCCCCGAAGCGGCCGGTTCGGGACCGCCGACGAGGTCACTGGAACTGTTTTACCGCCTCGAGGTCCCGCTCCGTCCGCATGAATTCGGCGAGTCGACGGGTTGCGTGACAGTTCGGACAGCTAAAATTCGTTCTGAGGTCCGGCACCTCGGTTGGGTTGTCCTGCCACTCCTTGTCACATTCCGGGCAGACGAGCCTGACGAAGGCTTCGACCATGGCTTACCCTACAGCCCATCGCCTCAAAAACGTATGTGACTGATGAGGTGACGGATTCCGCCGCCGGACCGGTGAGGACCGCAGGCGCTACCCGGTTCAGGTGCTCAGGTTGTCGCCGGCTTCGAGGAGTTCCTTGTACCGGTTCCGGATCGTTACCTCCGAGATGTCGGCGACTTCGCTCACCTCGCTCTGGGTGACCTTGCGGTTGGACAGCAGGGCCGCGGCGTACACCGCCGAGGCCGCGAGTCCGACCGGCGACTTGCCGCTCGTGATCCCCGTCTCCTTGGCGCGCTTGAGCAGCTCCCGAGCGGCGCGCTCGACTTCCTCGGGGAGGTCGAGCCGGGAAACGAACCGGGGGACGTAGCTCTCGGGGTCGGCGGGTTGTACCTCCAGCCCGAGTTCGCGAACGACGTAGCGGTACGTCCGGGTGTGCTCCATCTTGTCGACGCGGGACACCGCGGTGAACTCGTCGAGGCTCCGCGGATTCCCCGCCTGCCGCGCGGCCGCGTACAACGAGGCCGTCGCGACGCCCTCGATGGAGCGGCCGGGGAGCAGGTTTTCGCTCAGCGCACGGCGGTAGATCACGGACGCCGTCTCGCGGACGGTGTCCGGAAGCCCGAGCGCCGAGGCCATCCGGTCGATCTCGCCCAGCGCCTGTTTCAGGTTCCGCTCCTTGGAGTTCCGAGTGCGGAACCGCTCGTTCCAGGTGCGGAGCCGCTGCATCTTCTCGCGCTGGCTACTCGACAGCGACTTCCCGTACCCGTCGCGGTCCTGCCAGCCGATGTTGGTCGAGAGCCCCTTGTCGTGCATCATGTTGGTCGTCGGGGCGCCCACGCGTGACTTGTCGTCCCGTTCCGAGGCGTCGAACGCGCGCCACTCGGGCCCGCGGTCGACCGAATCCGCCTCAACGACGAGCCCACAGTCCGCACACACCGTCTCGCCGTGCTCGGTGTCGGTGATGAGTTGGCCGTCACACTCGGGACAGGTCGTGATTCGGTCCGCCTCGGTCCGTTCGGCTTCGTTCGTTTCCTCGGTCGTTCCGTCCGAGGCGGTTGCTTCTTCGGTTTCTTCGCTTCGGCCGTAGTTTCGGATGCGTGATTCAGTCATGGATTGGTCACCGATCGAACCCCCGACGAGAACACCGTCGGGAATCGCCCAGTCAGTTAACTAATAGTAAACCTCCAAAGTATATAAAGTCATTGCCCAAGTCGAAGCAACTCGGATACACGGACGTGTTTATCGGCTGATTCCGGTCGTTGACGCGGGTCCCGTCGATGCGACCATTGGCCCCGAACTGCCGTCTCGATACTCGAGAGTATATAAATCATCGTGGTAGGGCGTAGATCGCGACCGAGGACGTTCGACCCCGGATCAGACCGAACGTCGGTTTCGGCCGTTGCGGCTCGATCGCAACACGGACTCACCAGTTTCGGCTCATCGGGAACGGTGCGTGGTCCCGGTGATCGTTGAATCAGTCCAGCATTCATTCGTACAGCGGGTTCTCGATCCGCCTCGCCGTGAGTGCGTGAGTTACCGAACGTGGAGTTCGCCCCACGACTCCCCCTCCGTCACGGTGGCCGTCGGGTGGTCGTACACCGCCAGTTCGACCATCGTTTCCGAGAGCGCATCGCAGCAGGCGGCAATCGTCGCGGTCGGCGACAATCGTCGCGGTCGGCGACAATCGTCGCGGCCGGCGACAATCGTCGCGGTGGGTGGCGGTCCCTCCCCCCGTTACCTCGCCGACCACGCCGACGCCTCCTCGCACATGACGCCCCGGGCGAACTGGAGGTCCGTCCCGCAGGCCACCTGAACGCCGATCTCGTTTCGGACGGACGGCGATTCGTCACCGCCGAAGTTGACGACGCTCGACGAGAGGACTACGGCATCGGGCTCGGTCACGACCCCACCCGATCCGAACGCGTCCCGAGATCGATCCGGACGCATCCCCGGTCTCAATCGTTGACGCCGGCGGCCCGCGCGAGCGCGCCGGCGAGCACGGCCGTCGCGGCCGCACGGTCCTCCACTCCCAGTTGGTCCACTCCAGAGGGTTGTGCGAGATCCCGTCACGCGAGAGGGCAGATAGCAACGACGCGTCCGTGACTCGAGCGACCCGCATCGCATCGTGTGCGGCGTTTCGAAGGCGATCGCTCATCGGCGTGGGCGCCTCGAACGGGCGGGTCCTCGCGTCGTTCTCGGTCTCGTCCTGTACTGGGTGCTCGGCCGCAACGGCGAATACTAACCCGGCGCGACCCGATCCGGCGTAGCGTTTATTTCGTCGCTCCCCGAGGTACGGGTGATCCGAACCGTGACGGTCGTTCCCCCAGCCGACGGTCGACGCGGCGACGTGACCCTCCTGTTCACGCTCGGCGCGGCCCGGTCGGTCGCCGCCCCCGCCGCGGCGTTCGACGACGCCCGCCGCTGGAGCCGGTACGTCGGGATCATCGCCAACGACACGGCCGCCGTCGACGCGTTCACTCGCCGGCACGCGGTCGAGAACGATTTCGAGCTACGGGACTGGGACAAGTGGGGGACGATGGAGGCGATCCTCGGGGCGACGGACACCCCTCGACACGTGCTCGTCGGGACGAAGCGGCAGGATCGCCGGCTCGCGGGCACGGTCGGCTGGGAGTATCGCACCGCGCGCGAGGCCGCGGAGAAGGCCGGCTGGGAACTGGGAGATTCGTCCCGTAGTGACTCGGATCCGGGCGGCTCGATCCCCCGTGGTTCGACCGCGGACGACCCGGATACCGGCGACGATGCGCAGTCGACACGCCGCTTCCGACGCGTCCTCGCCGACCGGTGGTTCTGGCCGTTCTGACCGGTCCAGCCCCGGTCGTCTTCGGTCGCCACCCGCCCCGTCCGTCGTTCCATGCTCGCCGAGAGCGACGTCACCGCACGTGGAACGCGCCGAGCTCCCGGAGCCGCCCGGCGAGATCGTCGCTCAGCGCGTCGCCGTCGACGCGCCACTCCCAGTTCCCCTCGACGGTCCCCGGCTCGTTGAACCGGGCCTCGCTCCCGAGCCCGAGCAGGTCCTGGACGGTCGTCATCGCGAGGACCGCCTCGGAGCTCCAGACGTCCTCGATTATCTCCCACTCGATCGCCCCCCCGCCGTCGACCCCGAGGTTGTAGTGGAGACAGTCGCGCTGCTCGCCCGCGAGGTCCTCGTAGTAGCCGACCCACGTGTCGGTGTCGTGGGTCGACGTGTAGCCGACGACGTCCTCCGGGTAGTGCATCGGCTGGTACGGGTTCCCCCCCTCACACCAGTTCGCATACTGTGGGACCCGCATGCTGGGGAACCCGAATTCGGCCATCAGGTCGTCCATTCGCGCGTCGGCGAAGCCGAGGTCCTCGGCGATGAACGGGGCCTCCCCGAGTTCGCGCTCGACCGCCTCGAACAGGTCCCGCCCGGGCCCCTCGTGCCACTCGCCGGCCGCCGGGTCGTCAACGTCGGCCGGGATCGCCCAGTATCGTACGAACCCGAGAAAGTGGTCGAGTCGGGCAACGTCGGCGAGGTCGAACAGTCGCCGGAAGCGCTCGATCCACCAGTCGTAGTCGGTCTCGGCGAGCCACTCCCAGTCGTACACCGGGTTTCCCCACCGCTGGCCGTCGTCGCCGGGGTTTGGCGGGACGCCGGCGACGGCGGTCGGACGGTTCCCGTCGTCGAGCCGGAACGCCTCGGGGTTCGTCCAGACGTCCGCCGAGTCGAGCGCGACGTAGATCGGTACGTCGCCGACGATCGAAACGCCCTCCTCGGCCGCGGTCGCCCGTACGTCCGCCCACTGCCGGTCGAACGTCCACTGGACGAACTCGGCAAACCGGATCTCCTCGGCGTGTTGCTCACGGGCCGCATCGAGCGCGTCCTGGTCGCGCGTTCGGAGCGGCTCCGGCCAGTCGACCCACCTTCCCTCCGGACGGGCGGCCGAGAGGGCTCGAAACAGCGCGTATCCCGCGAGCCACGGCTCCCGCTCGCGGAACGCGTCGATCCCGCCGTCACCGTCATCCGCCACACTGCCGTCGCGTTCGGCGTCGAACCGCTCGAACGCGGTCCGCAACAGCGGGAGCTTGTACTCGCGGACCGCCGGGTAGTCCACACGATCCGTCGGGAAGTCGGGGACCGGTTCGAGCTCCGTCTCGTCGAGCCAGCCGTCGTCGACAAGTCCGTCCAGATCGATGAGGAGGGGATTGCCGGCGAACGCTGAGGGCGACTGGTACGGCGACTCGGCGCCGGACTCCATCGTCGGTCCGATCGGACAGATCTGCCAGTAGTCGACGCCGGCGTCGCCGAGGAACGAGAGGAACGCCTCCGTGCCGTCGCCGAGATCGCCGATCCCGTGCGTGCCCGGTAACGAGGTGACGTGACAGAACACGCCGTCGGAGCGGTCGAATCGCATGACTACACCTGTGACGCGCACCGACTCAAGCGTTGTGTCCGCGCCCGGCGCCTGGCCACCTCAGTCGACGAGCGGGAGTACGGCGACATCTTCGACACGGATCCGGTCGGTTCCGTCGCCGTCGACCACGACACAGGGATCGCCGGTCACGACGTCCAACGTCCCGTGGTCGGCGTCGACGGCGACCGACGCCTCGGCCAGCGCGAAGTTGAGGACGACGACGAGCGCCTCCGCCCCCGACCCGCGGAGGAATGCGACCACGTCGTCCGGGTGTACCTCGTCTCCGTCCGCCTCGATCGGCCGCTCCGTGAGGTCCCCGCTGGCGACGTGGTAGTCGGCCCGCCGGAGGTCGCCGTCGGGCCCCAGCGCCGGTTGGTCGTCGTGCGTCGCCAACAACCGCTCGTATCGATCGCGGATCGCCGAGCGCGCGTGGTCCCACGCGATGGGATCGCGTTGCCCGCGCTGACCGATCTCCTGGCCGGCGTACACCATCGGGACCCCCGGGAGGGTGACGGTCGCCGCACCGGCCGCGGCCGCGGCGGCGTCCCCGCACTCGACGCGATAGCGGGTCTCATCGTGGTTCTCGATGTATTGAAGGAACCCGGCGTGGTCCGGGAACCCGATCGCGGCGCGGTTCTCGACCGCGTCGAGCAGCGAGTCCGCGGGCGCGGCCCCCCGGCCGACCTGTCGGAGCTGGAAGTACAGCGTCGCGTCGAAGTGGACGTCAAACATCCCCTCGTGGAATCGCGGGATGTAGGGAATCGTCTCGTCCATCAGCAGAAACTCACGGTCGATCGCCTTCACCCGATCGCGGAGCTCCCGCCAGAAGGAGTCCGGGACGGCCCACGCCATGTCGCACCGGAACCCGTCGACGAGTGGGCGCCACTCGTCGACGACGTCGAGGAGGAACCGGCGGACCGTCAGGTTCGCGTGGTTGAGGTTCGCGATCAGCTCCCAACCGAAGTACGTCTCCGGTTCACTCGCCGCCATCGATGCGCCGGACTTGCCGGCCCCATCGGCTTCGCCGGCCACATCGGCTTCGCCGGCCCCGTCGGACTCCGCCGATCCTGCGGTCCGCCACTCGTACCGATCCCGGTACGGCGAGTCGGGATTCCGGTACGCGTCCCGAAACCATTCGTGGTCGCGGGCGGTGTGGTTGGCGACGAAGTCGAAGAGGATGCGCATCCCGTGAGCGTGGGCGGCGTCGACGAGGGCCTCGTAATCGTCGCGGTCGCCAAGGTCGTGGGCGACGTCAAAGAAGTCGACGATGTTGTACCCGTGTGGCTTTCCGTCGTGTTCGAGGACCGGCGTGAGCCACAGCGTGTCGACGCCGAGCTCGGCGAGTTTCGGGATCCGGTCGGCGATCGCGTCGAACCGATCCCCTTCGTCGGCGTCGGTGAGCGTCCGAACGAACACCTCGTAGACCCCGGCGTCCTCGGTCCACGCGGGTGGATCGTTGAGTCGGACCGTTTCGAATCGGGCGTCCGTGGTCTCCCCGCCGGGCGGTTGACGCCGTGCGTCGGCGTCGACCGTACCGAGACGGTCAACCGGGTCCGGATCGATGCGTTCGACCGCGACCGCGTCGGCGACGCTGACGCGCGGCTTCGTCCCCGGTTCGCGGGCGACGGCAACGCCGTGAACCCGGAGGCGGTCCGGCACGGCGTCCGTCGGGAACCGGATCCTCGCTCCGCTCTCGTGTTCCACGGACTCCCTGGCGTCGCGCGGGTTCGTCCGGCCGGCCGCGACCGCATCGGCGACGTCGCGGTCATCGATGACGAACGCCACGCCGAGGTCGCCGGCCGCAAGCGACGACGCCGGGTTCGGGGCCGCGGTCACCCTGACGACGACCTCGTCGCCTTCGACCGTCGCGTCCAGCCGGATCCGGGGAGGTCCGACCCCTTCGTCGACCCGCTCGGTCGCGTACGGAACCGTCGCCCGGTCGGCGTCGCGGCCACGGACCGCTTCCCCGCTCCCGCCGGCGACGTCGGCGCCCTCGTAGTCGACGGGGAACGCCCGAACGGTGAGGCGGTGGTCGTCGTCGGGCGCGTCGAGCCCCAGCCGGTACCGGCCGGAGACGTCCGGGGTGAAGTCGGTCACCGGGTCGGAACCGACCGTCGCCTCGCTGTCCGGCGGGGCGTCGACGACCCGCCACTCGTAATCGGCCGTCGGGTCCGGGTTCCGTGGCGCGAGCTGTGTCGTCTCGCCCGTCCGGAGAAATCGCGGGGGTCCGGGGTGGTTCATACGCCATCATCGACGCCCGGGGTCTTCGGTTTTGCTCCCGGCGTGACGATGGCGACGGTGCCGTCGATTCGGGTCGCCGGGGACGGCTCGAACGGTCGGATCGAGCCTTGAACGCCGTGACATCCCCGATGACGGCAGATCACGGCGGTTCCGTCCCGCGGTGAACGGGGATCCCAACCGTTTGCTCGGTTCGTCAAGGCTTTTATTCTCGCGGCCGGCAAGCATATCATGCGACTGCGAACCGCGATTACCGAACATAAACGCCGCCGCGGGGATCGGTATCCCGCGGAGCGCCGGACGGCCGTCGGCGCGTTCACCGGTGTCGGCGGCCGGCTGATCCACGTCCGCCCCGACGGCGCGGCCCACGACTGCTCGTACGCCCTGTCCGGCGTCGGCGGTGCGGACCGCCTCCGGCTCGGCGTCGCCGCCGGCGGCGGAGTCCGATGGTTCGACGAACTCGACACGACCCGCCAGCACTACGACGGGGACACCCCGCTCGTCGAGACGGAGTACGATGCCGGGCGATACACGGTCCATCAGTTCGACCTCGTCGTCGACGGCGCCCACCTCACCCACGTCGAGTTGCGTGGCGCGCCGCCGGCCGACGCCGACCTCGTGGCGACGTGTGCGTTCGCCCCGGAGATGATCGAGGGACGCGTCGGCAACCTCGTCCACGAGGACGCTGGCCCGGACGGCGGAGCGGTCGTCGAGGTGTACCACCGCCGCGAGCACGGCTTCCTGGCCGCTTCGACGGGGCTCTCGGCGGCACACGGTCAGCGGCAGGCGACGGTCTCGGAGCTCCTCGGCGAGGACCACGGCGGGTTCCCCAACCGCGGGGAGATCGACGAGCGGGAGGACTCCCGGCTCACCCCGGACGTCGTCGTGAGGGCTCCGTTCGAGCGGGACGCCCGGACCGAACGGGTCACGCTCGCGACTCGGGCGGTCGTTGACGGGGCTGACGGCGAAGACGGGAACGGGACCGAGGGGACGGACCGTCGCGTTGACCGGATCGACGAGGGAGCGGAGCGCACCCGCCGTCTCGACGGGGTCGCGGGTACCGCGATCGAGTACGACGACGCCGATGCGTTTCGAACGGCGGCCGACCGGCTCGCCCCGACGGTTCCGGAGGGGACGCCCCGGCGGTCGACGGTCGCGAGCGATCTCCGCGCGCTCGACCTCCTGACGGCCCCGGACGGCGGCCGGATCGCCGGTCCCGAGTTCGACCCGTTCTTCTCGACCTCCGGCGGCTACGGGTACACGTGGTTCCGCGACGAGGCGGAGGCGTCGACCGCGCTGTCCACCGCCGCGGCGTCGTTCGACGTCGACGCTGACGGGCGGCTGCTCGACTCCGCCGTCTTCCTCTGTCGGACCCAGGACGCGGACGGAAGCTGGCCCCATCGGGTCTGGGCCGACTCCGGCGAGGTCGCTCCCGGCTGGGCGAACGACCGGATCGAACGGGCCGACGACGCCGGGCCGAACGACCAACTCGACCAGCCGGCGTCCGCCGTCACGTTCCTCGCCGAACTGCGGCGGACGACCGACCTCCCTGAACCGCTCCGCGACCGGATCGACGAGGCGATCGCCGACGCGGTCGCGTTCCTCCGCCGGACGACCGAGGACGACGGGCTCCCCCGACGCTGTCAGAACTGCTGGGAGAACGCCCTCGGCCGGTTCACCCACACCGGCGCGGCGTATCTCCAGGCGTTTGCGGCCGTCGCCCGCGCACCCGTCGACGACGACCTCCGGGACGAGGCGGCACGCGCGGCTGACGCCGCCGTCGAGGGACTTCGAGACCGCTGGATCCCGGAACTCGAGCGGTTCCCCCAGCGTGCGAACGGCGAGGATCGGGACGACCGCCCCGACGCGAACACGTTCGCGCTCGCGAGTGCGGCCGCCGAGTACGACGCGCTCGCGGACGAACGGCCGACACGACGCTCCGGTTCAGCCGGCCGGCCGGATGGTGGCCGCGACGGCAACGCCGTCGTCGACGCCGTCGACGCCGTCGACGCCGCCGTCAGCAACGATGCCGACGGGAGCCTCCCGCCGATCCCCGAGAGCGTCGACCTCGATGCCTTCGTCTCCTCGGTTGCGACACACGTCCGGATCTCGATCGACGCCCTCAACCGCGAAACGGAGAACGTCGAGGGACTAATACGGTTCGTCGGCGACGACTGGCGCACCGCCGAACAGGCCGGCCCGAAGGTCTGGTCGATCGCGACGCTGTGGGGCTCGACCGCCGCCGCGACCGTCGGCGCCCTTGTTGAGGACCGGGGCGATGACCCGACGCAGCTGTTTGCGGCGGCACGGCGGCTCTACTCGCTGTGTGAACCCGACGGGCCGTTCGCCAATAACGTCGGACTGCTCGCCGAGCAGGCGTTTGACAACGGCGACCTCGATAGTGCGACGCCGATCGCGTGGGCTCACGCCCTCCGGATGGCCGCGACGGCGACGCTCGCCGAACACGGGGCGCTGCCGGTGCCCCACGACGAACCGACCGGCCCGGAGGCGCCGCGGTGGACGACCGGCCGAAAGTTCGGGGTCGGGACGCCGGCGGACCACGGAGTTGATGACCCCGTCCCCGTCTGGTTCACGCTGACCGAGGGGGCGCTGACTGAAGCCCGGTTCCCCCGAATCGACGTGATGAACCTTCGGACGTTCGACTTCCTCGTCGCCGACCCCGAGACGGGCCACACGGTCCGAACGTTCGACGACACGGGCCCCGCGCCCACCGCGGAGACGATCACCCGGTCGACGGCGCCGAGTGACGACGCGGCGCTCGCGTACACCCAGACGATCCGGGAGAGCGGCGACGGCCACGGCCACGCGTGGACGCTCACCGTCGACTACGCCGTCGACACGACGGGGAACGCCATCCTTGCCGACGTCGAATTCGAGGGAACCCGCGAGTACGACGTGTACGCGCTGGCTGACACCACCGTCGCGAACGTCGGGGTCGACGACCACGGGACCCGCGTCGGCGACGACGGGTTCCACCTGCTCGCACGCCACGAACGGGACGGGAGACTGCCGGGAAAACTCGTCGACGACGAGGGGGGCCCCTTCGAGGTCGCGGCGTCGATGACGACGACCGGCGGGTTCGACTGGGCGAGCGCCTACGCGGCCGACGACGACGCGCTCGACGCGCTGTTCGCCGATGGCGACCGTGGGTCCGGGGCCGACGAGGCGACCGGCAACGTCGTGCTCGCCGGGCTCGTCGGCGGCGGGACCGTCATCTCGGGGACGGTCGCGCTCGGATTTGCGGAACGCGCCGACACCGCAGCCGCGCTCGGGGCGGCCGAAGGTGCGCTCGCTCGCGGCTTCGACGACGTCGCGGCGGCGTATGCCGACACGTGGCACGACTGGCTCGCCGGACGGGAGCTCCCGGGGTCGGTGACGGGCGATGACGACCTCGAAACCCAGTACCGGTTCGCGCTGATGACTCTGGCAGCCGTCGAGGACAAACGTCACGACGGCGCCGGGATCGCCAGCCCGTCGGTGCCGTGGGGGGAGACGGAATACGCGTTCGACGAGCGGGGCTACGGCTACAACTTCGTCTGGTCACGGGATCTCTATCAGGTGTTCACGGCCCTGATCGAGGTCGGCGAGGTCGAGCGGGGCGCCAATGCCCTCGCGTACCTCTACAACACCCAGCAGGACGAGTCGGGGTTCCTCCCGCAGAACACGTACATCGACGGCCGGACCCGATGGGGCGGCGAGCAGATGGACAACATCGCGTACCCCGCGGTGATGGCGTGGCAGCTATACGAGCATGGCGTGACGCCGGGAGACGCCGAGTACGCGTACGACCAGATCCGACGGTCCATCGGGTACGTTACGCGGAACGGCCCCCAGACCGCTCAGGAACGCTGGGAGGAGGAGGCCGGCTACTCGCCGTCGAGCATCGCGGCCGAGATCGCCGGGCTGTGCTGTGCGGCCGCGCTCGCGATCGCCGAGGCCGACCGGATCGAAGGGGGCAATGGCTCCGACGGCTCCGGCGCCTCCGACGGCTCCGGCGACCCCGACGCCGCGGAGTCCCCGAGCGACCCGGCCACCCCCTCCGAGTTGCGCGCGGACGCGCTGGCGTGGCTCGCGCTCGCCGACGACTGGACGGACCGCGTCGAGGACTGGTGTGCGACCGACACCGGCTCGGACCGCCACGCGGAGACGCCGTACTACCTCCGTATCACCGCCGACGGGGACCCGAACTCGGGCCGTCCGCGGACGATCGCCAACGACGGGCCGACGTACGACGAACGGGAGATAGTCGACGGCGGGTTCCTCGAACTCGTCCGGCTCGGCGTGAAACCCGCCGACGACCCGATCGTCCGCAACTCCGTCTCGGTCGTCGATGACTCGATCCGCGTCAATACCCCGCACGGCCCCGCATGGTACCGGTACGTCGGCGACGCGTACGGCGAACTCGGCGCCGAGGACCCCGGGGGGCCGTGGGCCGGTGCCGGCAACGGGACGGGCCGCCTTTGGCCCATCTTCACCGGCGAGCGCGGCGAGTACGAGCTCCGCGCCCGCGCCGACGGCTCCGACGCCTTCGGCGGGACCGACGAGGCCGCGCTCGAACCGGCCGCCCTGCTCGACACGATGGCCGGGTTCGCGAACTCCGGACGGATGCTCCCCGAACAGGTGTGGGACCGCGAGCAGCCGACCGAGTACGGCTGGGAGTTCGGCGAGGGGACCGGCGGGGCGACCCCGCTCGCCTGGACGATGGCCGGGTTCATCCGGCTGGCACACGGCGTCGACGCCGGCGAACCGATCGAGACGCCGGCGGTCGTCCGCGACCGATACGTCGGGAGCGACCGACCGGATGGCCCGGAGCTTACGGTGACGGCCGACCGTTCGGATGGCGAGATCATCGTCTCCGGCGAAACCGACGGCGAGCGGGTCGCGGCGTACGCCGCCGCCGGGTCCGCGATCGCAACCCCGGCCGACGGCGAGTACGACCTCCGGCTCGACGACACCGACGTCCACACGGTCGTCGTCGCCGCCGCCACCGGCGACGACTTCGCGGCGGCGGGGACGACGGTCGAGCGAATCCGGCTGTAACGCCTCGACCCGTCCGCTCACTCCTCGATCACTCCCTTTCGTTGTCCATCCCGAACCCGACCCGTCTCAGCCGAGGGCAACGACGCCGATGTCGTGTGTTTCGGTTTCGGATCCGCCGTCGACGTCGACGGGGATTTCGACGGTACCGCCGACCGACTCGCGGATCGTCGCCCGCCACTCGGCGACGGCTTCCGCGTGTCGCTCGCGGCGAGCCGCCACGTCGGCGTCGGGAAGCTCCGCCGCCGTCTCGTCGGCTTCGGGATATTGTGGTGACGCCTCGACGAGGTCGGCCGCGTCGATATGGATCGGCCCGTCGGGCGCCCGGCCGCCGCCCTTGGGGGACTCGTCCACGCTGTGGATCCGGGCGCGCATCCGGCCGGAGTACGGCGGCGTTACCCGGAGGACCACCCGCCGGTCGGTCCGAAGGGTCGCTTCCAACGCCTTGGCCACGTCCTCGCGATGAACTGCGACCGACCGGATCCGTGTCGGATCCGTCTCCGGTTCGTCGGCGTCGCCGGTCGAGTTACTCATCACCGGATCACCCCTCGTCCGGCGACCAACGAGCGTCCGAGAGCGTCCGCTGGACGGCCTCCTCGCCGACCGCACCCGCGAGGTGCTCGAACCCGGTCCGAACCCCGCGGTCGGTCGCGTTCGCGACGAGTCGTGAAACGATGAACTCCGGCGTCGACTTCCCGAGCGTGCCGAACCGGGGTTGATAGTCGACGCGGAGTTCGAGGTCGTTCGTCAGCCCCTCGGCGAATATCCCGTCGATCCGGGCGGCGGCCGGCAGCGGGCTGAGGTCCGCCGCGAGGTGCGTCACGTACACGCCGAGCGCGCCCCGATCGACCGTCAGGTCGACGAGCCCGTTGAGCAGGTCGGCCGCGCGTCCGGGCTCCGTGATCGCCTCGAACTCGTCGACGAGCATCAGCGTCCGGCCCTCCTCGACGAGCGGCGGGACGACCGAGCGCAGCGTCGACTCCAGCACGCCGGCGTTGAACGAGGCGTGCCGACGGTGAAAGACGACCCGGTCGAATCCCCCGACCTCCGCCTCGTCGGCCGGCACCGGAAGCCCCATCGATGCGAGTAGCGTCACCGCACAGACCGTCTCCAGCAGCGTCGTCTTCCCGCCGGAGTTCGCCCCCGTCAGCACGCTCACGCGGTCGCTGGAGGGCGGATCACGGTCGGACGGTCTCGGCCCCTCGCCGAGCGAGTGAGTCCCGACCGCGTACGTCACCGGCTGAACCGGATCATCGAGGAACGGGTTCCGGGCGTTCCGGACCGCGACGCCGTCGTCGACGAGCCGCGGGCGAACCAGCCCCTCCGCGGCCGCGAACCGACCGAGCGAGAGGGTCACGGCGACGTCGGAGACGATCTCGACGGCGCGGGCGACGTCGCCGTCGGCCTCGCCGATCCGCTCCCGGAGGTCGGCCGTGACGGCCGCCTCCCGTTCCGCCACCCGCTCGGCTAGTTCGTCGACCAGTTCCCGTAGGGTGGCGGAGACGAAGTCGGCCGCATCGAGCGCGTCGTCAGGGGCCGCTCCGCGGACGGTCGCGGGGTCGGCCCCGGTCTCCGCCGCGACGTGGTCGACCGTCGCCGTCCGCAGCGCCTCGAAATCGCGGAGCGAGTCGTCGCGAACGCGCTCGAGTACGTCGAACGCGGAGTCCGAGAGCTCGCGGGCGGCCTCAAGCCGCTCCCGCCCGCGGTCGAGTTCCGCGTCCGCTCCGGTGGCGACCTCGACATCGTCGTCATCGAGCGCCCCGCGGACGTCCCCGAGCGCGTCGGCCGCCTCGCGGAGCGACTCGTCATTGAGCGTGCCGAGTTCGTCGAACGTTGAGCCGGTCAGTCCGACCGCTCGGAGCGCGAGCGCGGTTTCGACGGCGGCACGGTCGGTACCGCCGGCCTCGTCGTACGCCTCGAACGCCCCGATCACCCGATCGCGGTCTTCCTCGTCCAGCCCGTCCCACGCGTCGCGGGCGGCGACGACGACGTCGATCCGCCCTTCGACGTCGCCCCGGTCCGAACACGGGGTACGCACCCGGATCCTGTCGGCGGCGTGTTCGGTCAGCGCGTAGCCGGCCGCAAGCGCGAGGAGGTCGTCGTACACCGAGCGCGTGTCCCCCGTCGCGAGAACGTCCATGCCGGCTTCCCCGCTTGCTCGGCGCAGGATCCGGGTGGCCCGCCCGCGATGGAGCCCGGCGTCGACGAGCGCGCGCACGTCGGCCGCCTCGATCGCCTCGATGGCCCGTTCGGGACCGAGCTCCGCGGCGAGCAGCTCGCTCGTCTTCGGACCGACCCCCCAGTAATCCTCGAGTCGCATATACACGGGCGTCTCGGCGCGGCATCTTGGTGTTTTCGTCCGGCGCGGGGCGCGTTATGCGCTCTCCCGAACCCTCGACCGGGTTCACCTCCCCGTTCGTTCGAACGGGTTCACCAGTTCGACCGTCGCCTCCCGGTCGGGTCCGACGCCGACCGCGTACACGGCCGCGTCGACCTCGTCGACGACGAACTCGAGATAGATCCGCGTCGCCGCCGGCAGCGCGTCGTACCCCTCGTCGGCGACGGACGCCCAGTCGACGGACGGCCACGTCTCGAACTCCCGGTAAACCGGGTCACATCGCTCCCACCGCTCCGTCGTCGTCGGCACCGTATCGATCCGCTCGCCGTCGAGTTCGTAGTCGGTACACACCCGCAAGTCGGGGAGTTCGGCCAGCACGTCGACGTGGTTGACCGCGATCCCGGTGAAGCCCGAGACGCGCGACGCGTGCCGAAGCATCGGGAGGTCGAGCCAGCCGATCCGCCGCGGGCGGCCGGTGACCGTCCCGAACTCCCCGCCCTTCTCGCGGATCTCGTCGGCGAGCGCCTCCTCGTGGTCGTCGCCATCGAGTTCCGTCGGGAGCGGTCCCGCCCCCACGCGTGAGAGGTATCCCTTCACGATGCCGACGACTTCACCCGCCCCGACGGTCGTGACGCCGACCCCCGAGCCGACCGCGGCCCCGCCGGCCGTCGGGTTTGAGGAGGTGACGAACGGGTAGTTTCCGTGGTCGACGTCGATCGACGTCCCCTGTGCGCCCTCGAACAGGATCCGGTCGCCCGCCGCCCGGCGGCGGTGGAGGAAGTCGCTACAGTTGATCGTCATCCCGTCCTTGTCGAGTCGCTCGCCGAACCCCGAAAACTCCTCGTAGAGCGCGTCCACGTCGAACGCGGCCGCGTGGTCCGAGCCCGCGACGTCGAGGCCGCACGCCGCCTCGGCGACGGTCCGCTTGCGCGGGACCGCGTACTCCAGCCGCTCGCGGAGCACCGCCGGATCGAGCAGGTCGCCGACCCGGATCCCGCGCCGGCCCGCCTTGTCCTCGTAGGTGGGTCCAATTCCACGTCCGGTCGTCCCCACCTCGACGCCGGAGTCGTCCTCGGCCTTCCGGTCCTCCTCGATCCCGTCGAGCACGCGGTGATACGGGAGGATGACGTGGGCCCGTCTCGCGACCCGGACGTCCGGGTCGAGCCCGCGCTCGCGGAGCCCGTCGATCTCCTCGAACAGCGTCCGCGGGTTGACGACACACCCGTTCCCGAGCACGCCGACGGTGCCCCTGACGGCCCCGCTCGGGACCAACGACAGTTTGTACTCCGCCCCGCCCTCGACGACGGTGTGGCCGGCGTTATCCCCGCCTTGATATCGGACTACGACGTCCGCGTCCCCTCCCCACCGGTCGACGAGGGCACCCTTGCCCTCGTCCCCGAGTTGGGAGCCGACGATGGTGACAGTCATACCGCTACCCCCTTCCGACCGGGGGGTAAAACCGATTACGGTCCGGAACCGCCCATCGCAACGACTAATCCGTCCCCGGCCGCCGTTGTGAGCAATGACGACCAAAGTGACCGCGCGGGCCCACCCGATCCAGGGGCTCGTCAAGTACCACGGGATGCGCGACCCGGAGCTCCGGCTCCCGTACCACGACAGCATCAGCCTCTGTACCGCGCCGACCGCGACCACGACGACGGTCGACTGGGAGCCCGACGCGAGCGACGACACCTACGTCATCGGCGGCGAGGCGGTCGACGGCCGGGCCGCGGAGCGGATCGACATGGTCGTCGATCACGTCCGCGAGCTGGCGGGGTTCGACCACGCGGTCCGGCTCGAGAGCGAGAACTCGTTCCCGTCGAACATCGGCTTCGGATCGTCGTCCTCGGGGTTTGCCGCGGCGGCGACCGCGCTCGTGGCGGCCGCCGGACTCGACCTGTCCCGGCCCGAGATATCGACGGTCGCCCGGCGCGGTTCCTCGTCGGCCGCCCGCGCGGTGACGGGCGCCTACTCGGTGCTCGACGCCGGGCTCAACGACGAGGACTGCCGGGCAAACCGCCTCGATGTCGGCGTCGGCGACGACGGATTCGACCCCGAGACTGACCTCCGGATCGTCGCCGCGCACGTGCCCGCATACAAGGAGACCGAGGAGGCTCACCGGGAGGCGGCCGCGAGCCACATGATGCAGGCGCGGACCGCCCACGTTCAAGACCAACTGGTCGAGATGCGCGACGCCCTGCGTGCGGGCTCCTTCGACCGGATCTTCGAACTGGCCGAACACGACTCGCTGTCCCTGACTGCGACGACGATGACCGGGCCCGCGGGCTGGGTGTACTGGCAGCCCGAGACGATCGCCGTGTTTAACGCGGTTCGGGAGCTCCGCGAGTCGGGCGTTCCGGTTTACTTCTCGACCGACACCGGCGCGTCGGTGTACGTCAACACGCGGGAGGGCCACGTCGACGCGGTCCGATCGCGGATCGACGAGATCGGGATCGACACGGACGTCTGGGAGGTTGCCGGGCCGGCGCGCGTGCTCGACCCGAGCGAGGCACTGTTTTGAATCGGATCGATCGTTTCGTCGGCTGTACTGAGCGAGTCCCGTTTGGGTGCGGGAGGTCCTCTTTGACGCACTCGATAACTGCTTATCGGGAATCCGACGAAGCCCATACGGATCTCCCACTCCCCGCAGGATTGCGGCTGCCGACATCGGGATCGGCGGGCGAACCGTGGAATCCTCGGAGTCTTCCGGCCGAAGGGCCGTCACAACCACGCTCGGACGTCGGCGGCGACCGCCGCGAGTTCCGGGTCGAGTTCGGCCGCGCGCATGAGGGGATCGAGGCGGTGCTCCTTTATCAGTCCGCCGGCGAGGTGGAACTGATGACGGTTCGGCTGTCGTACGAGGACGGGACGATCCGGGTCGACGCCGGCGGCGACGACGCCGTCCCCCCGCTCCCGGGCGTCGAGTCCGACCCGCGCTCCGGGACGGGTCGGGCTCCGGCGTACCGATACGCGGCGATCCGCCGGGCGCTCGCCGTCGCGGGCGTGTCCGTCGACGACCGGGTCCTCGATGGCGCTGCCGGCGGCGACGGCGGCGCGGCCGACATCGACGGCGCGGCCGACGTCGACACCGGCGGCGGCGACGTCGACACCGGCGACGCGGCCGACGTCGACGGCGCGCCCCTCGATCTCTCGACCGACTACGACCTCCGGGAGTATCAGGCCGACGCGCTCGCGACATGGCACGACGCCGACGATCGCGGCGTTCTCGAACTCCCGACTGGGGCCGGAAAGACCGTGATCGCGATCCGCGCGATGGTCGATCTGGGCGTCCCGACGCTCGTCGTCGTGCCGACGATCGATCTCCTCGATCAGTGGGAACGCGAACTGTCGACCGAGTTCGACGTACCGATCGGCCGGTTCGGCGGCGGCGAACAGCGCCGCGAGGCGATCACGGTGTCGACGTACGACTCGGCCTACCTGAAGGCCGCCGGCATCGGTGACGCGTTCGGCCTCGTCGTCTTCGACGAGGTCCACCACCTCGGCGGGGAGGGGTATCGGGACGTCGCACGCCTGCTCGCCGCCCCCGCGCGGCTCGGCCTCACGGCGACGTTCGAACGCCCCGACGGGGCCCACGAGACCGTCGCGGAGCTCGTCGGCGACCGCGTCTACGCGCTCGACGTCGACGACCTCGCGGGCGACCACCTCGCGCCCTACGACATCCGGCGGATCGAGGTGGAGTTGACTCCCGAGGAGCGCGAGCGGTACGAGGCGAAACAGGGGACGTTCGTCGAGTACGTCCGGGACGCTGGGATCTCCTTTTCGAGCGGCGAGGACTACCGAAAGCTCGTGCTGCGTTCGGGCAACGACCCGCGGGCCCGGGAGGCGCTGCTCGCGAAGTCCGCGGCCCGGGAGATAATGATGAACGCCGACCGAAAGGTCGACCGGCTCGCGACGATCCTCGACCGCCATCGCGACGATCGGGTCATCGTGTTTACGGCCCACACCGACCTCGTGTACCGGCTTTCGGACCGGTTCCTGATCCCGGCGATCACCGCCGAAACGGGGGCAAAGGAGCGCCGGCAGATCCTCGAACGCTTCCGGGACGGGACGTACAGCCGGGTCGTCGCCGCCAACGTGCTCGACGAGGGGGTGGACGTCCCCGATGCCAACGTCGCCGTGGTCCTCTCCGGGTCGGGCAGCGAGCGGGAGTTCACCCAACGGCTCGGCCGGATCCTCCGCCCGAAGGACGACGGCGGCCGTGCGATCCTCTACGAGCTCGTCAGCGCCGAAACCGCCGAGGAGCGCGTCGCCGGGCGGCGGCGGTGAGTTCGCTGCCGGCGGCGGTGGGGTTGTTGCCGGCGGCGGTGGGGTCGTTGCCGGGGGCGGAGCCACCGATTGAGGAACCGACCGGAACGCCTCTTGACCGTCGTCAAGCTGGCCATTAGGATGTGTCCCGGCGACGTCCGCTCACCGCGGTCATCGAGGCGACCACGATCGACCACGTCCGCGACCCGCGATTCGGCACGACTACACCCCTACGGCCCGTCAGTTATTATCCCCCACGTTACCTACGGATGCGCGTGCTCCGAAAGGACCTCCTGCGCGTCTCCCGGGCGGGCGGCGGCTACCGGCCCGAGTTCGTCGGTCGAGAACGGCGGCCCCTCGCCGCCCGGGTGCTCGGCACCTTCGAGGCTGCCGTCGGTGACCGCCGGGCCGATCTGAGGGATGCGCTCGACGCGCTGGAGGCCGAGACGAACGACTTCAAGCTCGTCCGCGGGCTGGCGGCGCTCGTCGAGCGCGAGTGTGCCTTCGAGACGCGCGCAACCGTCCCGCCCCCGCGTGTCCGCCGTGCGGCCTTCGAAGCGGCCGAAGTGGTGGACGTCGCCGATGAGGCCGACCGCGAACGGGCCCTCACCCGCGCGGCGGCGGGCCTCGGCGTCGACCCCGCCGTCGTCGACGACGACCTGTACGCGGACCGCGACGTGAACCGGGTGCTCGTCGACGCCGACGTCCGCTGGGACCCGGACACGCTCCTCGAGCAGTACGATCTCTCGCTCGCCCAGACCGCGCTGTTCGACGCCACCGAGGTCCGGGTCCGCTCCGTCGACCCCAAGCGCCTCGTGAGCGCGGTCAAGCGCCTGCGGCTCATGTACGAGCTTCGCCGGACCGACGGGGGACGGGAACTCGTCGTCACCGGCCCGGACGCGTTGTTCCGGCGGACGAGACGCTACGGAACGGCGTTCGCGCGGCTCCTTCGGACCGTGGCGGGAACCGCGGAGTGGCGCCTGGAGGCGACGATCGACGACCGGGGAACGGAGCGGACGATGACGCTCACTGAGGCCGACGTGACCGTCCCGGGGGTCGACCCCGTCGTCGAGCCGGACTTCGACAGCGGCGTCGAGGCCGACTTCGCCGGGCGGTTCCGCGCGCTCGACCTCGACTGGTCGCTGGTCCGCGAACCGGCGCCGCTCGAAACCGGCTCCCGGGTGATGATTCCCGACTTCGCGTTCGAGTACGACCACGCCGACTTCCGGCTGTACTTCGAGGTGATGGGGTTTTGGACCCCGGAGTACGTCGACAAGAAGCTCGGCCAACTGGCCGACGTTGAGGACGTCGACCTGCTCGTCGCGGCCGACGCGAGTCTCGGCGTCGGCGAGGCGATCGCTGACCGCGACCACCGAGTCCTCACGTACACCGGCACCGTCCGGGTGAAGGACGTCGTCGACGTCCTCCGGGAGTACGAGGCGGACCTCGTCGCCGACGCGGCCGCGGCCCTCCCGTCGGCTTTCTCCCCCGACGACGACGTCCTTCCGGTGTCCGACCTCGCCGACCGGTACGGCGTGAGCGAGTCGGCGGTCGAGAACGGGCCGTTCCCCGACCACGATCTCGTCGGCCGGACCCTCGTTCGGCCGACGGTGTTGGAGCGGTTACGGAAGGATATCGAGGACGGCATGTCGCTCTCGACGGCCGAGGCGCGCCTCACCGAACACGGTCTCATGGACGCGAGCGCGACCCTCTCCGCGCTCGACTACCGCGTCGAGTGGGAGGGGCTCGGCGGGGGAACGGTTCGAGAGAAAAGTAAGCGGGGCCCGTGACCCCCTCGAGCGGTCCGTTTTCCCAATATAGCGATGACGTTACTTTATCCGCCGGTGAAAATTCGCATAGGTTTATATACCTCGTCCGCTCAAATAAAAAATTGAGCAACGTATGGTGACAGATATCCAAACGCGGCTACTCGGCCGGGACGTATCGTTCCCGATGGACGAATCACTGCTAGCCTACTGGCTGGTCGTGTTGCGCCTGATCGTCGGCTGGTGGTTCCTCCATGCCGGCCTCGACAAGTTCCTCGCGTGGCCGTTCGACGCGAGCTGGTTCGTCGGCGGCGCGGCGGCAGAGACCACTCTCGGCCCGGTCGTCGTTCTGTTCTCGGACGGGGTCCTCCTGTCGTTCACGAACATCATGGTTCCGCTCGGACAGACGCTGATCGGGCTCGGGCTCATCGTCGGGGCGCTGACGCGGCTCGCGGGGTTCTTCGGCGCGTTCCTGATGGTGTTCTTTTAGTTCGTCAACGGGGAGACCGGCGGCTGGTCACACGGCGTGATCACCGGGGACCTCCTCGGGCTTCTGATCTTCGCGATGATCGCCACGCTCGGTGCCGGCCGCGTGCTTGGGGTCGACTCGTACCTCGCGCGGACCGAGTTCGTGAAGAACCACCCGCGGCTGCGGTACTTCATCGGCTAACGAGGATACAATGACTGAACTCACCACCGGCGAACGAATCGCGCTGTATGGCGGCGGCGGCCTCCTCCTGATCGGCACGGTCGGGATCGGGCTGCTTGAGATAGTTCTGGGTGCGCACCACCCCGTGTCGGGCGAAGGACAGGTCGTCCACGAGACGCTGGTCCCGCTCGGCCTCCGGTCATCGACCATCCTGCTCGGTCTGCTGGTCTGGGGCACGTTTGCGGCGGCTCACGTCGTCACGACGCCGCCCACGGACACCTCGGTCTGACGCCGGACGGCCCGAACGGGCCGCCCCGGACACGCGACGTCGGCCGACGCCGCGAGCGGGTTTTTCGGGTTCGTCGGTCTCATTTCACGACCGGCAGGTCCGCTCGGCTGCCCTTCGGGACGACCGAGCGCAACTCGTCGTAGAGGTAGAGGCCGACGCCGATGGGCTCCGTCGCGCCCGCGATCCGATGTGCGGCGATGAGATACCCCCAGTCACCGTCCCACTCCGTGAGGTCCTGGTCCTCCCCGGCGACGAACCGGCTCGCCCGTTCGGGATCGAGTTCGATGACGTTCCGCGTCGCGTGGCGCCCGAACCGCTGGGCCGCCCGCGTCGTCGGCTTCCAGTGTTCCTGACGCGTCCGCAGGAACGTCATCCCGATCGCCTCGATCCGGCTCGGGTCGTCGGCCTCGCCGTTGAACACCCACACCTTCCCGGCCCCCTTCTCCCAGAAGCTGTACCCCCCGAGGACCTCGCGTCCGATCCCGAACCGCGTCTCCCACCAGTCGAGCACCGCCTCCCGGCTGGCGCGTCCGGCGACCTCGCGGTCCGCGGACGTCGCCGGGAGCCGGTCGAACTGCCCGCCGTCGTTGGCGTGATCGCTCATCGGGTCGCCTCCTCGTCGCGATTCCGTTCTTTCACATCGCGGTCCTCCTCCCCGCCGACGCGGATCTTCGCACAGAAGAACCCGCCCGTATCGTTGCGATGTGGATACACCCGATGGGCGCGGCGCACGCGTTCGTCGTACGTCTCGCCGTCCCACTCGGTCACGCCGGGAACCGTCTCCAGCGGGAGGTCGAACGCGACGACCTCGCAGTCCTCGGTGCGGAGGACGTGGTCGAGGACCGCCTCGTTCTCCTCGGGCGCGAACGTACACGTCGAGTAGACGACCGTCCCGCCCGGCCGCGTCGCCTGGACGGCGCGCTCGAGGATCCCCTTCTGTACTCCCGCGATTCCATGAACGTGGTCGAGGGTCCACTGGTCGACGACGTCGGGGTTCTTCCGGCAGGTCCCCTCACACGAGCAGGGCGCGTCGACGAGCACGCGGTCGAACGCGTCGAACGCGAGCGGTTTCATCGAAAAGTTGCGCGCGTCCCGGTTCGTGACGACCGTATTCGTCATGCCGAGCCGCTCGGCGTTGTGTCGGAGCGCGGAGAGCCGACCGAGGCTGTTGTCGTTGGCGACGAGCGTCCCCGTGTCGTCCATCGCGTCGGCGACCTGGCTGGTCTTGCTCCCCGGGGCGGCACATGCGTCCCAGACGCGCTCGTCCGGGCGCGCGTCCAGCGCCAGCCCGGGGAGGACGGACACTTCCTCTTGGCCGTGGATCCAGCCGTGGGTGTACGGCCAGTTCACCCCGGGGCTTCCGTCGGGGAGCTTGAACAGCCCTTCGTACCAATCGACCGGCTCGTGAGCGACGTTTTCCTCGTCGAACGCCTCGCGGACGCGGGCCGGCGAGGCGGCGATCCCGTTCGTTCGGACGACCGACGGGAGCGGCCGGTCGCAGGCCGCACGAAACGCCGCCGCGTCGTCGACGAGCGGCTCGTACCGCTCGAGCGGATTCATGCGATCCGTTCTCGCCCGGACGGTTAGACGGTTTCGGACGACGGCGAACCGACCGAGATGCCGCCGACCGCCGACCGGGGCACGCGTCGTAGGGAATTAATGCTCGGGGGGCCGTGCGTGCTCGTATGGCGCGCATATCCGTCGTTGACGACACGATCGAGATCGATCGGCCGACGCTCGTCGAGGGGTTTCCCGGCGTCGGGCTGGTCGGCAAGATTGCGGCCGACCACCTCGTGGAGGCCCACGAGATGCGTCACTACGCGAACGTCCACTGCGAGGACCTCCCGCCGGTCGCGGTGTACCGAGAGTCCGAGCCGGGACTCACCACGCCGGTGCGGCTGTACGCCGCGCCGGACTCCGGGCTCGCCGTCCTCCAGAGCGACGTCCCGGTGAACCCGTCCGCGGTCGACGACCTCGCCGACTGTCTCGTGGGCTGGTTCGACGAGGTCGACGCGGTGCCGGTGTATCTCTCGGGAATCGGTCGCGAGAAGGACGAGACGCCGCCCGCGCTGTACGGGGTCGCGACCGGCGACGGCGGGGAACGGCTTGCCGACGCGTCGGTCGAGGATCCGCCGGAGTCCGGCCTCGTTTCCGGCCCGACCGGGGCGTTGCTCGCGGACGCGCTCGAACGCGGGCGGGACGCCGTGGGACTCGTCGTCGAATCGGACCCTAACTTCCCCGACCCGGAGGCGGCCCGGACCCTCATACTGGACGGAATCGACCCGATTGCCGGGACGGAGACGCCGGCCGACGGGCTGGTCGACCAGGCGACGGAGATCCGGGAGGCAAAACGGCAGTTTGCCGAGCGGATGCAACAGTCCGAGGAGAGCACGCAGGCCGAGCCGTTGAAGATGTATCAGTAGAGGTTCACGACCGTCACTCCCGATTCCGCGGGTTCCCGCTGTGTGTCCCCGGTTCGGCCGAGTCGACCTCGGGTTCGGCCGAGTCGGCCTCGGGTTCGGCCGAGTCGACCTCGGGTTCGGCCGAGTCGGCCTCGGGTTCGGCCGAGTCGGCCTCCAGTTCGTCGAGTATCGGCCGATACTTCAGTTGGATTTCGTCCCACTCCCGGTCGGGATCCGAGTCGGCGACGACGCCGACGCCGGCGAACAGCGTCGCTCGCCGCCGGTCCGCGACCGCCGACCGGATCGCGACCGCGAACGCGCCGTTGCCGGCGGCATCGATCCACCCGACCGGAGCCGCGTACCATCCACGGTCGAACGGCTCGGTCTCGTGGATGGTCTCGAGCGCCCGAGTGGGCGGGAGGCCGCCGACCGCCGGCGTTGGATGGAGCGCCTCGACGAGTTCGAGCACGTGTCTGTCGGCACTCAGCTCGGCGGTGATCGGCGTATGGAGGTGCTGGACGGTTGCGAGCCGCCGGACGCGACGCTCCCCCGCGACGACCGACGCCGCGTACGGCTCCAGCTGCTCGCGGACGGTGTCGGCGACGAGTTCGTGCTCGTGACCGTTCTTTTCGTCGGCCAGCAGCTCCTCCGCGAGCCACTCGTCCTCGGCGGGGGTCTCGCCTCGACCCGTCGTCCCCGCGAGCGCGTCGGTCCCGACCGTCCGGCCGCGGACCGAGACGAGTCGCTCGGGCGTCGCGCCGAAGAAGACGCTTTTCCCGTCGTCGGGCTCGAAACAGTATCGATGGCAGTCGGGATACTTCCCGGCGAGCCGTTCGAGGGTCGCCGCCCGGGGGAAGTCGGCGGCAAGACGTGCCTCCAGCGCCTGAGCCAACACGACCTTTCGCAGTTCCTCGCCGTGGATGCGTTCGAGCGCCTCGCCGACTCCCTCGCGCCACGCGTCGCGGCTCGTCGTCCGCCGTTGCGCGCGGATCCCCGGCCGTGCCGGCTCCGCTTCGTCCGATTCGACTTCCTCGAGTCGCTCGGCCTCGTGGTCGAGCCGTTTCTCGACCGCGGTCGGCGACGCGTCCGGACCGACGTCGGAGACCGTGAGCCAAGCCCCGTTGTCGGCGTAGGTGATCTGAACGCGCGGCAGAACGAACCGTGCCTCGGGGAACGACGACCACGGGTCCTCGGCACACGCCCCCTCGTGGAACGCGAAGCCGCCGAACACTCGGGGTCGGGCCGCCTCGGTCCCGGCGTGGACGTCACCGGACGCGAACAGTTCGTCGGTCGCGTCCCGGATCACGACGAACCGGTCGGTGCCGTCCGCGGTGAGGGTTGCGGCCGCGCCACCCCCGAGGACGAGTGCGTCGTCCGGGGCGCTCCACGTCGTTCGCGGGGTCGGGAGCGCGTCAAACGCGGCGGTGAATTCCGGCGCGTCGACCACGGTCGTCCGGCTGACGAGCGTCGTCGCCGTCGCCGTCGATCGCCCCGGGTCCATCAGAAACGGATCGGGCCCGGGGACTCTTAAGGGTGTCAGTCGTCCGTCGGTCGTGCGAATCCGGCCGAGCGACGCCCCTCAACTGTACCGCTCCTCGTTCCACGGATTCGCCGTGTCGCTGTAGCCGCGCTGCTCCCAGTAGCCGAGTTCCTTCTCGGTCAGGAACTCGACGCCGGACACCCACTTTGCCCCCTTGTACGCGTACTTGTGTGGGGTGACGACACGGATCGGGCCGCCGTGGTCCGCCGGGAGGTCGTCGCCATCGTAGCCGTCCGCGAACAGGACGCCATCGCGCGTACACTCCGCCAGCGGGAGGTTCGTCGTGTAGTCGTCGAGCGCGTAGAAGAGGACGTGTTCGGCGTCGTCGTGGACGCCCGCCCGGTCGACGATCTCGGCGAACTCGACGCCGGTAAACTCGCAGTCGAACTTGCTCCACCCGGTCACACAGTGGAAGTCCTGTCGGTGGGTAACCGACGGCAGGGCCCGGAACTCCGCCAGCGTCAACGAGAGGGGGTCGTCAACCGCGCCGCCGACGTCGAACGTGTCGGTCTTGGGGTCCCACGACGGCGTCCCGCTCTTCGAGAGGACCGGGAACCGATCGGTCCGTCGCTGTCCCGGGGGAAGTCGCTCGTCGCCGTACTCGCGATGGAGGTCGGTGAGGTCCTCGATCTCGTCGGCTCGCGCTTCGGACATACGTTTCCTTCGGGTTCCGGAAACGTATGGGTACCGTTCCCCGTGGGTCGCCGAACCGTTCGTCTCGCCGCCGGTGTGTGTTTCGGAATCCAACAACTCGGTTTTCGAATTCGGACCCCCCGTTCGAGTATCGACAGATTCAGTTTCAGATCGACGGATCAACGACGCTACTTTTATATATTCGATGCTGCTAGACATCGATAACGAATGCCCAAAGTGGAGATTACCGTGCCGGAACACTTGGAGATGCAGATCACCCAGATGGTCGAGCAGGGGGAGTTCCTCAACCGCGAGGAGGCGGTTGAAGAACTGCTCTCGACCGGGATTAAGGCATACAAAACCAGCGGGCCCATGGACGACGAGGACTCCGGCGGCTTCGAGGATGAAGGGATGATGGGTCACGAGGACGAGTACGTGTTCTGAGGCCGGACGCGACCGATCTCGGCACCTCGGGTTTCACCCGGGTTCCCATCAACATTCCGCGTCCGACCGCCAACCCGAGTATGGAGGCTCAGGGCGATTCTCCGGACTCGATTCCGGAACGATTTCCCCGACCGGACCGATCGTCCCGGGTCGTTTCCGCACGGTCCGTCATGCAGTCCGTGCGCACGCCTCGCAACAACGCTTAAACAGCCTTCGGCCCGTAGTTTGGGGCATGCATAAGGACGAGCTCCTCGAGCTTCACGAACAGATGGTGACGATCATGGAGCACTTCCGGGGTCAGGAGACCGTCGACGACGCGTTGTTCGAGCCGTACGATGAGCTTGAGGTCGATCCATCACACGTCCACAAGTCGAAAAGCGAGCACAAACACGCGGTGTTCGTGCTGGGGAACGCGCTGGCGAACGCGATGAGCGAGGACGAGTTCTCCCCCGCAGGCCGCGTCGGCAAGCGGATGGAGGAGCTCGCCGACGACGCCGAGAACAAGATCTGAGCGGTCGGTACCGCCGCCATCGACCGTACGGCCTCGGTTCTTCGCGGTCCGTCCGACCCGCGAATTGATATGCGGCCGGTCGCTGTGTTCAGTGTATGGTCGTCGACGCGCTGAGGTCGGGCGCCGCACATCTGTTGCTCGCGGCGGTGACAACGGTCGTCGCGCTCGCCGTCGTCCACCGGCTCGACCGGCCGGACGGCTCGTGGGTCCGGCGGCTCCGCTCACGATTCCTGTTCGGCGTCCCGTGGGGAACGCTCGTTGCCGTCGCGTTCGTCATCTGTGTCTACCTGTTCGTCCAGAGCGGGATGGGGAACCTGAACCGGCCGGTGGTGATCCCCTTCCGTGCGTGGTCGTACTTCTACCCGGAGGGGATCCTCTGGTCGGGGTTCGCCCATTCGAGCCGCGGCCACATCACCGGGAACCTCCTGTCGGCGCTCGTTGCGGGACCCCTCGCGGAGTACGCATACGGGCACTTCCCGTCCGAACGGCGGGGCGGAGGACGCTCCGGCCCGTCCGAGCGGAACGTGTTCGCGTCGGATCGGGGGGGCACCTCCGAGTCGTCGGTGACCGACCGGATGCGACGGATCGTCCACACGAACCCGTTCGTTCGTGCGTTCGTCGTCGTTCCGGGGGCGATCCTCGCGTTCGGACTCGTGGCGTCGCTGTTCACGCTCGGTCCGGTGATCGGTTTCTCGGGCGTGGTCTTCGCGCTGTGGGGATTCGCGCTGGTTCACTATCCGATCGGGACGGTCGCGGCACTGACGGGGGCGACGCTGGTGAACGTCGTGTACGCGACGCTCCGGACGCCGGTCAAGTTCGCGGAGGCAACCCCCTCGTTCGGCCCGCCAGGGTGGGCGAACATCGCGATCCAGGGCCACGCGCTCGGGCTGATCGGCGGGGCCCTTGCGGCCGTCTGGCTCCTTCGGCGGCGTCAGGACGCCGGAACGGCGGCGCACACGTCGGCGATCGCCGTGTTCGGTGCCGTGCTGCTGTTCGGGGCCTCCCGCCGTCTCTGGGCGGTGTACTGGTACCTCGGGGACCAGCGGTACGAACTGTATCGGGCGATCGGGTTCGCGCTGCTCGTCGTCCTCGCGCTCGTGGTCGCGGCCGCGGTCGCGGGTCGCGACCAGCCGATCCGCCCGCGCATCGCGGCACGGATCCCCGAGACTGCGCCGGACACGATCCGCGGGAGCGTCGCGTCGGCGACCCCGGCCGCCGTCGGACTCCTGTTGCTCGTCGCCGCGTTCGCGGCCGTCGCCGGGCCGGCGGTCGTCCCCAACCTCGTCACGGTCGACGACGGGGAGACGCCGGGCGACCCGATACGGGTCGAGGGGTACGAGGTGACGTACGCCGAGAACGTCGAGGACCGGCTGGTGAACGTGATCGACGTGGCGGCGTTCGGCCGGTCCACGTCGGTCCGAACGTCGGGAGTGATAGTCGAGAACGCGGACCGCGGGATCTGGCTGACGGCGGTGTCACGGGGTAACCTTGCGTTCTGGGGGACCCGGACGGTCGACGTCGGCGGGACGGGGTGGCGCGAGACCGTCCGGATAGAGCGGACCGGTTGGGTTCCCGTGGGAGGAAATCCGACTTACCGCGTCAACGCGAGCCACGACGGGACGCGCTCGACGCTGTTCGTGAGCAACGCGACGCGGGCGGAGCCGGTCGTCGACGGACGGAAGGTAACGCTTGCGGCCGGCGCCGACGGATTCGAGCTCCGGGTCGAACACGCGAACGTCACCGACTCCGCGCCCGTCCCCGGGACGAACGAGTCGGTAACGCTCCGGGGCGTCGAGTTCGTCCGCGAGGACCGCGCCCTCTTCGCCGAGCGCGGCGACACGCGGGTTCGCGTCGCGGACCGGGAACGGTACGAGGGCCGAGAGTTGCGCGATCGCGGCTGAGGGACGCGGGATCGAGCGATCAGCGCGACTCCCGGCGGGTTCGACCGGATCGTGCCGTCCCCGGTCCGGGCTTACGCCCATTCGGCCCGATACACTTCCACGTCGACGTCACGGGCGTCCGCCGTGTGGTGGTCGAACTGCGCGTCGACGGCGAAATCGGCCTCGAACGCGTGGGTCACCTCGCCGCCGTTGTCGGCGGCGAACGCCTCGATGAATCCCCGGCTTCCGGCGTTATGTACGGAGTAGGACACGGCAGCGAGCTCGCTTGCGGTCACGAGGAACCCCCGGTCGGCGTTGCGGTTGCCGTCCTGGGCCCCGAACGGCGGGTTCATTACGACGGTGGCCGGTTCCGGGAACGAGACCGGCGGCCGGGTTGCGTCCGCCTGAATCCAGTGGACCGGCGCGCTGGCCGCGATTCGGCGTTCGTTCTCGCGAGCGGTCGTCACCGCGGTGCGATCCAGTTCGACCCCGATCACGCGGGCCGGGCCACGCAGGGCCGCCGCCAGCGAGAACATCCCGGTCCCGGCACCGAGGTCGACGACGGTTCGCCCGGCGATATCGTCGTGGAGGTCCGCGAGGTGGACGACGTGGGCGGCGAGGTCCGGGGGTGTCGGGTACTGCTCCAGCGCGGCCCGGGGATCCTCGAAGCCGGTAACGACCCCGAGTTTCGTCGCGAGCGAGCGTTTCGTCGCCATGCGCTCAGGCGTCGTCGTCGTCATCGCCCACGTGGTCGGCCTTGCCCGCTCGAGCGAGTTCGACCGCCGCCGGTCGACGGCCGTCGAGCGCCGCTTCAACCCTCCGTGATCCCGTCATACTCATACCTATCATAGTTCAAGGTTATACAAAAGTCTTTGTGAATGTTCAAGAGTAATTTATTTCGTCGTAATTTCGGTGGCGGACCACTCCCCCGATATCGGCAGCCATCCCGGCCACGTTTCCGATCGTTGCCGTATGCCCCTTCTCATATGGAATCCGACAACTGTCAATAAGAGTTAAATACGGGTATGACCAGAAACGTTTATAATGGAACGTCCGAGCAGGCAGCGTCAGCGCGAGCAGGAAACCGAACGTGAATCTGACGAAGAGGCGGTCACCTGCCCCGAATGTGACTCGGATGAGATCGTCACGGATGCCGATCAAGAGCTCGTCTGTGAAGACTGTGGATTGGTGTTGGACGAGCAGACGATCGACCGCGGCCCGGAGTGGCGCGCGTTCAACCACTCCGAACGCCAATCGAAATCGCGCGTCGGCGCCCCGATCACCGAGACGATGCACGACAAGGGGCTGACGACGACGATCGACTGGAAGGATAAGGACGCGTACGGACGGTCGCTCTCCTCCGAGAAACGGTCACAGATGCATCGGCTCCGGAAATGGCAGGAGCGGATCCGGACGAAGGACGCGGGCGAGCGAAACCTCCAGTTCGCGCTGTCGGAGATCGATCGGATGGCCTCGGCGTTGGGGGTCCCCCGGTCGGTCCGGGAGGTCGCCTCCGTCATCTACCGACGAGCGCTGAAGGAGGACCTGATCCGGGGACGGTCGATCGAGGGCGTCTCCACCGCCGCGCTGTACGCCGCCTGCCGACAGGAGGGGATCCCCCGATCGCTCGACGAGGTCGCCGAGGTGTCCCGGGTCCCACAGAAGGAGATCGGCCGGACGTACCGATACATCTCCCAGGAGCTCGGCTTGGAGCTAAAGCCGGTGGACCCGAAGCAGTTCGTCCCCCGGTTTGCCTCCTCGCTCCAGCTCAGCGAGGAGGTCCAGTCGAAGGCGACCGAGATCATCGACGTGTCCGCCGAAGAGGGGCTGTTGTCCGGCAAATCTCCGACCGGATTTGCCGCGGCGGCGATCTACGCCGCGTCGCTGTTGTGTAACGAGAAGAAGACCCAGCGGGAGGTCGCCGACGTCGCACAGGTCACCGAGGTCACCATCCGGAACCGATATCAGGAGCAGATCGAGGCGATGGGGTTTAGGTGACATCTTCCCCGCGGTAAACGGCAAGGTTTCACCGCCCGTTCCGTGGGAGATAGCGAACTCGTTTGGATCGGGTTTTTAACCGATAGCGGCCTATCATCGGATACGATGTACGACGAGATCCTCGTGCCGACCGACGGGAGCCCGGCGTCGGAGGCCGCGATCGAACACGCGATCGACATCGCGGGGCAGTACGGCGCCCGCCTCCATGCCCTCTACGTCGTCGACAGCGGCGCCTACCCCGCGCTTGACGTCGGCTCGGATATCGTCGTCGAGGCGCTCCAGTCGGAGGGCGATCGGGCGACTGAGCGGGTCGTCGAGGCGGCCGACGACGCCGGCGTCGAGGCCACGGGCGCCGTGGCGACCGGAACCGCCTATCGCTCGATCCACGACTACGTCGACGAACACGGGATCGACATGGTCGTCATGGGAACGCACGGTCGGAAGGGGCTTGACCGGTACCTCCTCGGGAGCGTGACCGAGCGGGTCGTCCGGACGGCGGACGTCCCCGTACTGACCGTCCGCCAGCCCGCGGATGAGTAGTCGACACCGTCGAGCGTCGACCGCCGGACGGGGATCGTGGGTCGATGTACGGGAACCGTTGACCGACGGGCGGTGGACTTCGGATCCGCCGGATCGGTCGGTCGCGTCCGTCGGGTGGTAACCGTGCGGGACTGGCTCTCACATCGCGTCGCCTCCTCCCCGGACGACGTCGCGTTGGTCCGCGCGGAGGACGGCGAGGCGTGGACGTACGACGACCTCGACCGACTCGTCACCGAGACGGCGGGCCGCCTCGTCGCTCACGGGATCGGCGAGGGAGATCGGGTCGGCGTGCTCACCCCGCCGTACGTCGGTACCGTCGGCTTGGTCCACGCCGCGATGCGGATCGGGGCGACGTTCGTCCCGCTCGGCGAACGGCTGACGCCGCGCGAACTGTCCGAACGCATCAAGCGGGCCGACCTCTCGGCGATCGTCTGTGCGGAATCGACCGAATCGGACGCGCTCGCGGCCGTTGATGATGTCCCGGTTCTCTCGGTCGACGAACCCACCGAGGCGTCGGTTACCGCCGTTCACGGCGTTGATCCGGCACCGGTCGATCCACCGGAGTGGACGTTCGACGACCGGCTCTGTATTCTCTTCACCTCCGGCACGACCGGGGCTTCGAAGCCGGTGCCGCTCACCGCCGGAAACGTCTATTCCTCGGCGGTCGCCTCCGCATTCCGGCTCGGCGTCGAACCGGCCGACCGCTGGCTCGTCGCGCTGGCGCTCACCCATATGGGCGGTCTCGCGCCGGTGTACCGGTCGACGCTGTACGGGACGACGCTCGTGCTCCGGACGGGGTTCGATCCGGGCGGGACCGCGGACGACATCGACCGGTATGACGTGACCGGCGTCTCGCTCGTCCCGACGATGCTCAAGCGAATGTTGGACAGCCGCGGGACTCTCGCCGACTCGCTTCGGGTCGTCCTTCTCGGCGGCGCGCCCGCCTCCGACGAACTCATCGAGCGCTGTCGCGACTACTCGATCCCGGTCTACCCGACGTACGGCATGACCGAGGCCGCCTCGCAGATCGCGACGGCGACTCCCCGACAGACCCGCGACCGGCTCGGGACCGTCGGCCGTCCGCTCTTCGGCACCGACGTTACCGTCGTCGACGACGGCGCTCCGGTCGACCCGGGCGAAACCGGCGAGATCGTGGTCGACGGACCGACGATCACGCCCGGCTACATCGGTCCGGATGCCACGGGGTCAGCGTTCGGGGAACACGGGCTCCACACGGGCGACGTCGGCCGGCTCGACGAGGACGGGTACCTGTTCGTGCTCAACCGTGTCGACGACCGGATCATCTCCGGCGCCGAGAACGTCGAACCCGGCGAAGTCGCCGACGTGCTTCGAGAGATCCCCGCGGTTGAAGACGCGGCGATCGTTGGACTCGACGACGACGACCTCGGTGAACGGGTCAGCGCCCTCATCGCGGTCGGCGAGGCCACCCCCGCGGATCACGCCCCCGAGACCGCGGACCGTGATCACCCGAACGCGGACGCAACGGGAGCGGACGAGCGTGATCCCAACGGGGGGACTGCCGATGACCGGGACGGAGACGGGTCGCCCGCCGACGACCGGGACGGAGACGGATCGCCCGCGGACGAGACCGCCGAGCCCCCGGAGCGTATCGACGACGACGAGCTGTTGTCGTTCGCGCGGGAACGGCTCGCCGGCTTCAAGATCCCCCGGACGATCGCCTACACCGACGAACTCCCGAGAACCGTTTCCGGAACCGTCGATCGCGACGTCGTCCGCGAGCGGCTCGTGGAGGACGGGTACGAGATCCGGGACGGATTCGGTTCCGCCGGTTTCGAACCGGCGACGCCCAAGCCGGCACACGACGACGGGGATGAGAGCGATGATACCGCCGGGGACGCCGCCACCGACTGGACGCGAAGCGACCTCACCGCCACGGTTCTCTATGGAGACGGTCCGACGGCGTCGGCGACGGGACGAACCGGGAACGAGACTGATGTCGGATCCGCCGCCGACGGTGACGACGCGGAGACGGATGGCGACGACGCCCGGACGGATGGCGACGACGCGGAGACGGATGGCGACGACGCGGAGACGGATGGCGACGACTAATGGTCGGGATCCGATAGTTCCCGCGGACTCCACCGGTCGGGGAGCCACACTCAAGTGCCGGCGTTCGAACGGTCCCGTATGGTTCGGATCGAACGCGTCGCGGACACGACGGCCCACACCGGCGACGGGCCGCTGTGGCACCCGTCCGAGCGACGGCTCTACTGGGTTGACATTCCAGCCGGACTGCTGTACCGGTACGACCCGGAGACGGGGACGAACGCGGTCGCCTACGAAACCGACGGCGCCCCGCTCGGGGGATTCACGATCGAGGCCGACGGCGCCCTCCTGTTGTTCACCCACGGGTCCATAGAGCGGTTCGTTCCGGGCTCGGGGACGACGACGGTCGTCGCGACGGTCGACGCCGACACCCGGTTCAACGACGTTATCGCGGACCCCGAGGGACGGGTGTTCGCCGGCACGATGCCGGGCCCGGACGGGCTCGGGACTCTCTACCGGGTCGATCTCGACGGATCAGTGACCGCCGTTATCGAGGGCGTCGACGTCCCGAACGGCATGGGCTTTTCCGGAGACGGGTCGACGCTGTACGTTACCGAGTCCGAGGCACGTCGGATCGACGCCTACGACTACGCGTACACGACCGGCTTGGTATCGAACCCTCGGCCGTTCCTCGAGACGCCGACCGGCGACGGCGTCCCGGACGGACTGATCGTCGACGCGGCGGACCACCTCTGGTCGGCCCGCTGGAACGGCGGCCGGATCGTCCGGTATGACCCGAACGGGCGGCCGGTCCGAGAGATCGAGGTTCCGGCGCGAAAGGTCGCCTCGCTAACCTTCGCCGGCCCCGGCCGTGAAGCGCTGTACGTCACGACCGCTCTGACCGACGCGGACCGGTCGACCGAGGGCGACGGGGCCGGCGCCCTGTTCCGCGTCACCGACCTCGACGTGACGGGCGTTCCCGAGTTCCGGTCGCGGATAGCGGTCAATTGATCGGTTCGATTCGCGGCGACCGCGTGGACCGACGGCGTTTTGAAACGGGCCCGTGGACTCCGCCGTATGGCCGGACGCGACCCCGCATCGTTCCGTGGACGGCTCCTCGCGACGCTGAGAGTCCAGTACCCGGACGCGCTCGCCGACGCGGGGTTCCGACTGCTCCACCCGACGGCGGGTTTGCGTACACGGTCGAGGCCGATGGGGACCTGATCGTCGCCGACCGCTACGGGTGGGCGCTCGCGGAGGGGATCGGCGCGGCGGCGGCCCTCCACGAGCGGGCGACCGCCCACGGCGACGCCGACGCGGCCGAACGGTTCGGGGCGTGGCACGCCCGGTTCGTCGAGTTCGTCGACGACTACCGCGGACCGGCCGGACTCTGGTACGAGAACCGCCCGGCCCCGGGGGAGGCGGGAGAACCCGTCGCTCCGGACCCGCCCGGCGTCGAACCGGACTACCACCCCGCAAGCGCGTACTTCGAGAGCCGTCGCTCCTTCAAGCGGACGCTCGAAAACGAGTGAGGGCCCTGAGAACGGGACACCGGTCGAGAGCGAGGAACGATACGAGATGGATCCGACCGCGGCCGTCGACGGCGACCTCGTGGGCCACGAGGACCTCGTCGACGTTTCGAAGGCCGAACGGGTTTTGATCGTGCGGCTCATAGACCGGCCGACGCCGAGGATTCAGCAATCATGTTCGTCCCCGACGACCTGCCCGACGTCTGTCCCGCCTGCGGCGACGGGTACGAGTCCGTATCGCGTCACGCCGACGGCTTTCTCGTCAACCTGCTCGACAACGACCGGTATCGACGGGTCTGTTTCGTCCCGGCCGCGGTCGACGGCGACCCCGCGCTCGACTGCTTCCATCACACACACGCTGAGGCGGCGGACGACGGACCGACCGACGACGGTTTGCCCGCCGTCGTCGCGACCCCATCCACCGAACGCTCTTGAGAGTCGCAGCCCTTCACCGGCGCATGGAGTTCACCGTGGTTCGGGGCGATATCGCGGCAGCGTCGGCCGACGCGCTGGTGAACGCCGCCGGAACGAGCCTCCGGATGGGATCGGGGGTCGCCGGCGCGCTTCGCCGCGGGGCGAACGGCCCGATCAACGAGGCGGCGATGGACCGCGGGCCCGTCGACCTCGGCGGGGTTGCCGTCACCGACGCGTTCGACCTTGACGCCGATGTCGTCGTTCACGCGGCGGCGATGCCCCATTACGGGGACGGGTGAGCAACCGCGGAGAGCATCCGTGACGCGGCTCAGAACGCACTTGAGGCCGCCGACGAACGGGGCTGTGTGTCGCTCGTGATTCCCGCACTCGGCTGTGGAGTCGCGGGATTCGACCTCGCGGCGGGCGCGCGGATCATCGCAAAGGCGATCCACGAGTTCGACCCGGACCACCTGCGCGACGTCCGGTTCGTCGCCTACTCGCCCGAGGAGCACGAGACCGTGTCCCGCGTCGCGGACGAGGTCAGGCGATGAGGTGGCGCGTGACACCGGGGCCGCAGGACCGATGCGGTCGCCCGTTCAGAAGTCCTCGCCGGTCGTGATGGACGTGTACGCGCCGATCAGCGAACCGGTGAGGTCGACGTCCTCGAGGACGGCGTGTTCGTCGACCACCGTATTTTCGACGTCGCTGTCGGTGACCGTCGCCTCGGGGAACACGACTGCCCGCTCGAGGGAGCTATTCGTTACCTCGGCGCCGTCCATTACGTGGACGACGTCGCCGATCTCCGAGTTCTCGACGGTCGCGCCGTCGGCGATGATGTTCTCGCCGTCAAGCGCGTACTCGGCGGTGTCGAGGTAGCTGTCGGCGGTACCGATGTCGTACCACGCGCCGTCGAAGGTGAACGCGTGAACGGCCTCGCGCGACTGGAGCCACTGAAGGAACCAGCCGGGCTCGTCGGGATTGTTGTCGTTTTCGAGGTACGTCCCGAGGTCGGACAGCGTCTCCGCGGGGAACGCGTAACACGCGATGGAAACGAGCGTGCTCTTTGGGTCGTCCGGCTTCTCCTGGAAATCGAGGACGCGGTCGCCGTCGAGTTCGACGAGGCCGTAGGATTTGGCGCGCTCCAGCGACCCGACGTCGTACGCCGCGAGCGTCGGCGTTCCTTTGTCCTCGAAGAAGTCGGTGAACTCCCCGATGTCGAAACTGATCATGTTGTCGCCCGCGACGACGACCAAGTCGTCGTCGACCCCCTCACGGTCGACCAGTTGCGCGAGTGCGCCGACGACGCCGAACTTCTCGTCCTCCTCGACGGTCTCCTCGATCGAGAGGGTCGGCTTCTCGAACTCGCTGTCGGCGATGTATTCCTCGAACGTCCCGGCGAACCGCTCGTTCGTCGAGACGAACACCTCGTCGATCCGGTCGTCGGCCTCCAGATCGGCGAAGATTTCGTCGATGACCGTTCGCTCCCCCACCGGGAGGAACATCTTGGGACGGTCCTTGGTGATCGGCCAGAGCCTGGTCGCGTAACCGCCGGCAAGTACCACTGCCTTCATACACCCACCAGCGGAGTCAAGCGACATACTTCTTGTGCTCTCGTCGAGGGGTCGCCGCCGTTATCACCGCGGCGACCGTCGATAGCCCATGGAGACGACCCGCCAGCGGATCGCCGAGCGGCTCCGTTCCGGGCCGACGACCGCGAGCGACGTCGCGGCCGACCTCTCGTTGTCGACGCCGGCCGTCTACGAACATCTCACACACGTCTCCCGGTCGGTGGGGGACGACGAGGGATTCCTCGTCTCGCCGCCGACCTGCCGGGACTGCGGCTTCGACGGGTTCGACGAGCCGATCAACGCCCCGTCACGCTGCCCGGAATGTCGAAGCGAACGGATCGAGGAGCCGGCGTTCGTGATCCGGTAGCGACGCGGCGTGGGGGATAGCGACGCGGCGTGGGGAATAGCGACGCGATACGGGGCGACGGCGCTCGTCGACGCGGGTTGATAGAGTTACGAGCGCATACCCCCGTGTTTAGGCGGGGGTCGAGCGGACAATAGCGTACACCTCCACCGACGACGCTACGGCTGGATTCCCCACCGATTCACCACCAGCATTAAGAAACCTTGACCTATAGTGTGTAACACGGATGAAGACCACACGGCACGCGACCTACAACCTCAACTACCACATAGTATGGTTGCCGAAGTACCGCAACTCGGTACTCGTCAACGAGGTCGCAGACCGTGTGCGAACCATCCTCCACGAAATA
>JAQCNI010000154.1 GCA_028275105.1 Halorubrum sp.
CCGGGCGACCCTCGGTCGCACGGACGGCCGTCACGGAGGGCCGTGAGCGTCCGGAGCCCGGCGGATTACCATCGGACGGATCGGGGGACCGGGAGAAATAACCACCGGCTCCGACGAGCCGAAGTCGGCGCGGTGCGCCCCCGCAGCGCCCCCATCCGGCTCCGCGCGCACCGTTTTTATACGTACGTCGCCAACTGGAGGATATGTATCGGGCGAGCGACCGTGTCGACAACGAGGAGTGGATCGGCCGCCTCGAGGCGGCGTGTACGGAACTCGACCTCGACGACGAGGCGTGCGCGACCGCGACCGACCTATTTCTTTCGGGGATCCCCGACGAGGAACGGTCCAAACCTGCAACCGCCGCCGCCAGCCTCTATGCCGCCGCGCTGATCCGCGGACAGGAGCGACCCCAGTCGGCCGTCGCCGACGCGATGGGCGTCTCACGACTCTCCGTCCAGTCGAACTGGAAGTCACTCCTCGAAACGGCCGGGTTTTCGCCGCCGACGTGGTGACGCCGGGGACGGCCACGACCGCGGCGTCGGTCGCCGTCCACCGTCAGTCGACGTCAGCCCGCGGCGTCGCGACGATGCCGAGGTGGTCTGCGTGGAACCGATCCAGTCGCTCGGTTTCGAGCACCTCGTACGTCGGTTCGAGCGCTGCGAGGACGTCGTCGAACACGGCCTCGGGGTCGGCGGTGACGTCCTCGCTTCGGGCTTTCACGGCGAGCAGGAGCCGTCCATCGTCGGCAAGGAACCGCGCGTTGCGCACGGCGACGGCGGCCTGCCCGCGGGTCGCGACGTCCTGGATGATCGCATCGACGTCGCGCTCGACGACGTGGGCGTACGTCGCCGGTTTCCGCGCGTCCTTCAACAGTGGGAACAGTCGGTCGCGGGCCTCCGCCACCTCGACGATGTCGCGCGCCGGTCGCGGGGCGAACTCAACGGCGTACGTCGGTCCGGCGAAGTCGGCGACGTGGCTGACGGTGGTGCCGGAGGCGGCCCCGAGGTACAGGACGGTCTCGCCGCCCGATAGGCCGGTATCGACGCCGAGTTCGAACATGCCGCCGAGTTTCGAGCGATCGGGATTCCACGCTCGCCAGTCGCCGTCGGTCGGCTCCCCGTAGACGGGCGGGCCGCGGGTCGCCAGCCGCGTCTCACCGTCGAACGTCCGTCGCTCGACGCCGTCGGGGAGGCGTGAGTCACTCATCGTCGTCCTCCGCGCGGGCCCGTATCGTCGCCATCCGGTCGCGGAGGTCGGCATGGATCGACTCCCGATGCTCGTCGGCGTAGTGGTCGACGCGGGCCGCGAGCGTCAGCTTGCCCGCCAGCGCCCGCGCGGCCGACCCGCGATCCGCGGGACGGGTTCCCCGGACGAACTCGTGTGTGTAGATCGCGCCGTGTTTCGGCGACGGGGCCCCGCCCGAGAGGTGGGCGAACAGCGCGTCCTCCGCGCCGAGCACCTGAACCGTGCCCGAGGGTTTCTTCGCCAGCGACTCCAGCCCGCCCGCGAGTGCGATCAGTCGCGCCGCGAGCTCCGGACCGGCCATCGCGGCGAGGTTCGGGGCGACCGCCGGGGCGGTCCGGTCGACGGTGGCCGCGAGCGCATCCCGTTCGTCCGCGAGGTCGGCAACCCGCGACGCGAGCGAGACGGCCCGCCGCTCGACGTCGGTCGAGGGCTCGCGGTCGGC
>JAQCNI010000138.1 GCA_028275105.1 Halorubrum sp.
AGCCCTCTACGGGGTACGAGTAACGGCTTCGTGGCAAAGCCACTGGCTGACTGTCCAGCAAACCTTAGACTCCCAATCTTTAGGATTGACCTGCTCGGCCAACACCGGGTGGGAGGCCCGCGCCTTTAGCCGCGGGAGGATGTCACACGAGCGGTTCTATCAGTTTGCGTCCCTCGGCGAGCAGCGACTCGACCCGGTCATCCGCGTCCGATTCGGCGTACACCCGTAGTTTCGGCTCGGTGCCCGACGGCCGGACGAGCACCCACGACCCGTTGTCCAGAAGGAGTTTGAATCCGTCGAGCGTGACGACTTCGGCGACCGCGTGGCCGTCGACGGACTCCGGGATGTGATCCTCCAACTCGTCAAGGACGGCCGCCTTGCGGTCGTCCGCACAGTCGATGGACACCTTCCCGGCCGCAATCCGGCCGTGTTCGTCGAGTAACCGGTCGACGCGGTCGTCGAAGGGTTCCGCGTCGGCCGCGTCGGCCGCCAGCAACGACATCAACACCCCGTCCTTCTCGCGGACGTGCCCCCGAATGGAGAAGCCGCCGGACTCCTCGCCGCCGAACAGCGCGTCGTGCTCGCCCATCGCCTCGGCGACCCACTTGAACCCGACCGGGGTTTCGAAAACCTCCTCGCCGTGCGCCTCCGCGATCCGGTCGACGAGGAACGTCGTCGAGACGGTCCGGACCGCCGGGCCGGAGTCGGTCTCGAGGAGTCGGTCGTAACAGGCGGCGTAAAACAGGTTGGCGTCGAGGACGCCACGTTCGGGGGTTACCACCGCGATCCGGTCGGCGTCGCCGTCGTTGGCGACGCCGAGGTCGACGTCGGTATCCGGGTCGGTTACGAGGTCGGCGAGGTCGGTGAGGTGCGCCGCGCTCGGCTCGGGAGATTCGCCGCCGAACGTTGGGTCCCGGTCACAGCGCAGGCGACGGATCTCCGCGCCGGCCGCCTCCAGCAGGGCGTCCGTGACCCCGCGACCGCTCCCGTGCATCGCGTCGTACGCGACCGTGAGGCCCTCGAGGTCGGCGTCGACGAGGCCCCCGGCGGCGACCGCGTGGGGACCCACGAAGTCGTGGCGGCGGACCTCGCCGCGCTCGGCCTCGGGGAGGAGGGTGGGCTCCGCGAGCCGCGACTCGACGTCCTTCGTGACGTCCGGCAGGGCGGGGGCCCCGTCGCTCGGAATGAACTTCACGCCGTTGTACTCCGGCGGATTGTGGGAGGCGGTCACCATACAGGCCCCCGATAGCCCCTCGTTGGCGATGGCGTACGCAACTAGTGGGGTCGGGACGTCGCGCTCGGGAAGGAGGACGTCGAACCCGTTGCCGGAGAGCACCTCGGCGAGACTCTCGGCGAATCCCTCCGAGGTTTTGCGGGCGTCGTAGCCGACCGCGACCGGGGCGTCGTGGCCCGCCGAATCGAGGTGGTCCGCGACCGCCTGCCCGACGATCCGGACGCGGTCGTCGGTGAACGTGTCGAGGGTCGCTCGCCAGCCGTCCGTGCCGAAGGATATCTCGTCCATGTGAGCCGTCTCGGCCGCCGGGAACATAATGGGCGGTGACGGGGACGACGTTCGATCCCGGACGCGACCGGTTCGGGACGGTCGCGTCATCCGTGACACGCGGTCGACCGCCGCGCAGTCCCCGTCGACCGTCTCTCCGTCTCCCGCGACTGCTTTACGGCCCGTGTCCCATCTATGTGCCGTCGCCGAGGAGTTCGACCAGCAGGGCGTTCTGCGCGTGCATCCGGTTCTCGGCCTGATCCCAGACGAGTGCGCGATCCGACTCCAGAACCGCGTCCGTGATCTCCTCGCCGCGGTGGGCGGGCAAGCAGTGTAGCACCCGTGCGTCGGTGTCGGCGAGCAGATCCGCGTTCACCTGAAACTCGTCGAAGGCGGCGAGCTTCTCCGCGCGCTCGTCCTCCTGGCCCATCGAGATCCAGACGTCCGTGTAGACGATGTCGGCGTCGTCGACGACCGACTCCGGATCGGTCGTCGGTTCGACGTCGGCGCCGAACGACGCCGCGCGCTCGAAGACGGCCGAGTCCATTCCGTAGTCGGCGGGCGTCGCGACGGCGACGTCGATTCCCGCCATCGCCGCGCCGACGACGAACGACTGGCCGACGTTGTTGCCGTCGCCGACCCACGCCACGCTGGCGTCCTCGCCGACCGCCTCCCGGATCGTGAGCAGGTCCGCGAGCGTCTGGCAGGGGTGAGCCTCGTCGGTGAGCCCGTTGATCACGGGACAGTCGGCGTGCTCGGCGAGTTCGACGACGTCGGCGTGATCGAACAGCCGCGCCATCGTGCCGTCGACGTACCGGCCGAGGACGCGGGCGGTGTCTCGGAGGGGCTCGCCGTGACCCAACTGGAGGTCCTCGGGGCCGAGAAACATCGCGTGGCCGCCGAGCCGGGTCATCCCCGTCTCGAAGGAGATCCGCGTCCGCGTCGACGGTTTCTCGAAGATCATCCCGAGCGTCGTGTCGGGGAATCGAGGAGCGCTCTCGCCGGCCTTCATCGCGGCCGCGCGGTCGAGAAGATGATCGAGCTCCGCGGGCGTCACGTCGTCGATATCGAGGAAGTCGTCAGTTGCGAGTGGCATGTGAATGGTATCGGGGTGGATTCGTGTGGGTGGTGTCGGATCGAATTCGTGTGGGTGGTGTGCTCGGCGTGTCACGGCGGCGCCGCGGGCGAGCGCGTCGCTTACGTTCGCTCCCAACAGACGTCCGCCAGCACAGTCGCCGCCCGGTCGAGCTCCGACAGCGGGAGCCGCTCGTTGGGGGCGTGGTCGAGCGAGGAGTCGCCCGGACCGTACGTGACCATCGGGCAGTCCCATTCGGCCGCGTAGAGGTTCATGTCGCTCGTTCCCGTCTTCCGCAACAGGCGGACGTCGCCGCCGGCCCCCCGGATCGCCACGCGGAAGGCCCGCGCGAGGTCGGTCCGCGGACTCTCCATCACCGGGGGGATCGGCTCCTGCCACTGGACGGTGCCGGTCGTCAGCTCCCCCTCGGCGAGCTCGTGGATCCCGTCAACCGTCCGCGCCGGGGGGACCCGCAGTTGGACGTCCATCGTCGTCTCGACGGCAAGCCCGTCGTCGGTCAGCCCCCCGTCGACCGAGACCGGTTTCGTCGTTACTTGCTCGAAGACGGGCGTGTCGGGGTCGGTCGGCGTGAACGTCTCCTCAACGCCGTGCCACCAGTCGATCGCGTGCTGTATCGCGTTCGGCTCCGGCCGCGAGGAGTGGCCCGATTCGCTGGTGTTCACGTACGTCCCGGCAAGGAATCCGCGGTAGCCCAGCGTGATCCCGTCCCAGCCGGACGGCTCGCCGTTCACGACCGCCTCGGGCGCATCGCGGTCGGCGACGAGGTGCCGCGCGCCGCGGGAGTCCGTCTCCTCGCCGGCGACGCCGACGAACGAGACGCCGGCGGCGACGGCCGCAACCGCCATCGAGACGAGGGGGCCGGTGGCGTCGACCGCGCCGCGGCCCCACAACACCGGCTCGCCGGGGCCGCCCACGAGGCCCTCAATCGCGCAGAGGTCCTCGTCGCCCGCCGGCCGCACCTCAACGGGAATGTCACCGGGGACGGTGTCGAGATGCGACGTCAACAACACCGCGTCGTTTGCGGGCGCGCGGACGTTTCCGACCTCGTCGATCCACGCCTCGCGGCCGTTGGCCGCGAAGAAGTCGACGAGCCGTTCGGCGGCCGCCGACTCCTCACCCGACGGCGAGGGGATCGACACGAGGTCGTACAGCAGCTTTCGTCCCGGCGTGTCGCAGGCGGCGGGGTACCCGCCGCCGGCGACGACGTCAGTGGGAGTGCCGGGAACGTCGGGGGCGTCGGAATCGGTCGAGTCGGAATCGGTCGAGTCGGAACCGGTCGAGCCGGACCCGCGCCCGGAATCGTCACCCGCCTCGGAGCGCTCCGAGTGTCCCTCGGGAGCGGCGGTCACGCCATCACCTCCACGAGCGCGTCGACGACGCGGTCGGCATGCTCGCGCTCGACCGTCAGCGGCGGGAGGAGCCGCAACACGGTGCGTCCCGCCGGCAGAGCGAGGATCCGATGTTCGATGGCGAGGTCACGCAACAGCCGGTTCGAGCCGCGTTTTACCTCGATCCCGATCATCAGGCCGTCGCCGCGCACGTCGCGGACGTCGTCGCCGAGCCGGCGCTCGACCTCCCCGCGAAGGTACGAGCCGACCTCGGCGGCGTGGGCGGGGAGTCCCTCGCGCTTGATCACGTCGAGCGTCGCGACCGCGGCCGCGGAGACGACCGGCCCGCCGGAGAACGTCGAGCCGTGGTCGCCCGCGTCGGCCGCGATCCAGTCGCGACACAGCGTCGCGCCGATCGGGAGCCCGCTGCCGAGCCCCTTCGCGGTCGTCAGGATGTCGGGGACGACGTCGTGGCGGTCCGCGGCCCACAGCGACCCCGTTCGACCGAGTCCGGTTTGGATCTCGTCGAGGATCAGCGCCGCCCCGGACGTCGCCGTTGCGACCCGGACCGTCTGGAGGTACTCGGTCGGGACCGGATTGATCCCGCCCTCGCCCTGGAGCGGTTCGAGGATCACGCCGGCGGTTTCGTCGTCGACGGCCTCACGCATCGCCTCGCCGTCCCCGTACGGGACGAACTCGACGCCGTCGATCAGGGGGCCGAACGGCTTCTTGTACTTGTCCTTCCAGGTGGTCGCCAGCGCGCCCATCGTCCGGCCGTGGAACCCCTGTGTCGTCGCCACGATCTTCTCGCGGCCGGTGGCACTCCGAGCAAACTTCAGGGCCGCCTCATTGGCCTCGGTGCCGGAGTTACACAGCCAGACCTTGCCGACGTCGACGGGGGCGACCTCGGCCAGCCGCTCGTACAGCGCCGTCCGTGCGGCGTGGGGATACGACGCCTGAACGTACAGCAGATCCTCGAGTTGGCTCGTCGCCGCGTCGACGACCTCGGGGTGACAGTGGCCGACCGGGGTACACGCGTAGCTCGCGCCGAAGTCGAGGTACTCGGTTCCGTTCGTGTCGTGTACGAACACCCCGTCGCCGGACGCGATCTCGATCGGTTTTTCGGAGAAGACGAACCCGCTCATGCGGTTTCACCCCCGGTTTCGGCGTCGGCATCGTTGCCGGCGTCGACCGCCGAGCGCTCGATGGTCGTCCCCGTGCCGTCCAGCGCCGCGACGACCGGATCGCGGACGTTCGCGTCCGCGACGACGACGCGGCCGGAACCGGCCGAGAGCGCCTCCGTCGCGGCCATCACCTTCTTGTCCATGAACCCCTCCGCGGCCGACTCGACCGCGTCGAGCTCCGCGGGCGTCGTCGCCGAGTCGATCAGCGTGTTCGGGTCGTCGGGGTCCGCGTACACCCCCGCGACGTCCGTCAGCAGGACGAGGTCGGCGTCGAGCCCGCCGGCAACCGCGGCCGCGGCCCGGTCCGCGTCGGTGTTGACGGGCGTGACCCCGCCGTCGTCCTCGTTCCCTTCCATCGGAGGTGAGACGACGGGGGTGTAGCCGTCGGCAAGCAGGCCCTCGAGGAGCCCGGCGTTGACCGATTCGGGCCTCCCCGAGTGTTCGCCGCGTTTGATCTTCCGTTTGCCGTCCTCGACGACGCGGATCGCCGACTTGCGGGGTCCCGAGAGGAGCCCGCCGTCGACGCCCGAGAGGCCGACCGCATCGACGCCCGCCTCGCGGAACCGCGCCGTCAGCTCCGTGTTGAGCGTGCCCGCCATCGCCATCGTGAACGCCTCCATCGTCTCGGCGTCGGTGAACCGACCGGTGACGCCGGAGGCTGACTCGACGTACGCCGGCTCCATGCCGAGGCGTTCGATCGTCTCGTCGACGACCGTCGAGCCGCCGTGAACGACGACGACGCGCCGGCCGTTGGCGACGAGATCGGCGACGTCGCCGACCGCGCCGGCCGGATCGACCGCCTTCGCGCCGCCGACCTTCACGACGACGGGCGGCTCGTTGGCGTCGCGTCCGGCGTCGGCGTCGCGTCCGGCGTCGGCGTCGCGTCCACCGCCGGCGTCGCGTCCGGCGTCGGCGTCGCGTCCACCGCCGGCGTCGCGTCCGCCGTCGACACCATGTCCGCCGTCCGCAGCCACATCGCGTCCCCCCGTCATGGCGCACCCACCGGGTGGAGCCCGTCGAACTCGAGGCCGGCGGTCTCGGGCAGCCCGAGCGCGACGTTGGCCGCGTGGACCGCCTGGCCGGCCGACCCCTTGGTCATGTTGTCGATCGCCGAGAACACGACGACGCGCCGGTTCCCGGGGTCGAGCTCGAACCCGACCTCGCCGTGGTTGCTACCCGCAACCGCCTTCGGCTCGGGGTAGCGGTAGACGCCGCCCCCACCCGAGACGATCCGCATGAACGGCTCGTCGGCGTACGCTCCGCGGTAGGCGCCCCAGAGGTCGCCCTTCGAGACGGGGGCGTCGGGGAAGACATGACAGGTGGCGCTCGCGCCCCGGACCATGTCGACCGCGTGGACCGTGAACGAGACCGACAGGCCGAGATACGCCTCGATTTCCGCCTCGTGGCGGTGGCCGGTCGGGGCGTACGGCCGGACGACGCCGGAGCGTTCGGGGTGCGAGGAGGCCGCACCGCCGCCGGCGCCACCCTCGGAGGAGCCGACCTTCACGTCGACGACGACCTCGCCCGTGTCGGGGGCGAGGATACCCTCGTCGACGAGAGGTTTTACGCCGAGGATCGTCGCCGTCGCGTTACAGCCGCCGGCGGCTATCAGGTCGGCGCCGGGGAGGTTCTCGCGGTTGAGTTCGGGAAGCGCGTACTCCGCGCGGTCGAGATACTCGGGCGACGCGTGGCCGTCGTACCACTCGTCGTAGGCGTCGGCGTCGGGGAGCCGGAAGTCGGCCGAGAGGTCGACGACCGTGTCGGCCGCCGCGAGAAACTCGTCGATCCGCTCCATCGAGACGCCGTGTGGCGTCGCCGCGAAGAGGACGTCGACGGATTCCAGATCGGCGGGGTCCGAAAAGCGGAGGTCGAGCCCCCGCAGGTTCGGATGGGACCGGCCGACGGTCATGTTGTCGGCCGAGCGCGACGTCGCCTGGACGACGTCGAACGAGGGGTGCCCCGAGAGGATCCGCAGCAGTTCGCCGCCGGTGAACCCGGTGCCGCCGACGACGCTCGCAGAGTGGGATTCGGTCGATGCGGCGGGGTTGGTTTCGGTCGATGCGTCGGTGTCAGTCAACTCGGCGGCATCGCCGTCGACGGCCGCGTCGCCGCCGGCCGTATCGGCGTCGACGGTCATGAACCGCCCCCGTCGGTTTCGTTCCCGGGCGTCATATCGTGACCTCGTCGACATCGTCGGCGGCGGAGTCGTCAGACGCGGCGGCCGCGGCTCGCCGCTCGAGCCAGTCCGCGACCCGGGCGGGCACGTCGACGTCGGTCGCCTCGTTGAGCGCCTTGAACTCCACCGTGTGGTTCACCTCGTGGACGGTGTACTCGCCGGAGTCCGCGCCGCCGACCTCCATCAGGTCGACGCCAAGCAGCCCGCCGCCGACCGCCTCGGAGGCGCGCTCGACGAGGTCGCGCGCGCGGTCGTCGACCGCGAACGACTCGGTCTCGCCACCCTTCGCGGCGTTCGTGAGCCAGTGGTCCGAAGAGCGCGTCATCGCGGCGACCGGCTCGCCGTCGACGGCAACCACGCGGACGTCGCGGCCGGGCTTGTCCACGAACTCCTGGACGTAGAACACCTTGTGCTCGTAGTGGCCCAGCGTCTCCTTGTGTTCTAAGATCGCCTCGGCGGCGTTCCGCGAGTCGATCTTCGCCATCAACCGGCCCCACGAGCCGACGACGGGTTTGAGGACGCAGGGGTAGCCGAACGACTCGATCGCCTCCATCGCGGCCTCCTTGGTGAACGCCACCTCCGTGGCCGGAGTGGGGACGCCCGCCTCCGCGAGCGCTAGCGAGTTCTTCGCCTTGTCGGCACACACCTCCGCCGTCTCCGGGGCGTTCACGACGGTGACGCCGTAGCTCGCGAGGAACCGCGTGGCGTACAGCGACCGGCTCGTCGAGAGGCACCGGTCGACGACGAGGTCAAGATCGCCGACGTTCGCGGTCGTCGAGTCGAGGCTGAACCGCTCCCGGCGGACGTCGATCTTCTCGATCTCGTGGCCGCGCTCCCGGAGCTCCGCGAGCAGCAGCTTCTCGTCGCGGCGGATCCGCGAGTAGAGGACGCCTATGTACATCGCAAGGACTCCGCTGTCGTCGACGTCATCTACTCCCCCCAGTCCTCCTCGAGTTCGGGGGCCTCCTCGAGCACGACGGGATCGAGCGAGATCACTTCGAGCTCGGTCCCGGTGACCGGGCTATCGATGATCTCGCCGACTTCGACGTCGGCCGGAAGCTCGATCTCCTCGCCCGTGATCGGTTCCTCCGCCAGCACCGGATCGGTTTCGGTCGTCATCGTGAGAAGTACTCCCCACCGAAAACCAATAAACCCTTCGAACTTGTAATATAGCTTATACTCGCATGGACGTCCCTAACGGGCCGAAAGCGGGATCATACAGGTCGTGCGAAATCTAATGTCGGATCTCAATAATGTATTATCCCCCTACGGGGACGGCGGCGGGGACGGCGGTCCGTCGGTGGCCACCGGCCGCTCGTGTCGTCGCCGGAGTCGTCGGGGGCGGCGGCGTCGGAGGCGGCGTCGGAGGCGGCGGCGTCGGCATCGGCGTCCGCGGGAACGAAACGGTCCGGACCGGGAGCGCCCCGACGCGGGACGGCTGCCGATCGACTCGGCGTTACACATACGTCACCACCGCCGTCTCGCGCCGGTCCGCCGCCGCGTCAAGCCGGTCACGGCGGTCGGTTACCGCGTCAGTATCGGCGTCGATCCCGTCGTCGACCGCCGCGAGCGACGCGGCGACGGCCTCGGGCGCGGGGCCCCCGGCGGAGTCCCGGCTCGCGACGCTGTGGGTGGGGTCGAGCGCGGCCTCGACGTCCGTTCGGCGCACGTACGTTGAGAGGGGTTCGTCGGCAACGTGTCGTGTGGCCTCGTCAACTTTTGCGGCCGCGGCCGACGCCGTGTCGTCGTCGACGATGGCCTCGGCCGCGTGCGCGACGACCTCGTGGGCGGTCCGGAACGGCATGCCGCCGGCCGCGAGGAGGTCGGCGACGCCCGTCGCCGTCGAGAACCCCTCGCCGGCGGCGGCCGCGAGGAGATCGGCGTCCCACGTCGCGGTGGCGACCGCGCCCGCCGCGATTTCCGTGGCCTCACGGACGTCGTCCGCCGTCCCGAACACGCTCGCGTGGGCGCGCTGGAGGTCGCGGTTGTACGCGCGGGGCAGCCCCTTCAACAGCGAGAGCGTGCCGGTGGCCTCGCCGATCGCGTCGCCGGCGACCCCGCGGGCCAGCTCCAGCGTGTCGGGATTCTTTTTCTGGGGCATGATCGAGGAAGTCGACGCGTACACGTCCGAGAGCTCGAGGAATCCACGGTTCGCGAATAGGATCAGATCCTCGGCGAGCCCCGAGAGCGTCGTCGCGAGGGTGGCGAGCGCGGTCGAGACCTCCGCGAGGAAGTCCCGCGTCGAGACCGCGTCCATCGAGTTGTGGACGAGGCCGCCGAACCCGAGCAGGTCGGCGACCCGTTCGCGGTCGACGTCGAAGGGCGTGCCAGCGAACGCGGCCGCGCCGAGCGGCGAGCGGTTGACGCGGTCATACGCGTCGAGGAGCCGGTCGGTGTCGCGGGCGATCCCCGACTCGTACGACAGCAGGTAGTGGGCGGCCGTGGTCGGCTGGGCCGGCTGGAGGTGGGTGTAGCCCGGCATGACCGTCTCGACGTGCTTGCCCGCGACGTCGACCAGCGCCGCCCGCAGCGTGAGCGTCGCCTCGGCGGCCGCGAGGACCTCCTCGCGGAGCCGATGCCGGATACACGTCGCCACCTCGTCGTTTCGCGACCGGGCCGTGTGCATCCGCCCGCCGTCCGGCCCGACGCGGTCGATGACGGCCGTCTCGATCGCCTCGTGGACGTCCTCGCCGTCGGGGAGCGCGCCGTGACCGGCGACCTCGACGTCGTTGAGCGCGGCAAGGATCTCGCCCGCGACGGCGTCGACGACGATCCCCTGCTCGGCGAGCATGACGACGTGCGCGCGGTCGACCGCGAGGTCGGCCGCGAAGATTGCCTCGTCGGCCGCGAGGCTCGACAGGAATCCACGAGCGGGGCCGCCACTAAAGCGATCGCGGCGGACCGCGGTGCCATCCTCGGTCGCGTTGCCGTCGGCGGTCTCACTGCCGGCCGTGTCGCTGCCGGCCGTCGTGGTCGCGTCGCCGGCGGGGGGATCCTCGGTCATTCGGTTAGTCGTCGTCGGGTCCGCTTCCGTCGGTCACGAGTTCGGGCTTCTCGACGCCGGCCTTCACGTCGTTGGCGAGGCGCTCTTGAAGCCCGTGGTACTTCGCGACGCCCGTGGCGTCCGCCTGTGCGATGCCGGCGACGTCCTCGGTATTGAACGAGGCCATCTCCTCGGAGTAGACGGCGTACTTGGAGTCGCGGGCGACGACGCGGCAGTTGCCGCCGGAAACTTTGACCGTCGCCGTCCCCGTCACGACGTCCTGAGTCTCGTCGACGAACGCGTTCAGCGCGTCGACGACGGGCGCGAACACGAGCCCCTGGTACGCCTTCTCCGACCACTCCCGCTCGATCCCCTTCTTGAACGAGCGCTCGTTCTTGGTGAGGACGAGGTCTTCGAGCGCCTGATGGGCCGTCAGCAGAACGGTCGCGGCCGGGTGCTCGTAGTTCTCGCGCACCTTTAACCCGAGCATGCGGTCCTCCATCACGTCGGTGCGGCCGATCCCGTAGCTCCCGGCGTACTCGTTGAGGTGCTGGATGAGCACAACCGGGTCCATCGCCTCGCCGTCGACGGCGACCGGGATGCCCTCCTCGAACGTCACCTCGATCGTCGTCTCCCCCTCGGGTTCGGCGGTCCACTCGTAGATGTCCGCCGGCGGCTCGTAGTTCGGGTCCTCCAGCTTGCCGCCCTCGACCGCGCGCGACCAGATGTTCTCGTCGATGGACCAGACGCCGCCGTCGCCGGCCTCGACGGGCAGATCCTTCTCGGCCGCGTAATCGATCTCCCACTCCCGGGTGAGCCCGAGTTCGCGGACGGGCGCGATGACCTCGAGGTCGGAGCCGCGCCAGACGGCCTCGAACCGAAGCTGGTCGTTCCCCTTCCCCGTACAGCCGTGTGCGACCGCGTCACAGCCTTGCTCCTCGGCGACGGCCAGAATGGCCTCGGCGATGACGGGGCGCGCGAGCGCGGTCCCGAGCGGGTAGCCCTGATACGTCGCGTTCGTCTTCACCGCGTCGAAACACAGCGATGCGAACTCGGCTTTCGCGTCGACGACGTGGAGGTCGAGCCCGAGCGCCTCGGCGGTCTCCTCCGCCTCGTCGAACTCCTCGGTCGGCTGTCCGACGTCGACGTTGACGCCGATGACCTCATCGTAGCCGTACTCCTCCTTCAGCAGCGGGACGCAAACGGTGGTGTCGAGTCCCCCACTGAACGCGAGTGCAACGGTTGCCATTACCGGAGTAAACCCGACTCAGGCCCTTAAATTCAACGGTTTTGTTTTTGTAAAATAATCGCAGGGCCGGGGCTCGCGAGGGGTGGAGTGGCGACTCTATCGAACGAAACGGCGCGAACGCGACGAGGGTGAGGAGTTATCGGCCACGGGGGGCCGGTCGTCGCGCCGCGCCGGAAGCCGGTCGCGGCGGTCGGACGCCTCGTCGCGGTCGCGGGGCTCGTCGCTCTCGGGAAAGGGCGGGGTCGCGACGAGCCTCCGCGATCATTACTATTGAGTAGCGACGGTTCGATATAAAACTCTTCCGCACTCCCGACGACGCGTATATTCCAGGGTGGGACGATACGGAGAGTGATGCGACCCGACGAACCCCGCCGCCATTCCGACCGATGTATTCGTTACTGACACAGTGACCACGGTCAAAGCCCCAGCCACTCGACACGACGCAGTTGCTCGTGTGCAGAACACCGCCAAAGCCCCAGCCGCGACGACTCGGGGGCCTTGCTGCGCGCTTCAGTCGCTCACTTCGTTCGCTCCCTCCAGTGCTTGCGGCGGCCACCATCGTCCTCGCGGCTGCCCCTTTGAGTCCCGCCCGTACAGCACCGCACCTCACGCCTCCCCAGCCTCGTCGGTCGCCGAGGGCGACCGACTTCCCTCGCGCACCGCTCGCGCCCTTTCGGGCGCTCCCGGGCGCGCCACCGCGTGTCGAAGAGTACGTCTCACAGTACCTCGCGGTACGCCTCCAAGGTTCGCTCGACGTCCTCGTCGGTGTGGGCGTACGAGACGAACTGGGACTCGAACTGGTTGGCGGTCAGGAATATGCCACGGTCCGTCATTCCCTGCCAGAACACGCGTTCCCAGCGATCGGTCGCGGCATCCGCGACATCCGCGCCGGTCTTCGGGCAGGCGTCGTACCGCCCGCAGGACGAGTCCTGTCGGCAACCGCCCGCACAACAGTCGTCGGGATCGGTCGGAGCGTCGCGGGTGAACACGGTCTTGAACAGCGAGTCGGTCCCGACGACCGTGTACTCCGGGGCGCGCTCCGCACAGATCTCCGCGATCCCCTCGCGAAGCTTCCGTCCGAGACGGTTAACGTGGTCGTACACGTCGTTGGCCGCGGCGTACTCCAGATACGCCTTCCCGGCGGCCATCGTGACCGGGTGACCCGAGAACGTGCCGGACTGGAACACCTCGCCCGCGGGAGTGAACCCCTCGATCACCGCCGCGCGCCCGCCGATCGCGCCGACCGGGAACCCGCCGCCGATGATCTTCCCGAACGTCGTGATGTCGGGCGTGACGCCGAACTTCGACTGGGCACACCCGAGGCCGCCGACGCGGAATCCAGTGATCACCTCGTCGAAGGTGAGGAGGGAGCCGTGGTCGTCACACAGGTCGCGAAGGGTCTCGTGGTAGCCGTCGACCGGGGCGACGATCCCCGTATTGGCGAGGATCGGCTCGACCAGCACCGTGGCGATCTCGTCGCCGTGCTCCTCGAACACCGCCTTCGCGGCCGCCGGGTCGTTAAACGGGATCGGCAGGGTGTGTTGCGCGAACGCGTCGGGGATCCCCGCGGTCGACGGCCGGGGATCCTCCGGGGACCCCTCGACGAGCGTCGACTCCTGTGCGCCGTGGTAACCGCCCCGCATCACCACGACCTTGTCGCGCCCGGTGTGGCCACGGGCAAGCCGGACGGCCGACACCGTCGCCTCCGTCCCGGAGTTGACGAACCGGATCGACTCGACGCTCGGCACGTGGCGAGCGACGAACTCCGCGTGTTCGACCTCGACCGACGTCGGCGCGCCGTACATCGGTCCCGCCGCCACGTGCGACTGGATCGCCGCCTCGACGGGATCGGGGGTGTCGTGGCCGTACAACAGCGGGCCGTACCCCATGACCCAGTCGACGTATCGGTTGCCGTCGGCGTCGATCACGTGGCCGCCGTCGCCGCGCTCGATGAAGAACGGGTGCGGCATCGTCGCCCGGACCGAGGAGTTGACCCCGCCCGGCATGACCGACAGCGCCCGATCGTACAGCCCACGGGAGCGTTCGTGGTCCATATCGCTTCGGTAGGATCGCCGGGATGAAAGTAGTTGCTGACGTCGGTCCAGCCGGTCCGATCGGCCGGCGTTGCGTCCCACGAGCGTCGGTGGAAAAAAGCCGCGTTCGTTCGCGTCGAGGCGCGCGTCAGACCGCTTCCTGGCCGGTCGCGCCGGTCCGCACCTGAAGCGCGTCCTCGACGGGCAGGATGAACACCTTTCCGTCGCCCGGTTCGCCCGTCGCCGCAGCGTCGCTTATCGCCTCCGCGACCTCATCGGCCGGGATGTCGGCGACGACGACGTCGACTTTGACCTTCTGGTGGAGGTCGACGGTGAACTCCTCGCCGCGCCACTGGCCGGTCTTGGCCGGCTGGCTGCCGCGGCCGGAGACGTTCGTCACGGTGAGCGACGGCGCTTTGATCTCCGCGAGCGCCTGCTTGATGTCCGCGAGCTTGTCGGGGCGGACGACCGCGGTGACCATCTTGATCTCCGAGCCCGCTTCCTCGCCGCCGTCGGCGCGTGGGGACCCGTCGGTGGTGTCGACGACCGAGGGACCGCCGTCGGTCGCGATGTTCGCACCGCCGAACTCGGGGTACGTTTCGACGCCGTGTTCGCTGACGTCGAGCCCGTCACGCTCGTGGTCGGGGTCGACGCGGGCCTGACCGGCGAGCTTGAACACGCCGAAGATACCGCCGGTCGCGACGACCGTCCAGACGGTGATGACGGCGACGCCGGTCACCTGTGAGACGAGCAGATCGACCGAGAACCCGTTCACGCTGACGAACGGGAGCGCGAGGACGCCGATCACGCCCGCGGAGCCGTGAACGGGGAACACCGCACAGACGTCGTCGATCTTCAGCCGGTCGGTGACGAACTCGAACACCAGCGGCAACTGGAGGCCACAGACGAGCGCGACGAGGATGGCGCCCCACCACGTGACCAGGTTGGCGATGCCGGTGACGGCGACGAGACCGGCGAGCACGCCGTTCGCAACGTACAGCGTGTCGACCTTCTTGCTGAGGAACATCGAGCCGATCGTGGCACCGACGGCACCGGCGCCCATCCCGAGCGTCGTCGCCAGCGCGATGCGTCCGACGTCCGCGAAGCCGCCGAGCACGAGCGAACCGTCTTCCATCGCGAACACGGTCGCGGTCGTGCCGACGTTGAAGCCGTACCAGCCGAACGCCAGGATCAGCGTCCCGAGGACCGCGAACGTCATCGAGTGTCCGGGAATGACTTTCGTCGAGCCGTCCTCCGCGTACCGGTCCATGCGCGGACCGAGCACGTACGCCGCGGTGAGGCCGGCGATGCCGCCGACGCCGTGGACGATCATCCCGCCCGCGAAGTCGGTGAAGCCCAGCCCGGCGCCACCGAGGAACCCGCCGCCCCAGGTGACCCCCGCAACTACGGGGTAGATGACCGCGGAGATAGCGATCGTGTACGTCACGTACGCGCGGAGCTTCGCGCGGCCGGCGACCGCACCGGAGACGATGGTCGCCGCCGTCATCGCGAAGACGGCGCCGAACAGCCAACTGTCGACCCAACCGGCGTCACTAAGCGCCGACGCCGGGGAGAACCCGCCGCCGGCCGCGAGGCTTTCGAACCCGAAGCCGACCAGGAAGTAGGCGAGAAGGCCGACCCCCCACGTGAGTAGGTTCTTTGTGAGCTGGTTCGCGACGTTCTTCGCGCGGACCTGTCCGGCCTCCAGCATGGCGAACCCGGCGTGCATGAAGAAGATCAGGAAGCAAACCATCGCGACCCACACCAGGTTCACTCCCTCCATGATGACGGACGGGTCCACGCTCGCGAGGACGCCGGCCATCATGCGTCGGTCACCCCATCCAAACGTTTGTCTAGTATACGGCGCGTTTCGGTTGTGTTCATGCGTTGAATCACGTTTACGCGTCGAGGAATAGAGATATATAAACGTTTGAGTTGAGTTTCACAAGAAACGTGTTCGATAATATCCGCTCCGTCAAATATAAGGACGTATCAATGGTGTATAAGGGCGTTTACCCGCCGATTCTTCGGCAATCGTTGCGAGGTAACTGGACGTTCTTTTAGTGAGTAATGTGATAGTATCGCCCGGAGGCCGGCGGATCGGGGGAGATATCGCCGGGCGCATGGGGGGGCAGCAAATGTTGCCGGCCGGCGTCAACCCGTGTTCACCGGAGATCGTCCAGAACGGGTCATATCGGCCGCTTCAGCCGGATCGACGAGGATTGGACGTTCGTCCACCGAGATCGGTGATTCGGTGTGGTCCCGCGAGAAACTCCGCGGATCGGCTCACGGATCGGCGAACGGCGGCGAAACCGGTGGGGAGTGAGGAGAGTGGCGGAGAACCGCGACGCTACTCCGGTTTCAGGCCGGCGCCTTGGACGCGCATCACCGCCTCGCCGTCGGCGAGGTTCGGCGCGTCGACGAGACGGACGATCCGCTTGTCGTTTTTCGACTTGCGGAGGTACATCCGGAAGGTCGAGGCGTGCCCGAGGATGTTGCCGCCGATCGCCTGCGTCGGGTCGCCGAAGTAGGAGTCGGGGTTCGAGGCGACTTGGTTGGTGACGAGGATCGCGGTGTTGTAAAGATCGCCGATCCGCATCAGGTCGTGGAGATGTTTGTTGAGTTTCTGTTGTCTGTCGGCGAGTTCGCCCCGCCCCACGTACTCGGCACGGAAGTGGGCGGTCAGCGAGTCGACACAGACGAGCCGGATGGGCCACTCGCTCTCCTCGTGTTCACCCGCGAGCTCCTTGGCCTTCTCGGCGAGGAGTATCTGGTGGTTGGAGTTGAACGCCTTCGCGACGTGGATCTGGTCGAGGAACAGCTCCACGAGCTCCGCCATCGCCTCCTCGTCGTCCGGCGTCCCCTCGACGCCGCGCCGTTCCATCTCGTCGGCGAGGATCGCGTCGTCGAGCCCCCGAAGCATGTCGTCGATCCGTTCGGGACGGAACGTGTCCTCGGAGTCGACGAAGATACAGCCGCCGTCGAGCCCGCCGTGCTCCTCGGAGAGCTGGACGTTGACGGCCATCTGGTGGGTCACCTGCGACTTCCCGGACCCGAACTCGCCGTACACCTCGGTGATCGACTGAGTCTCGATGCCGCCGCCCAGCAGGTCGTCGACCTCCTCGATCTGCCAGGAGAGCTTGCCGATCTCCTGGCGGCGTTCGAGGACGGCCACACCCGTCTCGAACCCGCCGACGTCGGCGGCGTCGCGGGCGGCGTTGATGATGTCCGACGCGGACGATTCGCCGATGTCGGCCGTGTTCGACAGTTCGCCGGGGCTCGCGACGGCAATCGACTGATAACTCTCGAAGCCGGTGTCGGTGAGCTTGTCCGCCGTAGCCGGGCCGACTCCCGGAAGGTCCTCAAGTTCGTCTTCGGGCATGTACACTCGAGTTGTGCGGCTTCCGATATAAAGCCTTGTTTACAGCTAGGTGAAAGTAAAACGGCGCGGTCCCCGGTGGTCCGTCGCTCGTCTTCGTCCGTATACTTGGGGGTGCCTCGGGACGGTCCGTCGGCGTCGAAGAAGAGGGAACGAATCCGCCGACTCTTAGAACCCGACGCGGCGGACGTACGCCAGTTCCCGAATCTCGACGAGGAGGTCGCCGGGGAGGTCGAGATCGGTGATCACGTACAGTTTGGGGTCATCCGTAAACTCCGGGTCCTCGCTTAGCACCTGCCGGATCGAGACCCCGTGGTCCGCGAGGATTCCGGTGACCTCGGCGACGATCCCGGCCTCGTCGGCCGCGACGACCTCGATCGTGAGGACCGTCAGGTCGAGGACGGGAGCAAGGTCCATCAGACTCGGCACCGACGAGATGTTGGTGAAGATGCGCTTCAGTTCGGGGTCCGCCAGTATCGCGTCGGTCGTCGAGTCGACGACGCGCCGGTCGACGTCGAGTTCGCGCGCGATCCCCGTGTACGGGATCTCGATCCCGCCGGAGACGACCCGCCCCTCCTCGTTGACCGAGAAGCCGCGCTCCAAGAACAGCCGAATGACGGCCTGTTGGCTTGGTGACCCCTCGAACTTCTCGAGGATCTCGTCGAACATCGTTACTCTCGGTGGTCGCCGCGAGCGGTTAAAACACCGGGGGAGTCGGATCGGCGGCCACAGGCGCCGACCGGTCGGGTTCGATCGGCCGAGATCAGTGCGACAGGCCCGCGTACGCTCCACCGAGCGCGACCCCGTACGCGAGGTGGCCGACGGCGCTCAGCGCGCTGACGCTGGGCAGCGGCGGGTCCGCAGGCGAACCGACCGCCGAGAGCCAGATCGGCATCGCGATCACGGCGAGAGCGACCCAGACGGCGACGCCGTAGGCCGCGCCGACGGCGAGCGAGCTCCCGAGGCTCTCGTCGAACGAGGGAGTCAGCCCGACGAGCGCGGCGAACCCGACGCCGAGAACCGCGCCGTGGGACATGTGGATCACCCAGCCCAGGAACGGTGCCGCCGGCGGTGCGAGCCCGTACATCGACGGGATCACGACGGCCAACAACGGAGCGGGAATGACGTACGTCATCACGAGTCCGAAGACGACGCTCCCGGCGAGTCCGCCCGCCACACCCGCCTTCCAGTCACCGGTCGTTGTCGATACCTCGGTCGTCGCGGTTGCAGTTTCGGTTGCCATCTCGATTCGTCGGTCGCGAGAAAGCTGGTAATATATGCCGGATGAACGCGCCAGTATCGCACAGGGCCCAAACGTATAGGTATATTGAAACCACGTGCGCCGGAACACGCACGCGACGGTACCAGACGAGACCACTTCCGCCGCGCCACCCCGTTCCTTTTGTTCGATGCCGCCGAACAGTGGGGCGTGTCAGAGCCGCCGCACCTGCGGTTCTTCCCGTACGAGGAGCCGTTCCCGAACCAGCGCGAGGCGATGGACCGGATCGCCAACGCGCTGTCCCGGGGGCAGGACGTGCTGTTCGAAGGGGCCCCGGGGACGGGGAAGACCCTCTCCGCGCTCGTGCCCGCCCTCGAACACGCCCGCGAGCACGACCGCACGGTCGTCATCACGACGAACGTCCACCAGCAGATGCGACAGTTCGTGGAGGACGCTCGCGCGATCACCCGCACCGAGCCCATCCGCGCCGTCGTCTTTCGGGGGAAGTCGTCGATGTGTCACATCGACGTCGACTACCAGGAGTGCCAGACGCTCCGGGACACCACCCGGGACCTCGTCGAGACCGAGACGGAGATCGAGGAGCTCGAGGCCAATCAACGGGAACTCCTCGCCGAGAGTCGCGAGGGCGACGCCGGGGCGGCGGAGGCGCGCGAGGCGATCATGGACGAGCTCGACGACCTCGAGTCGGAACTCGACGGATTCGAGGCGACGAACGTCTGTGAACATTATCACAACAACCTGACTCGGGACACGGACGAATTCTTCGGCTGGCTCTTCGATGACGTCCGAACGCCCGACGACGTGTACGAGTACGCCGACGAGCGCGAACTCTGCGGCTACGAGCTACTGAAGGAGGGAATGGAGGGCGTCGACCTCGTGGTCTGTAACTACCACCACCTGCTTGACCCGACCATCCGCGAGCAGTTCTTCCGGTGGATCGGTCGGGAGCCGGACGAGATACTCGCCGTGTTCGACGAGGCACACAACGTCGAGGATGCCGCCCGCGACCACGCCTCGCGGTCGGTGACGGAGAACACCCTCGACGCCGCGTTGGAGGAGCTCGCCGACGGCGACGACTCCCGCGCGGAGCCCGCCGCGAACGTGCTCGGCACGTTTCGTGACGCCCTCGTCGAGACGTACGACGACGCGCTCGGGTTCGGCGCGCGGGAGGGGGTCGGCGAGAACTGGGAGGACGTCGAGGTCGCCAACGACGACCGGCGGGACGACCTCACGCTCGCGTTCCTCCGGCGATACGAGGGGCGCGGGATCGACGCCGAGACCGAGCTCGCGATCCAGCTCGGGAGGGCGCTCGACGAGGAGTACGAGCGCCGATACCGCGAGGGCGAGACCACGAGCCGGAAGGAGTGCCGAACGCTTCAGGCCGCACGGTTCGTTTCGACGTGGCTGGAGGAGGGAACGGCGCTCGGCCAGTACCCGGTCGTCTCGGTGCGCCGCGACGCCGCTACCGACGAGGTGTACGGCCGGGCGGAGCTGTACACGTGTATCCCCCGCACCGTCACCGAGGAACTGTTCGACGAGGTCGCCGCCTCGGTACTGATGAGCGCGACCCTCCGTCCGTTCGACGTCATCGAGGACGTCCTCGGGCTGGAGGACGTCGCCACCCTCGCGTACGGGATGGCGTACCCGGAGGCGAACCGCCGGACGTACGCCGTCGACACCCCACCGCTGTTCGCTTCGGAGCGTACCGACCCGGATACACAGACGGTCGTCTCCGGGGTTCTCCGCGACGCGATCCGCTTCACGCCGGGGAATACCCTCGCCTTCTTCCCGTCGTACGCCGAGGCGAAACGATACTACGATCGGCTCGGAGGCGATGGGCTCGGAGACGACGGGCCCGGCGACGCGGACCTTGGCTCGTTGTACCTCGACGGCGCCGGCGAGGACGAGGAACGGCTTCGTCGGACGTTCGTCGGGAGCGACGACGCGACGCTTTTTACCTCCCTCTGGGGGACGCTCGGGGAAGGGGTGAGCTTCGACGGCGACGACGCCCGGACGGTCGTCGTCGTGGGCGTCCCGTATCCCCATCTCTCCGACCGATTGGAGGCGGTTCAGGCGGCGTACGACCGCGCGTTCGCCGACCGCGACCGTGCCCGCGAGCCGGGGTGGGCGTACGCCGTCGAGATCCCGACGATCCGGAAGACCCGACAGGCGGTCGGCCGGGTCATCCGCGGCCCGGACGATTTCGGCGTCCGGATCCTCGCCGACCGGCGGTACACGGACGCCGATATGGGGAAATACTCGGTCCGGAGCGCGTTCCCGCCCGAGGAGCGCGAGGAACTGCTCGACGTCGACCCGGAAAAGCTGAAGTTCGCGATGCTGAACTTCTACGGCGACCACGATACGTACGGCCGGTCGCCGCCGGAGCCGTGATCGTCGGGGCGGGATCGCTACCCGGGGCGGGTCGCGAGCAAGACGAGCACCCCCCCGACGACGACACTGAGAAGGATCGTGACGACGACGTGGATGAGCGTCATGAGGCCGACGATCCGCGGTTCCCGGTCGTAGCTCCAGCGAAACATGACGGCGTCGATCGCGAGAGCGACCGGGAGCGTCGCGAACGCGGGCAGGGCAAACGCCCCGCCGACGATCCCGACGATCGCGGGCAGGGGACCGACGTACAGCGCGCGGCGCGGGTCGACGTCACCGAGGACGTTGCGGGCGGCGATGTGCGCGGTCGCCGAGAGGAACAGCGCGAACAGGACGGTCGTCCCCAACACCGCGGCCGGCGTCGCCGTCTGGACTGACATGGGAGTGTTACGCGCCGGGACCCCAAAGGGTCGACGGGATCGACGGAATCGACCGAACGGGACGTTGAGGCAGGGGATCGGGCGAGCCGGTTCCGCCGATGGATCGGGTCACCCGAGGAGGCCGAGCCCGTCGAGCTCCTCGACGATGACGTCGACGGCGTCCGCCGCGTCGACCGGGTCGGTCCCGCCGGTGATCACGAGCTTTCCGCTCCCGAACAGCAGGGCGACGACGTCCGGCTCGTCGAGTCGATAGACGAGTCCGGGGAACTGCTCGGGTTCGTACTCGATGTGTTCCAAGCCGAGCCCGATCGCGATCGCGTTGAGGTTGAGGCTCTCGCCGAGGTCCGCGGACGTGACGATGTTCTGGACCGTGATCTCGGGGGCGTCGTCGACCGGGATCTGGAGGGCACGCAGCTTTTCGAAGACGATGTCGAGGCTCTCGTGAACCGCATCGGTCGAGTTCGCGCCGGTACAGACGATCTTCCCGGACCGAAAGATCAACGCCGCCGATTTCGGGTCCGTGGTGCGGTAGACGAGACCTGGAAACTGTTCGGGGTCGTAATCGGCGCCCTCGAGGTCCATCGCGACGCTCTGGAGGTCGAGTTCCTGTCCGATCCCGGTAGAGGCGACGACGTTCTCTATCGTGATCGTGTCCTTCGGGTCGGCCATCACTGAATAAGTAGTTGATTTAAAACATTAAAAAGGTTGGTAGAATGAGCGGGACGGTGGCGGCGGCCGATCGGTCACGCAATCCCGAACCGATCCACCACGGGTCGCTACACCACGGACCGATACACCCCAGGCCGGTCCACCACGGCCCGATCCACCCCGGACTCGCCACGATCCGCCGTAGGCTTGCCAGGATGCCCCGCCCCAACTCGACCCGGATCCGCCACGCTCATGCGCCGGGCGGGCGGACCCGCGGCCGTGTACTGGCTCGAACTCGCGGGGGAGGCGGACGCGTTCGCCACCTACGAGGCGTCGACCGCGGCGGCCGGCGTCGAACTGCTCGCCCCGGGCGTCGCAAGCGCCGGGAGCGTCGGAGAGGGAATCGAACGGCTCGCGTACACCCACGGCGCCCACGAGGCGGTCGCACGGACCGACGACGACCTCGCCGCCGCGGTCGCCGCCCTCGAGGCCGCCCCGATCGACCGGACCGGGAGCGTCGCCGTCCGCGCCCGCAACGTCCGGAACACGGCCGACGCGTCGACGGACGACGCCGAACGGGCACTCGGGACGGTCCTCGTCGACCGCGGCCTGTCAGTCGATCTGGACGACCCGGACCACGTCCTGCGCGCGCTGTTCGCCGCGGGCCCGCGGGCCGACCACGACGCGGTCGCCGGGGCCGACGGCGACGACGCGGGACTGTGTACCCTCGGCTGGGTCGCCCGGGAGGCCGCCCGCGATTTCGCGCCGAAACCGACCGACAGGCCGTTTTTCCAGCCGGGGAGCATGGCCCCGGCCGACGCTCGCGCGTACGCCAACCTTGCCGGGGGTGCCCCCGGACGGACGCTGCTGGATCCCATGTGTGGAACCGGCGGGCTCCCGCTGGAGGCGGGACTCGTCGGGGGCGACGCCGTGGCCTGTGACGCGCAGTCAAAGATGGTCCGAGGGACGCGAGAAAACCTCCGAGAGTACGTGGGGGGAACGGCGGAGAGCGGACTCGACGACCCGGCCGGCGGCGACGACCCGGCCGGCGGCGACGACCCGGCCGACGGCGACGACCCGACCTGGCACGTCGTCCGCGGCGATGCCACCGACCTCCCCCTCGTCGACGACGCGGTCGACGGGATCGTCTTCGATGCTCCCTACGGCCGACAGTCGAAGGTCGCGCGCCACGAACTGTCCGACCTCGTCGCCGGCGCGTTCGCGGAGGCCGCCCGCGTCGCCCCGCGGGCCGTCGTCGTCGCCGACCGCGACTGGCGAGCCCCGGCCCGCGAGGCGGGCTGGACCGTCGACGCCGCCTTCGAGCGCCGGGTCCACCGGTCGCTGACTCGGCACGTGCTGGTGTTGGATCGGGAGTGAAACCGAACGTCGGGAGACGCCACGTTTCGGCGGTCATCGGAGCGGCTTTCACTTCCGCCGTGCCGCCGGACAATCTTAAGTGGACGGCCCGCGGTGCTTTCCCCATGCCCGGGGACGCCGACGACGACATGCTCTCGTGGGACGAGTCGGTGTTCCGCAACGAGTCGGTGTTCGAGATCGATTACGTCCCGGAGACGTTCCGCCACCGCGAGAGCCAACTGGAGAACCTAAAATACGCCCTCCGCCCGGCCGTCCGCGGCTCGCGACCCCTGAACACGGTCGTCCGTGGCCCGCCCGGCACCGGCAAGACCACCGCGGTCCAGAAGCTGTTCTCGGAGCTCCGGGCCCGCACCGAGGTTCGCACCGTCCGCGTGAACTGCCAGGTCGACTCGACGCGATACGCGGTGTTCTCCCGGCTGTTCGAGGGAATCTTCGAGTACGAGCCCCCCTCGTCGGGGATCTCCTTCAAGAAGCTGTTCGGCCAGATCACCGACCGGCTCGTCGAGGAGAACGAGGTGCTCGTCGTCGCGCTCGACGACGTGAACTACCTGTTTTACGAGAACGAGGCGTCCGACACGCTCTACTCGCTGTTGCGCGCCCACGAGGCGCACTCGGGCGCGAAGATCGGCGTGGTCGTCGTCTCCTCGGACCTCGGACTCGACGTCATCGAGGACCTCGACGGGCGTGTTCGGTCGGTGTTTCGGCCCGATGAGGTGTACTTCCCGGTGTACGACGCCGAGGAGATCTACGACATCCTCCTCGAGCGCGCGAAACGTGGCTTCCACGAGGACGTGATCGGCGACGCCGAACTGGAGCGCGTCGCGGAGCTGACCGCCGAGAGCGGCGACCTTCGTGTGGGGATCGACCTGCTCCGGCGAGCGGGGCTCAACGCCGAAATGCGCGCGTCGCAGGCGGTCGCGCTCGAGGACGTCGAATCGGCGTACGACAAGTCGAAACACGTCCACCTCTCGCGGTCGTTACAGGGGCTCTCGGAGTCCGAGCGCGCGCTCGTCCGCGTGCTCGCGGCCAACGACGGCGAGCGTGCGGGCGAGGTGTACGAGGCGTTCCACGACGAGACCGACCTCGGCTACACCCGCTACTCGGAAATAATCAACAAGCTCGATCAGCTCGGCGTGATCGACGCCGAGTACGCCGAGGCCGAGGGACGCGGCCGGTCGCGGGAGCTCTCGTTGGCGTACGACGCCGAGGCGGTGCTCGACCGGCTGTAGCGCCGGCGCTCCGGTCGGCCGATGCTGACGCCGACGCCGTTTCAACGACGCCGACGCCTTTTCAATCCCGCCGCGCGCACGCGTGATCATGAAGACGAGCGGGGGAAGCGACGCGGCGAAGCGACGGGCGGGCGAGTCCGCCGCCCGGACGGTCGACGACGGCGACGTCGTCGGGCTCGGGACCGGGTCGACCGCGGCCCACGCGATCCGGGCGCTCGGCGACCGAGTCGACGCCGGGCTGAATCTCCGGGGCGTGGCGACGTCGTTCGCGAGCCGCGAACTCGCCGTCGAACGGGGGATCCCACTACTCGGCCTCGACGCGGCCACCGGTCCGGGCGGGGTCGGGATCGACGTTGCGATCGACGGGGCCGACCGCGTTGCCGACGGCGACCTCATAAAGGGTGGCGGGGCGGCGCACGCGCGCGAGAAGCTGGTCGACGCGTCCGCGGACCGGTTCGTCGTCGTCGTCGACCCCTCGAAGGAGGCCGCCGCCCTCGACCGACCGGTCCCGCTCGAGGTCCTCGCCGACGGTCGCGGGGTCGTCGCCGAGGCCGTCCAAGCCGCCGGCGGCGAGCCGACGCTCCGACGGGCGGAACGGAAGGACGGTCCGGTCGTCACCGACGACGGAAACCTCGTGATCGACGCCGATTTCGGAACGATCGCCGACCCGGCATCGCTGGCGGCGACGCTCGCGGGGACGCCGGGCGTCGTTGAGCACGGGCTGTTCGTCGGGCTCGCCGACGAGCTCCGCGTCGGGACCGAGGACGGGGTCCGCGTGACCGAGCCGTAGTCGGGATTCGCCGGATGACGCCGGCCGGGAGTCAGCGCTCATACCGGCGAGAGCTGACGCTGGGCGGGGCACGTCGAAATAAAACGGCAGGATCCGGACGCCTTACAGGTCGCGAGGCTGGACCGTCTTCCGGTCGTTGGCCTCGGCGCGGCGTGCGGCGTCTTCGAGCAGCTCGTCCACTTCGTCGTCCAGTGCCGTGTAGAAGTCCGAAGCGACGTTCTTGTCGTCCAGGGCTTCCTTGACTGCCGCTTTGACAATGAGGTCTGCCATGCGTCCGAAACTATCCGGCGATAGGTAATAAACGTTCCTGAATTCACCCGCGAGGGGCTTCGTGCGGGCCGTTCACGCGGGTAGTAAAAGGTATCTGATATGACGGCCGGAACGCCCCGGCCGGGAGCCGGCCCCGAGGCGGATCGATGGGTACGAATCAGTCGGTCTCGAGGGATCGGGTATGTGCGACACGAACGGAACCGTGCGCGACACGTTGGAGTCGCTCGCGGCGGGAGAGATCGGCGTCTCGGAGGCCGAGAGCCGGATATCGGGCTACGCGACGGCGGCGGCCGGCCGCTTCGACGCGGACCGCGAACGCCGCCGGGGGATACCCGAGGCGGTGCTCGCCGAGGGGAAACTACCGGCGGAAACCGCGGCGTTGGCCGCAACCGCACTCGAAACGACGGGTCGCGCGCTCGTGACCCGGGCCGGGCCGGAGGACGCGGCGGCCGTCCGGGAGGCAGTCGCCGAGGCCGCGCCGACGGCGTCGGTCGACCACGACGAACGGACGCGGACGATCGTGGTCCACGCCGAGGGGTTCGAGCCACCCGCCCTCGACGCGACCGTAACGGTCGTGACCGCCGGCACCGTCGACGCGCCGGTCGCGGGCGAGGCCGCCGTCGTCGCCCGGGAGATCGGCGCTGACGTCGACCGCGTCGACGACGTTGGGGTGGCGAACATCGACCGGGTCCTCGACCGGATCGACCGGATCCGGGCGGCCGACGTCGTCGTCGTCGCCGCCGGCCGCGAGGGGGCGCTCCCCACGGTGGTCGCGGGGCTCGTTGCCGCGCCCGTGATCGCGATCCCGGTAGCCTCGGGCTACGGCGAGGGGGGCGCGGGCGAAGCCGCACTGTACGGGGCACTCCAGTCGTGTACCGTCCTCACGACCGTGAACGTCGACGCCGGATTCGTCGCCGGCGCGCAGGCGGGGCTGATCGCCGGCGCGATCGACGGCGCCCGAGGATCGGACCGAAACCGGTCGGAAGAGGGTCTGAATCACTCGGACCCGGACCGAACTCGATCGGGACCGGACCGAACTCGATCGGACGGCAAATAGGCGGGACCCATTTGATGGCGTGGCGACAACCGACGGCCGTGTCCAACCACCACGTGTACGTGATCGAGTGCGCCGACGGGACCTACTACACGGGGTACACCACGGACGTGGCTCGCCGGGTGGCCGAACACGACGCGGGCGAGGGAGCGAAGTACACCCGCGGGCGGACCCCGGTGACCCTTCGACACGTCGAGTCGTTCGACTCGCGCTCGGCCGCGATGTCCCGCGAGTACGCGATCAAGTCGCTTTCACGGCAACAAAAAGAACGGCTGATCGAGGACGACGGCGAGTAAACCACCTTATTTGACGAGGCGCTCGATCTCGGTGACGAGGATCCCGCTCGCGCCGACCGCCTTCAGCTCCGTGATCGTCTCGAACACGTCGCGCTCCTCGACGACCGCGTGGACCGCGACCGTCCCGTTCCCGTCCGCGTCGGCCTCAACGTCCATCACGGTCGGTCCTCCGAGTCCCGGGATCACGTCCTTCACGTCGTCGAGGTTCGTCTTCGGCGCGTTCATCATCAGGTATCGGCGCCCGTCGGCGGCCAACACGGAGTCGAAGGCGGTCAGGATCTGCCGGACCTTTCCGTCGTCGACGACGTCCGGCCGGGCGAACAGCCGCACCGACGAGTCGAGCACCTCGTCGATCACGGCGAGGCGGTTCACCGTTAGGGTCGTTCCCGTCGAGGTGATGTCGACGATCGCGTCGGCCATGTCGACGTGGGGGGTAAGCTCGGTCGCGCCGGTGACGGTGACCACGTCGGCGTCGGCCCCGACCCGGTCGAGGTACGCGCGGGTGACGTTCGGAAACTCGGTGGCGACGGTGCCGCCCGCGAGATCCCCCACCTCGGCCACCGGGCCGCCCTCTGGCGCGGCGAGGACGAGCCGGCAGGAGCCGTACGTTAGGTCCAGGAGGTCCACGAGGTCACCCTCGGCCGCGTCCGTCGGGTCCGAGACGACGCCGCCGGATTCGGTTGCCTGATCGAGACCCGTCACGCCGAGGTCGGCCGCACCGTCCCGGACGTACTCGGGGATGTCCGCCGCGCGCGCGAAGAGGACGGTCACGTCGGGGTCGACCGTCTCGGCGTACAGCTGGCGGTCGGCGGTCTCCTCGACGTGGAGCCCGGCGCGCTCCAACAGCGAGAGCGTCGGCTCGTGTAGGCGACCCTTGTTGGGAACGGCGATTCGCATACCCCGACGGTCGCGCGGGGACGGGGAAACGTTTTTCGTCGGCGTCAGCCACCGAGCCGCGCCGCTCAAGTGGTTCCGCCGCCAATAACGTCCATAGTGAGCGACGCCGACTCTCCCCTCTCCGAGGACCGCCCGACCGCCGACCACCCGTTCCGGGTGGACGCCCCGTTCGAGCCCGCCGGCGACCAGCCGGCGGCGATAGCGGGGCTCGTCGAGGAGTTCGAGTCCGGCGCCGACGAACAGACTCTCCTCGGCGTGACGGGATCGGGCAAGACCAACACCGTCTCGTGGGTCGCCGAGGAGCTGAACCAGCCGACGCTCGTGCTGGCCCACAACAAGACGCTCGCCGCCCAGCTGTACGAGGAGTTCCGCGAGCTGTACCCCGACAACGCCGTCGAGTATTTTGTCTCCTACTACGACTACTACCAGCCGGAGGCGTACGTCGAGCAGACGGACACGTTCATCGACAAGGAGATGTCGATAAACGAGGAGATCGAGCGGCTGCGCCACTCCGCGACGCGCTCGCTGCTGACGCGGGATGACGTCATCGTGGTCGCGAGCGTCTCGGCGATCTACGGGCTGGGCGACCCCGACAACTACCGCGGGATGGCCCTCGAACTGGACGTCGGCCAGCGGATCGGTCGGGAGGCGCTGCTCGCCAGACTCGTCGACCTGAACTACGAGCGCAACGACGTCGACTTCGCCCAGGGAACGTTCCGCGTCCGGGGCGACACGGTCGAGATCTACCCGATGTACGGCCGGTACGCGGTGCGGGTCGAACTGTGGGGCGACGAGATCGACCGGATCCTCCGGGTCGACCCGATGAAAGGCGAGGTCGTCTCGGAGGAGCCCGGAACGATGCTTCACCCCGCCGAGCACTACTCGATCCCGGACGACAAACTGGAGCGGGCGATCGGGGAGATCGAGACGCTGATGGAGAAACGCGTGCGCTACTTCGAGCGGCAGGGTGACCTCGTCGCCGCCCAGCGGATCGAGGAGCGAACGACCTTCGACGTCGAGATGCTCCGGGAGGCGGGCTACTGCTCGGGCATCGAGAACTACTCCGTCCACATGGACGACCGCGAGTCGGGCGACGCGCCCTACACCCTGCTCGACTACTTCCCCGACGACTTCCTCACCGTGATCGACGAGTCCCACCAGACGATTCCCCAGATCAAAGGGCAGTACGAGGGCGACAAGTCCCGGAAGGACTCGCTGGTCGAGAACGGATTCCGGCTGCCGACCGCCTACGACAACCGCCCGCTCACCTTCGAGGAGTTCGAGGAACGAACCGACCGGACGCTGTACGTCTCCGCGACGCCGGGCGACTACGAGCGCGAGCATTCCGACGCGACCGTCGAGCAGATCGTCCGCCCGACCCACCTCGTCGACCCGAAAGTCGAGGTGACGGGCGCCAGCGGCCAGGTGGAGGACCTGCTGGACCGGGTCGACGGGCGGATCGAGCGCGACGAGCGCGTCCTCGTCACCACGCTCACCAAGCGCATGGCCGAGGACCTCACGGAGTACTTCGAGGGCGCCGGGATCGACGTGGCGTACATGCACGACGAGACGGACACCCTCGAACGCCACGAGATCATCCGCGACCTCCGGCTCGGGAACATCGACGTCCTCGTCGGAATCAACCTCCTTCGGGAGGGGCTCGACATCCCCGAGGTGAGCCTCGTGGCCATCCTCGACGCCGACCAGGAGGGATTCCTCCGCTCGACGACGACTCTCGTCCAGACGATGGGACGGGCCGCCCGGAACGTCAACGGCGAGGTCGTCCTCTACGCGGACCGGATGACCGACTCGATGCAGGAGGCGATCGACGAGACCCAGCGCCGCCGCGAGATCCAGCTCGAGTACAACGAGGAGCACGGCTACGAGGCGACGACGATCGACAAGCCGGTCGGCGAGACGAACCTCCCCGGCGCGAAGACGGACACCTCGAACGTCAGCGTCGGCGACGTCGACGACAAGGAAGAAGCGAGCGAGCAGATCGCGACGCTCGAGGACCGGATGGACGAGGCCGCGAGCAACCTCGAGTTCGAGCTGGCCGCCGACATCCGCGACCGAATCGCGGAACTGCGGCAAGCCTTCGAACTCGGCGACGACGGGGCGGGCGTGCCCGCACCGATGGTCGACGAGTGAACCGGAGTATCGGGCGAACACGCAACCGGGCCATCCGGCGGATATATATCCCCTGACGGGGTGTCACGGGTATGTCCCTCCGCCGCCGCGCCCTCGGGGTCGCCCTTCTCGGGGTCGCGACGCTGTCGTGGCTCCAACCCGTCCTCGTCGGACCGACCGTCGACGCCGTCCGCCTCCCGACGCTCGCCGACCCGGGCTCGCTGGTCGCGGTGGCCCCGGCCGCGTTCGTCGCCGGCGGAACGGTCCTGTTCGTGTCCGGGGGAGCCGCAGTGCGGGACGCCGACCTCCCGGCGCGTGTCGGCCTCCTCGTCCCGGTCGGCTGTGTCGCCGTCGCCGTCGGTCTCGCGGTCGGTGCCGGCGTCGACCTCACGGCCGGAACGCCGGGAACGCTGCCGGATCCGGTCCGGTTCGTCGTCGCCGGCGCAGCCGTCGGCGGATCGCTCGCGCCCGTCATCCTCGGCGCGACCCGCGGCGACACCCCCGTCCTCATCGCCGGCAGCGTCCTCCTGCTCGTCGGCCTCGGCGTCGCACCCGCGCCGGGGTTTGCGTTCCTCGCCGGACTCCTCGGCGGGGGCGGGGCCATCGGGCTCGCTTGGATGCTTGATGCGGCGACGTGGGCCCCCTAAAACGGTCGGGGCGTGCCGGACGCGCTATCGGCCCGGCCGTTCCGTCTCCGACTCCAGTTCGATGTCGCGGTCAGCCTCGCGCTCGACGTCGTCGTCGTCGGAGGTGGAGTCGCCGTCGCCCGTGACCCCGGCGTCGCCGTCGACCGGGTCGCGGGCGGCGTCGGCATCGCGAGCGACCTCGGCGTCGCGGGCGGCGTCGGCATCGCGGGTCTCGTCGGTTCGGAGGTCGCCGTCGGCGGCGGTGTCGAGCTGTTCGAGCGCGCTCTCGATGTCCTCCAAGCCGAGCAGCTTCTGCGTCTCCTCGTCGAACTCCTTGCTCTCGAGCCCCTCCATGTCCTGAACGTCGGAGCCGGACAGCGCCTTGCCGTACCGGCCGACGAGGCTGGTGAGCTCCTGGGGCAACACGAACGTGGTGGATTCGCCCTTTCCGATCTCCTCGAGCGTCTCCATTCCGCGTTCGATTATCGCCCGCTCGCCCATCGACTCCGCCGACCGTGCGCGCAGCACCGTTGAGATCGCGTCCCCCTGCGCCTCGAGGATCTGGCTCTGCTTTTCTCCCTGTGCGCGGATGATGTTCGACTGCTTGTCCCCCTCCGCCTGCTCGACCGCCGACCGCCGTTCTCCCTGCGCCTCGAGGATCATCGCCCGACGGCGACGCTCCGCGCCGGTCTGTTTTTCCATCGCCTGCTGGACGTCGCGGGAGGGGCTCACCTCGCGGACCTCGACGGCCTCGACGCGGATCCCCCACTCGTCCGTGGGCTCGTCCAACTCCTCGTTGATCCGGTCGTTGATCTGGTCGCGCCGCGAGAGCGTGTCGTCAAGCTCCATGTCGCCGAGGACGGCCCGCAGCGTCGTCTGTGCGAGGTTCGAAGTCGCATTCTTGTAGTCGTCGACCTCGAGGAACGCCCGTTTCGCGTCCATCACCTTGATGTACACCACCGCGTCCGCCGTCACCGGCGAGTTGTCCCGCGTGATCGCCTCCTGGCGCGGTACGTCCAGCGTCTGGGTCCGCATGTCGAACGCGTACGTCCGCGACACGAACGGGGGAACGAGGTGGACGCCCGGCTCGAGAAGATCACGGTACTCGCCGAATACGGTCAGCGCCTTCTTGTCGTAGGCGTCAACGATCTCGACGGCGCTGACGACCGTGATCAGCGCGACCAGCAGCGCCAACACCGCAACCCCGAACACGAGGCTCCGGCTCAACACCGCGGCGCCGACGAGCAACGCCCCGGCGAGTGCCGTGTACTGCCAGACGGAGTCGGGGATGCCGTCGACCAAATCGTCGAGGTTCGGAGGGTCGCTCCGCGAGCCGTTCGTTCCCATGCCATACGTTACGGTTCGACGAGGTTAACAGTTGGTACGGGCCCGGGGGTCGGATGCGGATCGAGGCCCGGGAACTGAACCGAGCCCACGACGACCACCTATGCTCAGGCGCCGTCGTACGTGTCAGTCCGTCGGGCCAGCAGGAGCGCCGACGCCGGGAGGAACACGAACGCGGTCACCAGGGCGAATGTCATCGCAAGTGCGACGGCGATCCCGAAGTTCGCGAGGACCGGGAAGTCGGAGATTCCGAGCGCGCCGAAGCCGAACAGCGTCGTCGCGCCGGAGCCGATGACCGGACGCGATTTACGGACCATCGCCTCGCGCATCGCCGCCGCCGGGGTGGTGCCGGCGGTGGACAGTTCCTCCTTGAATCGCTCGTGGACGTGGATCCCGTAGGTGATGCCCGCACCCAAGGCGATCGACCCGGTCGCCACCGTGAGGGGGTTCCACGGGATCCCGAGGGCGTACATCGCCATCGAGATCAGCATCACGGCGCTGACGGCGACGCTGACGACGAGCAGCACCGACTCGCGAAACGAGCGGAGCGCCAGTGCGAGGAACAGCGTCGCCATCCCGAAGCTCAACGCCGTCATCGGGTCCCGGCCGGAGGTCACGTTCTCGATGACGTTCCGGTTGACCACGGGCTTGCCCGTCACCGCCGTCCGCTCGGTCACGAGGTGTCCGTCGGCGACCGCCTCGGTGTCGTCGATCAGGTGTCGAACCTCCTGACCCCCGATGTCGGCGACGAACAACTGAATGACGAACCGGTCCGGGGTGTCCGCGCGGCTGCCGATCGGCATGAGATCCGACTCGGCCTGTCGATCGACCGTTTCGATGAGCCGTGCGCGGCTTTCCGGGATCTCGCCGTCGTTTGCTATCTCGACGGCGGTCGCCGGACCCATCGCGGCGTTCACGTCGTCGTGTTCCTCGATGGCACTCTCGAACGCCGACGCCCGCCTGAACGTGGTCGGCGAGTAGGCGTCCTTCCCCTCGACGACGACGTAGATCACGTTCGGGCTCTGGGCGGCGTCTTCGAGGTCCTCGAGGTCATCACGCTGCTCGATGTCCGGCCAGTAGTCGAGCATCTCCTGGGTGGTCGGCACGTCGTGATACACCGCCGCGCCGCCGCCGATCGCCGCGACCATGAGGACGATGACGAGCAGCGGCGTGGCGGCGATTCCTCCGGAGAGCGCGCCGATGAACCGCTCGAAGGCCGGCTCGTCGTCGCCGAGGACGCCGTCGGAGCCACCCGCGGCGGACGGCTCGGGCGACGGTGTGTCGGGAGCATTGACCGTCCCGTACTCGTCATCGTCGAACTCGACCAGGAGCGCGACGAGCAGCGTGAGCGACAGTGCCGTCGCCGCGATCACGCCGAACGCCGCCGTCGCGCCGAGCTGTCGCGTCGGCGGCACCGCGGAGACCAGCAGCGCGCCGAGCCCGATGGACGTCGTCGCCATCGCCAACAACAGCGTGTTGCCGGTCGTGCGGGCGGCCGCGCCGGCGGCGTCGACCGGGTCGCGGCCCTTCTCGCGCTCCTCGATGTATCGGGTGTGTAATTGGAGGCTAAAGTCGATCCCGAGCCCCAAGGCGATGGGAAGGACGCCGAGCATGATCGCGTTGAAATTGAAGCCGATGACCCCCATCATTCCGAGCATGTACACGAGCGCGACGAGGGCGGTTCCGACCGGGAGAAACACCTTCCAGGTCCGGTAGAGACGGCCGCGCATGACGAGAAACACGACCGAGAAGATGATCGCGAACGCGACGGCGAACAGTTGGACCATCTCCGGAAGCATCAGCCCGAACGCGGCGTTCTCGAAGACGGGCGCGCCGGTGACGGTGACGTCAACGTGCGGGGGCACACGGACGTGGCTCGTCGCGTCGGTCACCTCGTCGGTGAGGTAGCCCGCCCCGGTGCCGGGGAGGAAGCCGAAGTACTGGTCGTCCGACGACGGGACGTCGACCTCGCCGTAGGTGGCGACGATGAGCGCCGTCTCGCGGTCGGGATTGACGTTGCTTACGAGTGCGGCGGCGCTCGAATCCATCGATTCGACGCGGGCGATGGAGGCGCGAACCTCGCGTTCGGTGTCGGGGATCTCGCCGCCGTTGCCGCGTTTGACCACGTCCGCGAGACTTGTGACGCTGGAGAACTCTTCGGACGCGGTATATCGCCCGTCAAGCCGGTCGATCGTTCGGATGGTCTCCGGGTGATAGAGGTGGTCGGTCTCGACCATCACGAACACGTTGTTGCCGAGATCGAACGTGTCGTCGGCTTTGACCTCCTGCCAGTTCTGGTTCGTTTGGGAGTCGTCGTCGATGTACAGCTCCATGCCGAGGCTCATCTGTACCGAGGCGCCGGCGATGACGAGCGAGACGACGACGAGGACGGCCACGACGCTAAACACGGTCCGGCGGTTCTCGGCGGAGAACCGCCCGACTCGTTCGAGCCTGTCACGGAGCGGGGTGGATTCGTCGTCGGTCATCTGGACTCACCGTGGGGCGTGTGTCCGGGCATCGGTCCGGCAGCGTCGGGCGGGTGGGTGGCTGGCTGAGTGTTCACGGGGCGATCAGTTCCACGGGAGACGACCGGTTCGGCGACCGGCGTAGACGGTCGCGCCGGTTCCGAGGAGGCCGAAAGCGACGAACGGAAGCACCGACAGCACCCCGGCGCCGCCGTTCGACCCGACCTCGATCGGAATCTGGGCGGCTTCGGACATCATCGACTTGCCGCGCTCGTCGTCGTATCGGAAGTCGATGCTCGCCGCGTACGTCTTCGGGTTGGCGTCGGCGGTCGCCGCCAGCTCGAACGTTAGCGTCGTCGACTCGCCGGGTTCGAGCGAGTCGATGTAGCCGTCATCGTCGCTGCTGTCGAGCGGGTCGGTCGTGCCGAGACTCGCCTCGATGTCGGTGAGCGTCTGGTCACGGTTGTTGGTGACCTCGACTTCGATCAGCCGCGAGGAGTCGACGCCGATGGTCGGATCCGAGACGGCAACGACGAAGTCGTCGCGACGCGGCTCGATCGGCGTGACGAGCGAGACGTCCCCGTCATGGCGCTGTTCGTCGGCGGTGGTTCGATACTGGACCCGCATGTCGAGCGACTTCTCGACGGCCTCGGCGTCGCGGGTCGCCGCGACCGGGAGCCGGACCGTCGCGGACTCGCCCGCCTCGAGCGTGCCCGCGGAGACGGAGCCCTCGAGCAGTCGGAGCGTCGGGTACTCTCGCGCGAAGTCGAGCGCCACGTCGGTGGCGGCCCGTGGACCGTCGTTGATCACACGAACCATCACGGCACCTTCCTGGTCGACCCGAAGGCTCCCCTCGACGAGTTCGAGCGAGAAGTCCTGTTCCGCGGCCGGCTCGATGCCGACGGAGAGGTCAGTGTCACGCCCGTTGATCCCCTGCGGGTCGGTGTATCGCACGGAGCCGTCGAGCTCGTACTGGCGAACCGGTGCGTCGGGCTTCACGCCCACCTCGTAGGTGATCGCTGCCGTCTCGCCCGGGGCCAGTTCGTCGATGCGAGCGACGTCGCTCTGCTGGCCGTCGAACCCGACCACTGAGCTCGGCGAGGTGAGCGAGACCGCGACGTTCCGGGCCGTCTCGCCGCCAACGTTCTCGACGGTCATCGCGAACGGACCGGCTTCGCCGACCTGTAGTCCATCGTCGTCGGCGGTGGTGAGCCGGAACTGCGGCGCGTCGTCGATCTCGACGTCGACCGTCTCGGTCATCGTATACGTCCGCTCGTTCTCGCCGGTGTCGCTCCGTCTAAACGAGGTGTACGAGTACGTCATCTCGACGTCAACCTCGTAGGTGCCCGACTCGGCGTCCTCGGGCACGTCGACGGCAAACGGCACCGACCGCGGCTCGTTTTCCGTGATCGATCCGACGGAGTGCTCGCTGGTCTCGACCGTCAACGGCGCGTCACCGGCGTCGAGTTCGACGCGCACGTTCCGGGCCGTCGTGACGCGCTCGCGCTCGGGCGGCGAGTCGTACCGCGTGCTGGCGTCGTTCGCGATCTGGACGGTCAGCGTCGAGGCACTCCCGGGCGTCAGCGTCGAGTCGGGAGCGTACGCTTCGAGGTCGGGATCGCCGCCGGTCGCCGATTGTGCCTGTGCGCCGCCGAGGCTCGCGACGAGTCCCGCGCTGACGAGGAGGACCACCATCGCGAGCGTCGCGATCGTTCGCATCATTCGGGAACGCGAGTCCGACTCCGCGCCCGTCGTCCGTGAGTTTTCGTAGTTAGTATATCTTACTATACACAATACTACACACAAACATACCTATAGTTGTCGGATCGAACTGACCGTCCGGACGGGACCAATGCGGGATAAGTCGGCTCATCGACCATATTTACCGATCGTTCAGCAGTATCGAGCGTATCTCCCGCATTTCGGGAAATCGTTCTTATTCATTAGCGTTGTTTTATTTTTACAATATAGCTGCCGGGCGGTCGGCGACCACGAGGCGGCACGCCGGACGGACGCGGGACTCGTCTCCGAGGTACCGGTAGCGTCTGTGACGGTCTCACGGGTTTAACCGCTCGCCGAACCTACCCGGAGTATGGCATCCGACGAGGACCAAGGCGACCACGAGTTCCGCACGCGAAGCGTTCACGCCGGCTCGAACCCGGACCCGACGACGGGGGCTCGCGCGACGCCGATCTACCAGACGACCTCATACGAGTTCGACGACGCCGATCACGCTGCCCGGCTGTTCGCACTGGAGGAGTTGGGCAACGTGTATTCGCGGATCATGAATCCGACGAACGCCGCCCTCGAGGAGCGGATCGCCTCCCTCGAGAACGGCGTCGGGGCAATCGCCACCTCGTCGGGGATGGCGTCGTTCGACCTTGCGACGTTCATGTTGGCGTCCGCCGGCGACAACATCGTCGCCTCGTCGGCATTGTACGGCGGCACGTACACCTACCTCACCCACTCCGTCGAGCGCCGCGGGATCACGACGCGGTTCGTCGACCCGCTCGACTACGAGGGATACGCGGACGCGATCGACGGGGATACCGCGTACGTCCACATCGAGACGATCGGGAATCCCGCCCTGGTCACGCCGGACATCGAGCGGATTGCCGACATCGCCCACGACAACGGGGTACCGCTGTTCGTCGACAACACGTTCGCGACGCCGTACCTCTGTCGGCCGCTGGACCACGGCGCGGACCTCGTCTGGGAGTCGACGACGAAGTGGCTCACCGGCAACGGGACGACGGTCGGCGGCGTCCTCGTCGACGGCGGCTCGTTCCCGTGGGGGGAGTATCCCGAGAAGTTCCCGGAGATAGCCCAGGACAACCCCGCCTACCACGGGATCAACTACGTTGACGCGTTCGGTGACGCGGCGTTCACGTTCGCGGCCGTCACCCGCGGGCTCCGCGATCTGGGCAACCAGCAGGCGCCCTTCGACGCGTGGAACACGCTCCAACAGACCGAGTCGCTCCCCCTTCGGATGGACCGCCACTGCGAGAACGCCGGAATCGTCGCCGAGTACCTCGCCGACCACGACGACGTCGCATGGGTGAACTACCCCGGTCTCGCGGACCACGAGACGCACGCGGAGGCGAGCGAGTACCTCGAGGGGGGCTACGGCGGCATGATCACGTTCGGGGTGGCGGGGGGCTTCGACGCCGCGAAGGCGACCGTCGAGAACACGGAGATCGCCTCGCTGTTGGCGAACGTCGGCGACGCGAAGACGCTGATCATCCATCCCGCGTCGACGACCCACCAGCAGCTCACGGAGGCCGAACAGGAGGCGGCCGGCGTCACCGGCGACATGGTGCGGCTCTCCGTCGGGATCGAGGACCCCGCGGACGTCGTCGCCGACCTGGAGGCGGCGATCGGCACCGCGACGGAGTAGCGCCGGTCACGCCGGCGTCAGCCGTACGACGGGCGCGTCGTCGGCGTCGACCGCCAGATACAGATGGCCCGTTTCCGGATCCTCGGCGACCGTACGGATCCGCCAGCCCCGGTCGGTGAGGAGTCGGTTTTCGGCGGTTACCGCGTCGCCCTCGACGGTCAGCCGACCGAGCGCCCGGGAGGCGAGTCCGCCCACGAATAGGTCACCCTCCCAGGCGGGAAACGCTCGCCCGGTACAGAACGTCAGCCCGCCCGGCGGGAAGCCGCCACTCCCACAGGGCCACGAGTACGCCGGGCCGATCACGTCCTCGCGGTCGTCGTGGGAGACGCCGATGGGATCGCCCTCGCCGTAGGTACACCCCTCGTCGGCGACCGGCCAGCCGTAGTCGCCTCCCCGCCGAATCACGTTGATTTCGTCGCCGTCCTGCTCGCCGTACTCGCTTGCCCATATCACCCCCGTCTCGGGATGGACGGTCAGCCCCTGAGCGTTTCGGTGGCCATGGCTGTAGATGGCGTCCCGCGCGTCCGAGTCGTCGACGAAGGGATTGTCGTCGGGGACGGAGCCGTCCGGCTCGAGCCGGAGGGTCTTCCCGAGTTCCACGCCCAGGTCCTGGGCGACGTGGTCCGGTCCGAAGTCCTTGAACTGGCGGTCACCGACGGTCACGTACACCCGACCGTCGCCGCCGAAGACGACTCGCGAGCCGTAGTGGCCCGTGGAGTCGACGAAGGGCCCGGCGGCGTGGAGAACCTCGAACGCGTCCAGTCGAGCGCGCTCCGGGTCGAGCCGTCCGCGACCGAGGTGGGTCGTCGTGTCGCCGCCCGCGTTCGACGCCGAATACGTGAGATACACCCAGTCGGGGTCGGGAAACCCCGGATGAATCGTGACGTCGAGCAGGCCGCCCTGTCCGCGCGCGTCGACGTCGGGCGTCCCGTCGACGGCCCGGATCTCGCCCGACTCCGGGTCGACGACGTCCAGCGTGCCCGCGCGCTCGGTGACGAGAAGGCCGCCGTCGGGGAGAAAACTGATCGCCCACGGGTGCGAGAAACCGGCGGCGACGGTCTCAACCGCGTACGCGGTCGAGTTCTCGGCATCGCCCGTGGCGCCACCGTCGGGACCGTCGCTGCCGTCCCCGTCGCGTCCCGCACAGCCGGCGAGCGTGCCGGTTCCGGCGAGGCCGGCGAGCGAGAGGAGCCGTCGTCGGTTCATTGGAATCATTTCGATGGTGGGACGCACCGGAAATCAAGGGTTCGGTCGGCAAGGCGGGACGCGGGTCGGCGGTGAATCGTAAACGACGGTCCGCTCAGTAGTCTCCGCGGTCGACCCCCGCGACGGTCACCGTGATCAACACCCTCAGAGGTCGTCACGGTCGAATTTCAGCAACCCGGCCAGCGGCGGCGCGAGCGCCCAGAACACCAGCATCGCGGCCGCGGAGATCTGTCGGTTCAGCGTCTCGCCCTCGAACAGCAGTTCGGCGAGGAACGCGTCCGACAGGACGCTGATTCCGGTCCGCGGATTCGCCACCTCGAGGAACGCCCCGATCTCCCGTGAGGTCGCCGGGAGCGCTCCGATGACGCCGTCGAACGCGCCGAGGATCTGGCCGGTGAGCACGCCCCAGAACAGCACGAACAGGACGTACACGCCGACCGCGGCGATGAGCGCCTGCCGGCCGGTGGCGGCGGCGGCCGAACACCCGACCGCGATGGCGACGAAGACGATCCCGAGGATCGCGGCGAAGACGGTGAACCCGAGATACGCACCGGGGTTGAACGAAACGGGCGCGGCGATCAACACGACCGCCGGCAACAGGAACCCCGCGAACACCGCCAGCGACAGCGCGGCCCCCCGCCCGATGACCTTCCCGAAAACGACGTCGGCACGCGAGTGCGGCAGCGACAGGAGTAGCTTCAGCGACCCCGATTCCCGCTCGCCGCTGATCGCGTTGTAGCCGACGACGAGTCCGACGAGGGGGACGAGCGTAGTGACGAGGTACGGCCCGACGAAGAAGCTCAACAGCACTTCGGTCGCGAACTCGTTCGCACCATCGCCCTGCGGGCGGACGACGTAGGCGAACGCCGCCACGAGGAGCGAGAACAGCGCGACGAGCAGCACCATCCCCCGCGAACGAACCGTGTCCTGGAAGTCCTTGTTCGCGACGGCGAGGAGGCTCATTCGTCCACCTCGTCCGACCGAACGAATCCGTCGCCGGCAGTTTCGGGGTCGGCGTCCTCGCCGCTGTCGTTCTCACCGTCGTCCCCGGATGCGTTTTCGGTTCCATTCTCGGTGGCATCCTCGTCGTCGGTGCCGTTCACGGCGTCGGCGTTCGCTTCGGGATCGGTGGCAGCGTCGTCCTCGACCGAACCCTCGGTCGGATCGTCGCCGCCGGTCGACGCGTCCCGTTCCGTCGTTCCCGTCGGCCCGTCGCCCTCGGTGTACGCCAAGAAGAGGTCCTCCAGCGAGACCGCCTCGGTGTGGAAGTCGCTGACTGCGGCGCCGGCGTCCTCGACCGCGTCGATGACGCGGGTCTTCACGTCGCTCTCGCAGCTCACGACGAGGGTAGTACCGTCGCGGTCGACCCGGGACACCCCCTCGACGTCGCGGGCGGCGGCGAGGATCGCGTCGCTGGCGTCGTCGACCTCGATCGAGAGCGTCTCCTCGCCGCCGACCGCGTCGCGGAGCCCCTCGACGGAGTCCTCGGCGACGAGCGTCCCCTCGCGGAGGATCCCGACGCGGTCACAGACGGCCTCGACCTGCCCGAGGACGTGCGAGGAGAAGAAAACGGTCGCGCCGCGGTCGGCCTCCTCGCGGACGATGTCGCGCATGTCCTTCGCCCCGGCGGGGTCGAGCCCGGAGGAGGGCTCGTCGAGGATGAGCAGCTCCGGGTCGCCGACGAGCGCCATCGCGAGCGCGAGCCGCTGTTGCATCCCCTTCGAGTAGCCGCCGGCCTTGCGGTCGGCGTCCTCGAGCAGGCCGACGCGGTCGAGGACGGCGTCGGGGTCGGCGTCGACGTCTTTGGATTCGATGGCGAACTCGACGTGTTTCCGGCCGGAGAGGCGATCGTACACGGCGAACCCGTCGGGGAGGACGCCGGTCCGCCGTCGGATCTCGACGCTGTCCGCGGTCGCGTTCCGACCGAGCACCGTCACGGTCCCGTCGGTGGGGCGGACGAGGTCGAGCACCATGTCGATCGTCGTCGACTTGCCGGCCCCGTTCGGGCCGAGGAAGCCGTACACCTCGCCCTCCTCGACGGCGAGGTCGAGGTCCCGCACGGCCGTGACCCCGGGGAACTCCTTGGTCACGTCGCGCAGTTCGATGGCGGTCATACGCCTCGTTCCCGCGGCATCCGATAAAGGGTTGTGGCTCGACCGAAGCGGCCATCGGGACTCACGCACTCGCGTCCGCCGGCGGCCACGCGATGCCGTGGTCGGCGAGCAGGGCCGCGAACCCGTCCTCGTCGAGCGTCTCGACGCCGCGCTCGGCCGCGTCCTCGCGTTTCGACCGCCCGGGGTTCTCGCCGACGACGAGGTAGTCCGTGTTGCCGGAAACGCTCGACGTCACGCTCGCGCCGTTGGCCTCCACGACCGCCCGCGCCGCGTCCCGGGTCGTCGACAGCGACCCCGTGAACACGAACGTCAGACCGTCGAGCGGGACGCCACCCGCGGGGTCGGCGTCGGATCCCATCGACGCCGGCTCGACGCCGCGGTCGCGAAGCCCCTCGATGACCGCCCGGTTCTCGGGGGTATCGAGGAACGCCCGGATCGACGCCGCCACCGCCGGGCCGACGTCGTCAACCTCGCGGAGATCGGCCTCGGCGGCGTCGAGGACCGCGTCGAGGTCGCCGAAGTGGGTCGCCAGCGCGCGGGCCGTCGTCGCCCCGACGTCGGGGATCCCGAGGCCGGCGAGGAACCGGTCGAGCGCCGGTTCGCGGGAGGCATCGAGCGAGGCGATAAGGTTTTCCGCGCTCCTCTCGCCCCAACCCTCCAAGTCGGCGAGGTCGGCGACGGCGAGGTCGTAGAGGGCCGGCAGCGACTCGATCAATCCCGCCTCGCGCAGCTGTTCGACGCGTTCCGGGCCGAGCCCCTCGATGTCGAGCGCGTCGCGGCGCGCCCAGTGTTCGATCGCGCGGTCGAGCTGGGCCGAACAGCCGAGCCCGCTAGAACAAAACGCCAGCGGGCCGTCGCGCTCGACCGGCGCGTCACAGATCGGACACGTTTCGGGGAACTCGTAGGGGCCCTCCGAACGGTTCTCGACGACCTCGGGGACGTACGGGATCACGTCGCCCGCGCGGTACACCCGGACGCGGTCGCCGACGTTCACCCCGAGCGCCTCGATCTCGGCCGGGTTGTGGAGCGTCGCCCGCGAGACGGTGACCCCGCCGACGTCGACCGGATCGAGCTCCGCAACGGGAGTGAGACGGCCGGTTCGGCCGACCTGAACGGTGACGTCCTCGACGGTCGTGGTGGCGGTCCGCGGCGGGAACTTGTACGCGAACGCCCACCGGGGCGCGCGGGCGGTCGCACCGAGCGCCTCGCGAGCGGCCCGGTCGTTCACCGCGATCACGACGCCGTCGACAGCGTAGTTCAAGTCGTCGCGGACGTCGAGGATCCGGTCGCGGTAGTCGATCGCGTCCGCGACGTCGTCGACCAGCTCGACGCGGTCGGTCCGGCGGAGGCCGACGGCGTCGAACGCGTCGAACTCCGCCGAATGCGTGTCGGGGCGATCCGAGGGGTCCCGGTCTGGGCGGTCCGAAAGGGTTCGGTCGCCGCGGTCCGAAAGGGTTCGGTCGGGGTTCGCATCCGAGTTTCGGCCCGTCCCCCCGTCGGCCTCCCAGCCGAGGACGTCGAAGAAGAAGACGTCGAGGGGGCGGTCGGCGACGACCGCCGGGTCGAGCTGGCGGAGCGTCCCGGCGGCGGCGTTCCGCGGGTTCGCGAACGGCTCCTCGCCGCGCTCGCGCCGCTCCCGATTGTGTGCCTCGAACGCGTCCCGCGGCATGTACACCTCGCCGCGGACCGCGAGCCGCGCCGGCGGGTCGCCCGCGAGCCGCCCGGGAACCGAGCGGATCGTCCGGACCTGCTCGGTGACGTCGTCACCTTCCTCCCCGTCGCCCCGCGTCGCCGCGCGGGTGTAGACGCCCTCCTCGTAGACGACCTCGATCGAGAGCCCGTCGAACTTCGGCTCACAGACGTACCGGACGTCGTCGGGATCGAACCCCGCCGCCGCGAGCCCGGACCGGACGCGGTCGTCGAGCTCCCGGACCGCGTCGGCGGTCTTCGCGCTGTCGATGGAGCGCATCGGCGCGACGTGTTCGACGGTCGCCAGCTCGTCGAGCGGCTCGCCGCCGACCCGGCGCGTCGGGGAGTCGTCGGTGGCGAGGTCGAACGCGTCCTCGAGGGTCCGGAGGCGGGCGAACAGTCGGTCATAGGTCGCGTCCTCGGCTATCGGATCGGCCTCGACGTAGTAGCGATGGTCGTGCTCGCGGATCGCCGACCGGAGCAGGTCGACCTGGCGTTCGGCCGCCGTCCGCGACAGCTCGTCGACCGGCGCGAAGTCGGTCGAGGGGTCCTCGACGTACGGGTTCGTTTCGGGGTCCGCGTACCGCGTCGACGAGCGCGTCATCGTCGGAACGTTGGGGCGGCAGCCGTTAAAAACGCTTGACTGTGGTCTGACTCCCGCGAAGCCTGCCCTCAGCGACGATCCCCGGTCGTCGTCCGGCGGGTGCCGCGGCTTTTAATCGGGTCGGCCGCGAGATGCCGACAATGAGCCGCATCCGGGTCCTGAGCTACAACGTCCGCTATGACAACCGACACGATGGCCACGACGTCTGGCACGACCGGCGTGACGGCGTCATCGGCCTCGTCCGGTTTCACCGTCCGGACGTCGCGGCGTTCCAGGAGCCCCTCACCGGACAGCGCGAGGACCTCCGTGATCGATTATCCGAGTACATCGTGGTGGGGCGGGGACGCGACCCCGACGGCGAGGGCGAGGGGTGTCCGATCGGGGTCCGAAGCGACCGTTGGCGGGTGGTCGACGACGGGACGTTCTGGCTCTCGGAGACCCCCACGGAGCCCTCGACCGGCTGGGACGCCGCCCGCCCACGGATCGCCACGTGGGTGCGGGTTCGCCCGCGGGCGTCCCCCGAGGGCCCCGTCGTCCCGGCCGGCGGGTCGTTCCTCGTCGTTAACACACACTTCGATCACGCGGGTGTCCGCGCGCGGCGTGAGTCGGCCCGGATCCTCGCCGAACGGCTCCCGAAACTTGCCGCGGGGACCGGAAACGGCGGCGGCGACGAGGAGGGTGAGGACGGCGGGGATAACGAGGACGGCGGAAACGGCCGGCTCCCCGTCGTGTTTGTCGGGGACCTCAACTGTACGGCGGGGTCGGAGCCACACCGGATACTGGTCGAGGACGGACCGACACGGGACGGGGAGCACTCGCTCACGACGGCCGACCTCCGTGACGCCGCCGCGGCCGCCGACGTCCGCCACGGACCGTCGACGAGCATCACCGACTTCGATCGGCTGATCGACGGCCGGCGGATCGACCACGTGCTCGTCTCGCCCGACGTGGGCGTCGAGGCGTTCGCGACGCTCGCCGACCGCGACGACCGGGGGCGGTACCCCTCCGATCATCTCCCGGTGCTTGCTCGTCTGCGGCTGTGAAACGGTCGTTGACGACTGGGGGAGTCGAGGGCGACGGTGCGCTCAAGCGGGATGGCGCGCGCTCGGGTGTCCATCGACGTCGGCCCCTCAACTGTCGCTTTCGTCGACGTCGCCGCCGTATCGCTCCATGACGTCCTCGTAACCGCGGACCGCCGTCTCGAACGTCCCGCGGAGGTCGACGATGGGCGTCTCCGTGGCATCGACCCGAAGGTCGTTGTAGTAGGGATCGATCCGGTCGTCGTGCTCGGTGTCCGTCACCCGGAGCGCGGCCGACTGGACGGCGAGGTCGTCGCGCTTGTCGCCGCCGGCCGCGTCGCCCGCGGCGAGGGCGTCGATCAGCCGTTCGGCGAGGGGCGGCTCGCCGTGGGCGGTCGACTCGTAGCCGGCGGCGACGGCGTCGATCACGTCCGGACCGGCCAGGAAGTTGCCGGCGACGGTGTAGTTCTCGCCGGCGACGTGACCGTGCCAGTCGGAACACGCCGACCCGGAGAAGGCGAACGTGCCCTCGGCGTCGACGCCGTGGACCTGTCGGCGGTCGCGCGCCTCGTCGGCGTTCAACAGGGCGTCGAGCGCGTCCCCGACGGCGAGCCCATCGGCGAGGTACTCGATCGCCGTGGGGCCGAGATCGACGTCGACGAGCCCCTGCGTGGCCACCACGCCGTCGGCCGAGGCGTGCGGACAGAGCGTGCCGACGCCCGGCAGCCGGGTTGTGGCCGCGACCCCGAACCGGACGCGGCGGTCGCCGCCGTCGGTGGCGTCGGTGGCGTATCGCTCACGGACGCAGATGCTGACCGTCACGCCCGGCGTTCGGGCGGGCGGCCGCAAAAGGGGACGGGATGTGGGCGTCGTTTCCGGTTTCCGTGCCGGTCGAGAACCGCCGAACGGGACCCGTGGATGGGTCCCGAACCGGGCTCCGGATCGGACCCGACGTGTGGATTCGGGAACGGCGTCGGCCCGGGTGAGGGTCCCGTGGCAATGTCGGCATCGTGCCGCTGATCTCACGCCGAGTTTTTACCCCCCGTCGAGAGGCCTAGACCGGACGTCGGTGAAAGTCCCTGAGAGCGGACGATCGACGACTCATGGCCCGTGTCAACGAGCGTCAAGTTTATCTGTCGAAAACACTTGATTCACATAGCCTCGGTAACGGGCCGAAGCAACGACCACCCACGTGTCGGATCCCGTCGGCGTGTCGATAGTCCACCGTCGTGACGGACGGGTCTGTGCCGAGAGCCGGGCGTTCGTCGCTCGCGGCGCGGCGCTACGGCCGCCGCGTCGCGGGCCAGCCACGGCAGGTCGATCCCGGTCGTTCGCGGCGGTCGCCCGCCCGAGATCAGTAAGACAATGGCAGACAGACAAACGCTCGAACGACTCAGCGAGGAGTACCGGACGTCGGTCCCAGACGACTTGCGGGAAGCCCGATCGTTCGACTGGTACCTCGACACGCTGTACGACGACGCGCAGGTTGCGCGCAACGCCCACCAACGTGTCGCGGACATGTTCGACCACTACGGAACGCGATACGACGAGGAGAACGGCGTCGTGGAGTACGCGCTCGCCGCGGACGATCCCCTACACAACGGCGAGAACGTGTTTTACGGACGCGAGGTTCACGAGGCGATCCACGAGTTCGTGAACAAAGTGAAGTCGGGCGCGCGCGGACTCGGCCCCGAAAAACGGATCAAGCTTCTCCTCGGTCCGGTCGGCTCCGGGAAGTCGCACTTCGACTGGCTCACGCGGCGTTACTTCGAGGCATACACCCGCGAGGACGCCGGTCGGATGTACACCTTCCGGTGGGTCGACCTTTGTTCGGTGATCGACGATCAGGACCCTGGCGACGACGTCGTCCGGTCGCCGATGAATCAGGATCCGCTGGTGTTGCTCCCGAAAGAACAACGCGAAGGCGTCATCGAGGAACTCAACGAGCGGCTTGACGCCCCCTACACGCTTCGGAATCAACAACACCCCGACCCGGCCTCGGAGTTCTACCTGGACGAGTTGTTGGCCCACTACGACGACGACCTCCAAGCCGTCCTCGAAAACCACATCGAGGTCATTCGGCTCGTCGCCAGCGAGAACCGCCGGGAGTGTATCGAGACGTTCGAACCGAAAGACAAGAAGAATCAGGACGAGACGGAACTCACCGGCGACGTCAACTACGCGAAACTGGCCGTCTACGGCGAGTCCGACCCCCGGGCGTTCGACTACGCGGGCGCCTTCTGTAACGCCAACCGGGGAGTGTTCTCCGGCGAGGAGTTGTTGAAACTCCAGCGGGAGTTCCTCTACGACTTCCTTCACGCGTCACAGGAGGGGACGATCAAGCCGAAAAACAACCCTCGGATCGACATCGACGAGGTGATCGTCGGTCGGACGAACATGCCGGAGTACCGCGAGAAGACCGGTGACGAGAAGATGGAGGCGTTCAACGACCGCACCAAGCGGATCGACTACCCGTACGTCTTGGAGTACGGGAGCGAGTCGGAGATATACCGGAAGATGCTGAACAACGCGGACGTGCCGAACGTCCACGTCGAGCCGCACACGCTCAAGATGGCCGGGCTGTTCGGCGTCCTCACCCGCTTGGAGGAGCCGAGCGACGAGACCGTCACCCGCCTCGACAAGGCGAAGGTGTACAACGGCGAGCTCGAAGAAGAGGAGATCGACCGCCGGAAGCTCCGCGAGGACGCGGCCGAATCGGCCGACATCGGCGAGGGGATGGCGGGCGTCTCGGCTCGGTTCATCGGCGACGAGATCGCCGAGGCGATCATGGACGCCACCCACCGGGAGCGGTCGTACCTCTCGCCGTTGGCCGTGTTCGACCACTTCGAGGCGAACCTCGGCGGCCACGGCTCGATCGCCGCGGAGGACCTCGACCGGTACGAGCGACTCCTCGACACGGTACGCGAGGAGTATCGCGAGCGCGCCATCGAGGACGTCCGGCACGCGCTGGCGTACGACGTCGACGAACTCCGTCGGCAGGGCGAAAAGTACATGAACCACGTGATGGCATACATCGACGACGCGACCGTCGACGACGCACTCACCGGCCGCGAGACGGAGCCGGACGAGACGTTCTTACGCGCCGTCGAGGAACAGCTCGACGTCCCCTCGGACCGCAAGGACGACTTCCGGCAGGAGGTGTCGAACTGGGTCTCCCGGCGTGCCCGCGAGGGCCGTGATTTCGACCCGCAGGACAACGACCGGCTCCGGCGCGCGCTCGAGCGCAAGCTCTGGGAGGACAAGAAACACAACATCAATTTCTCGGCGCTCGTCTCGGCGACCGACCTCGACGAGGAGGAACGCAGCGCCTGGGTCGACGCGCTCGTCGACCGCGGCTACTCCGAGGACGGGGCCGCCGAAGTGCTCGAGTACGCGGGCGCGGCGGTCGCTCGCTCCGAGATGGAGAACGGTGGAGACTGAACCATGACGCCACTGACCAACGGAGGGATCGGCCCGTGACCGACCGAAACGGCGAATCGTTCCGGCGGGCGGCCGACGAGAGCCTCAGGGGCGCGTACGACCCGCCCATGAGCCTTGAGGAGTACGTCAACCGCGTGCTCGCGAACCCGCTCGCGGCCGCCTCCGGCACCCGGTACGTCCTCGCGGCCATCGAGTCGCAGGGCACCCGGGCGGTCCGCGAACGCGGCGAGACGCTCGACCGGTATCGCTTTTTCGACGACCCGTCCAACGGCGGCGAACACGCCGTGCTCGGCAACACCGCCGCGTTGAACGCCTTCGTCGACGACCTGCGGGCGGCGGCCGCGGGACGAGGCAACGACGAGAAGATCGTCTGGATCGACGGGCCGACGGCGACGGGCAAGTCGGAGTTCAAGCGGTGTCTGATAAACGGCGTCCGCGAGTTTTCGAAGACCGACATCGGGCGGCGGTACACCGTCGAGTGGAACATCACCGGTGCGGACGGGTCGGCCCGCTCGCTGTCGTACGGCAGCGGCAACGACGCCGCGGCGTGGTATCGGAGCCCAGTTCAGTCGCATCCGCTGTCGGTGTTTCCGGCTGACGTCCGCGCGGAGGTTGCCGACGCCGTCGAGGACGAGGCGGCGTATCCGATCGCCGACGACGTCGAACTCGACCCGTTCAGCCGCGAGGCGTATGACCACTTAGAGTCGACGTACCGCGACGAAGGGCGCCGGGACCTGTTCTCGGCGATCACCGACCGGGATCACCTACGCGTGACCAGCTACGTCGTTGACGTCGGCCAGGGAATCGGCGTGCTCCACGCCGAGGACGACGGCACGCCCAAGGAACGGCTCGTCGGGTCGTGGATGGGTGGCATGCTCCGCGAACTCGACTCGCGCGGCCGGAAGAACCCGCAGGCGTTCAGCTACGACGGTGTTCTTTCGCAGGGCAATGGCGTCGCCACCGTCGTCGAGGACGCGAGCCAACACGCCGATCTCCTCCAGCGATTGTTGAACGTTCCCGACGAGCGGCGGGTCAAGCTCGACGAGGGAATCGGCATGGACGTCGACACCCAGTTGATCGCCATCTCGAACCCCGACTTAGACGCCGAACTCGATCGCCACGCCGACCGCGAAGGTGCCGACCCCCTGAAGGCGCTAAAGCGCCGGCTCACCCGCCACGAGTTCCGGTACCTGACGAACCGACGGCTGGAGGCCGCGCTGCTCCGTCGGGAGGTGACCGGGCGGACGGCCGTCCCCGACGTCGCCGAGGCCGATGCCGTACGCCCCGACATGGTGGAGTGGTCCGGCGACGCCGCCGATCCGAACGACGGGCTCGTCGGCGCGTCGCTGACGACGACCGTCCACGACGAGGACGGAAGCGAGCGGAAGCGGGAGCTCGCGCCCCACGCGGTCGGCGCGGCGGCGCTGTACGCGGTCGTCACCCGACTGGAGGCCGACGACCTCCCCGCCGGGCTGGACCTCGTGGAGAAGGCGCGGCTGTACGAGACCGGCGAGCTTCGGCGCGGCGACGAGACCCTCATGGCCGAGGAGGTGTCGTTCGGCGACGACGACGGACGGACCGGGATCCCCGTGACGTACACCCGCGACGTGATCGCCGAGCTCCTCGGTGGCGAGAGCGACCGGCACCATCCAGACCTGCCGGTCGAGCGCGTCGTCACCCCCCGAGACGTCCTCGACGCGATGGCCGACGGGCTGGCCGACGCGCCCGTCTTCTCGCGTGCGGAGGTCGCGGAGTTCGAAGGCCGGCGCGCGCCGATCGAGGACCGGATTCGGGAGCTCCAGCGGACCGACGTCGTCGACGCCGCGCTGGCGGCCGAGGCCGTGTCGACGGACACCGTCGCGGAGTACGTCGAGCACGTCCACGCGTGGGATGCCGACGAGCAGGTCGAGACCGACCGCGGGCTCACGCAGCCGGACGCGCTCGCGATGAAGGTGTTCGAGACGGAGACGCTGGGGCGGTTCGACGGCGGCGACTACCGCGGAACGGACCCGAACCGCGCGGTCACCGAGTTCCGCCGCAACCGCGTTATCCGCGCACTCACCCGGTACGCGTGGCGAAACCGCGACGATGAGTTCAGCGTCGACGACGTCGAACTCGACGCGATCCCCGAACTGAAGTCGGTCCTGGAGACGAACGACCTCGCGGACCTGAAACGGGGGTTCCCGGAGCTCGACCCCGCCGAATGGGCCGACCCGCCGGCCGACACGGAGACGGAACGGGTCAAAGCGGACACCATCGAGCGGATGGTCGACCGGGGGTACAGCCCCGCCTCGGCCGAATTGACGAGTCGAGCCGTGATGCGTAGCATCCGCGACGAGTGGGCGGACCTGGCGACGGACGGCGGCGACTCCGCCGACCGCGGCGGACGAAGCGGGTCGACGCCCGCGCTTAACGGGGGGGATCGCTGATGGGATTACCGGAGGACCGCGAACGGTTCCACGAGATCGGTGAAGCCCGCCGGGAGGACCTCTCGGAGTTCATCAGCCACGGTGACCTCGCCGGGTCGGACCCCGACCGAATCCGGATCCCGGTCAAGATTGTCGACCTCCCCGAGTTCGCGTACGACCGGCGGGAGACGGGCGGCGTCGGCCAAGGGGACGACGGCCAGCCCCAGCCCGGTCAGCCCGTCGACCCCGAACCCGACGACGGCGACGAGGAGGGCGAACCCGGCGAGGAGGGCGGTGACCACCGGTACTACGAGATGGATCCCGAGGAGTTCGCCCGGGAACTCGACGAGGAACTCGGCCTCGACCTCGATCCGAAGGGCAAACGCGTCGTCGAGGAGGTCGAGGGCGACTTCACCGACACCGCCCGCGCCGGCCCGAAGGGCACCCTCGACGTCGACGAGTTCTTCAAACGCGGCTTGAAACGGCACCTCGCGACGGACTTTGACGAGGCGTTCGTCCGCGAGGGGTTGTTCGTCGACGGCGCGGACGTCGACGACGTGTTCGCGTGGGCTCGCGAGGCGAACGTTCCCGTCTCTCACGCGTGGATCGCGGACGCCGCGGCGGAGATCGAGGCCGAACGGGGCGGGTCGATCGAGGCGGTCTCCCGCTGGGAGAGCTTTGACGCCATGGAGACCGCCGTCGACCGCGAGCCCGTGATGGAGCGAATCCGCCGGCAGGGGATCGAAAACGTCCCCTTCCGCCGGGAGGACGAGCGCTTTCGTCACCCCGAGGTGATAGAGGAGCGCGAGCGCAACGTCGTCGTCGTCAACGTCCGGGACGCCTCCGGGTCGATGCGCGACACGAAACGCGAACTCGTCGAGCGGGTTTTCACGCCGATGGACTGGTACCTTACCGGCAAGTACGACGACGCGGAGTTCCGGTACGTGGTCCACGACGCTGAGGCGTGGGAGGTCGACCGCGGGGAGTTCTTCGGCATCCAGTCGGGCGGCGGGACCCGCATCTCCAGCGCGTACGAACTCGTCGAGGAGATCCTCAAGGAGTACCCGTACAGCGAGTGGAATCGGTACGTGTTCGCCGCCGGCGACTCGGAAAACTCCGGGAACGACACGACGGAGGGCGTCGTTCCACTGATGGAGTCGATCGATGCGAACCTCCACGCGTACGTGGAGACCCACCCCGGCGGTAGCGCGCCGAACGCCCGCCACGCAGACGAGGTGGAGCAGGCGCTCGGCGACGCCGGCAACGTCGCCGTTGCGCGCGTCTCCGGGCCGGAGGACGTGACTGACGCCATTTACGAGATTCTTAGCACGGAGAGTGACGAGGAATGACGACGAACGACATCGGTCGACAAACGAGGTCGAGTGTTCCATGAGAGACGACAGACTCGAGGCGAAGCGCGAGGCGGCCACCCTCGACGGACCGGCCGCAGAGGCTCGAAACCTCGCCGAGCGGCTCGGCTTGGAGCCGTATCCGGTCCGGTACTGGGTGGTCGACCACGACGAGATGAACGAACTTATCGCCTACGGCGGGTTCGAGCGGCGATACCCCCACTGGCGGTGGGGAATGAACTATGAGCGGCAGCGGAAGAAGGACCGCCACGGGCTCGGAAAGGCGTTCGAGATCGTCAACAACGACGACCCGAGTCACGCCTTCCTTCAGGAGTCGAACACGGCCGCCGACCAGAAGGCGGTCATCACCCACGTGGAGGCTCACGCCGACTTCTTCGCGAACAACGGGTGGTTCGGGCTGTACGCCGACCGCGGCGAGGACGGTCCGAACGCGGCCGCGCGCTTGGAGCGAAACGCCGACCGGTTGACCGCGATCGGACGGCGCCCGGACGTCGACCGCGACGAGGTCGAACGGCTGATCGACGCCGTCACGGCGCTCGAGGACACCATCGACCAACACAGCCCGGTCGACGCCGCTCGGGGCGACGACGCGGTCGACGCGGTCGACGCGGGCCCCCCGAGCGATGACGAGGACGCGGAGCTTCGGGCCCGGATCGAGGAGCTCGACCTCTCCGAGGAGGTCCGTCAGGACGTGTTCAACGACGAGTGGCTCGACGCCCAGGATGCCGGCATCGAACCCGACGACCCGCGGCCGGACGTACTCGCGTTCCTCCGGGACCACGGCGAGCGGTACGACCCGGACACCGGGAAGGCGGTCAACCGCGAGCCGTGGGAGACGACCGTCATCGACGCCGTCCGCGAGGAGGCCTACTACTTCGCCGGCCAAAAGGTGACGAAAGTGATGAACGAGGGATGGGCTACATATTGGGAGTCCGTCATGATGGGCGGCGAGGGGTTCGCAGGCCCCGACGAGTTCCTCACGTACGCCGATCACATGTCGCGGGTGCTCGGCTCGCCGGGGCTGAACCCGTACAAGCTCGGGTTCGAACTGTGGACCCACGTGGAGCTTCGGGCGGCTCGACGCGACGTGATCGACAAGCTCCTACGCGTCGAGGGCGTCACGCCCGGCACGTTCCACTCGACCGTCGACCTCGACCGGGTCGCCGAGGCGCTCGAACCGCATCCCCCGATCAAGGGCGCGGGCCCCGCCATGCTCGACGAGTTGGCCGACCTCGCCGCCGAGGGCGACCCGCGCGTTGACGCCGAAACGGTCGACCGGGCGCTGTCCGTCCGCGACGACGATCTCGCCTCGGACGAGGGGCCGGACATCGAACGATATCCCTGGAAGTTGTTAACCCACGAGGGACTCGCGGAGCGCCACTACGTCCTCTCACGGCCGCAACACCACGGGGCGCTCCGGAACGTCTCGCGGGCGAGCTTGGAGGAACGGGCCCGCTACATGTTCGAGGTCGACCGCTACGCGACCATCGACGCGGCGCTCGCGGACGTCGACCGCTCGGCGGGTTGGGACCGGATGTATGGGGTGCGCGAGAGCCACAACGACGTCACGTTCATCGACGAGTTCCTCACGGACGAGTTCGTCCGCGAGCGAAACTACTTCACCTACGAGTACAGCCAGGCGAGCGAGGGGTACCGCGTCGCCAGCGTCGACGCCGAGGACGTCAAACGGAAACTGCTCCTCCAGTTCACCAACTTCGGCAAGCCGACGGTCGTCGTGCTCGACGGCAACTTCCGGAACCGCGGGGAGCTCCTCTTGGGCCACCGGTACAACGGCGTCGCGCTCGACGAGGCGCAGGCGAAGGCGACCCTCGAGCGCGTTTTCGAACTGTGGGGCCGGCCGGTGAACCTCGCGACGATCCGCACCGAGTACACCGACGAGGCGGTCCGGCGAGCACAGCGACGCGGCAGCGAGCCCGACGGCGAGGAGGTCGGCGTCCTGTTCCAGTACGACGGCGGCGAGGTCACCGAACACGACCTCGGTTCGGAGGTCAAAGAACGAATCGTGGCCGACGAGGTCGACTACGATACGAAGCCCGACGACTGGCTGGCGTGATGGTGATTACGGCGAATCGTTTCGTCGGCGGTGCCGAACGCACGGCCGGCTACAAGGCGGAATCGGACGATCCCACCGGCGACGGGACCGTGACCGGACTCGGTGTCGGCGTACTCGCCGCGTCGCCGTCGGCGCTGCGGCCGTCGCGACGGCGCGGTGAGGGTCCGAGGATCGTCCGTCTCCCCGACGCCGGATCCGCCATCGTCGTCGAGACGTACGCGCTCGCGGTTTCGTTGCTTCCGTGACCCGTTCCGTCGGCGAACCGGGTCTCGACGTCGCCACCGGGCGAGTCGCCGCCGGAGCGGGGCGTCCCGCGTCTCATACGCCGACGCCCGAGTCGGCATCGGGGAGGTCGTACTTGTTGACGGGGAGCCCGAGTTCCTCGAGGGCACTCTCCATGTGGCGATCGTTCGCGAAGTCGGCGCCGTCCTCCTCGCGGAGTCGCTGTGCGGCCGCGAGCACCTCGCCCTTACGGCCGTCGGGGATCTCGTACTTGTCCGAGGAAAGCTCGATCACGAGCCCGTTGTTGTCCTGCGTGTAGATCGAGTGGAATATCCCGCGGTCGAACACGTTGTATCCCTTGCCGGCGTCCTCGAGCGCCCCCATGATCCCCTCGTACTCCTCGGGATCGACGCTGAAACAGAGGTGATGGACCGCGCCGGTGCCGGGGCGCTGGCCGCGCGCGGAGGCCCGGTCGTCGTTCACGAAGACGGTGAGGATCCGCCCGTCACCGGTGTCAAAAAAGAGGTGCGTCTGTGAGGGGTCGTCGAGGTTCGGCTGCCGGAGGACGAGCGGCATCCCCAACAGGTCGCGGTAGAAGGCGAGCGTATCGACCTCGTTGCTCCCCCAGATTGTGATGTGGTCGGTGCCGGTCGTGTGGAACGGGGCGTCCGGGCGCTCCGCCGTCACCGGAGCCTGGGTCTCGTTGGACATACGATCCGTTGGGGGTCGACGGGGATAAAGACGGACGGGACCGGAGGGTGATCGGCCGACATCGGTGGTATCGGGACCGGACCGGAAGGGCGGACTTTTCTCCCGACGGGTTCGGTGCGGCGGAGCGTATTGATTATTCCGGCCCCGAAGGGGGCAATCGACCGGCGGCCGCCATGACCGGGTGGCTACCTCCGCATCCCCAAGGGGTTCTTGCAGTTCGTACAGAGGAACAGGTCCGTGTTCTCGAACAGCGAGATGGAGCCGTCGTCCTCGACTTCGATCTCGGGGACCGAGTGGCCCTCCTCGAGTTGGTCGACCGAATCGACGGCCTCGCCGCACTCGGGACAAGCGGTGGTGTCTCCCATGGATAACAATTAATCAATGAAATAAAGAAACTTCCGCGGTTGTGTGGACGCGTCACATCGTCGATCCGGCCACCACGGTGGAGGGGTTGAGATCAGGAATCCGAAGCAGCACCGATTGGAACCGAGCGATCCGTCGCACCGATTCCACGACGTTGCTTGGGGATTCCCCGTGACGACCTCACGTTTTTGCGGGAAGATGAGCGAGGAGCGGGACGAACGAGAGACGGCCGTCGTCAGTAGCGCGACGGCATGAACGCCATCGTTCCCAACAGGCCCGAGGCGAGGAACGAGATGATCACCAGGCGCCACAGCCCGTCGCCCTGCTGGTCGAACCGGTCCATCCGGGCGAGTTGCGCCTCGTAGCCGTCGACGTCGGTCGAGAGGGCCAGGGTTGTGTCATTTGGGATGGCGACCGCGAACTCCGTGTCGCCGATCGTGGCCGTCGAGGCGTGACTCAGCTCCGTCGACACCGGGTCCGAGGCGGTCCATACGAGGACGGCCCCGTCGGCGGTGACCGCGTCGACGGTCACCGTCCGGTCGCCGTACTCGAACGCGTCGCCGACGGCGGACGAGCGCTCCGTCGGATCGGGGAAGTACTCGTCCGTGGGGACGAGTCGGGGGTCACCCGCCCCCTCGTCGACGACGACGAACTCTCCGCCGTCGCGCTCGACGGTCGCGTTGTCCGCATCGGGGTCCTCCTCGAGGATCGCCTGCCGATCGAGGACCTCCTCGAGCGTGAACGAGGTCGGGTCCTCGCCCGAGATCCGGACGCGCCACTCCTCGTCGTCGAGTTCGACGGTCGACTCGTTCGCCCACGTCTCCGACTGCTCGACCGTCCGGTCGCGCTCGATCGTCGCGGTGATCGTCGTCTCGGCGCCACCACCACCGTGACCGCCGCCGCCCGCTTCGGCCTCCGTGATCTCCGTGACGGTGTACGCCTGGCCGTCGGCCTGGAAGGTATCGCCCGCGGACAGCTCGAACTCGGGGTTCTCGAACGCGACCGCCGGGCTCTCCGCCGTCGTGAGGATTGCGCCCGACGCGCTCCCGACGAGCAGGAAGAGCGCGACGTACACGACCACAGCGCGTCGTTGCATGGTTGACGTGTCGGCCACGCCCGGTATAACGGTTACTAACGAGGCTCCGTCCGACCGAAGGGTACCGACCGACGAAACGCATTCCGGCGGTCACGCCGGGTACGTACCGTCGAGTTGTGTCCGCGCAAGAACGTGTCCCGCCATCGCCGAACCGAGGGCCTCGATGTCGGCGTCGGCCGGGAGCTCGAGGGTCGTGTCCAGCGCGAAGAGTTTGAACCGATATCGGTGTTCGCGGTCCGGAACGACCCAAGGGGGCGAGCCCGCAGGCCCGTGGGAAAGTTATTTGTCCGCGGCTCGCATGGCGAGTAGTAAAGCTTGATTTTGATAATACAAGCTTAGTTGTTCCAATGACACGGGAAACGCTCGTTCTCGTCGGACGCGAGGCCATCGCACCGGCAATCAACCGTCACGCGGACCGGTTGCGGGGGCGGAGCGCCGTCGACGCGGTCACGACCGCGACGTACGGCGCGGAGCCGACGCCGGACCTCCTGGATCAGCTACGGCCCATGCCCGGGGAGCGGAGCTACGTCGTCCCGATGTGCTTCGCGCACACGCGGGCGACCCTGACCGACGTTCCGCGCGCGCTCGGGCGACTCCCGGGCGACGTCCGATACTGTGACCCGATCGGGGAGAGCCCGATCGTGACCCGCGCGATCCGGACGAAGGCGCGGGCGGCCGGCGACGCGGACGCGCTGTTGCTCGTCGCGCTCGGGAACAGCGCCGACGACTACGCGCGAGAGGCGGCGACGTTCCACGCGGATCGCCTCCGCGACGAGTTCGCCGAGGTGCGGACGGCGTACCTACTCCAGGACCCTGCAGTCGAGTGCGCCCGGTACCTCGTCGAGAGCGACCGCGCCGTGGTTTGTCCCCTCTTCGTCGGCGACTGTGAGGCGACGACCCGGCGGATCCCCGAGGGGCTCGAACTGGAGCGCGGCGGGTTCGACTACGCCGACCCGCTCGGCGACGACGGGGCCGTGACGGAGGCGGTCCGCGCGACGGTCGAACGCGAGCGGGTGCTCGCGGCGTCGGGAACGCGGTCGCCCGGCACCGACCTCGTCGCCGACGCCGCGCCGGTCGCCACCGACGGACGCGGGGAGGAACGCTCCCGCTAACGGCGCACGACGAGCACGGAGAGATCCGAGAAGGGAGTGTCGTCCCGGCCGTCGCCGCCGGCGTGGGTGGCGAGGTCGTCCAGCGTCGTCCGGGTGATCGTCTCGTCGTCGTGAGTGAGCCGCTCGCAGACGAGCGCGGCGGCTCCCGGGCGGCAGCCGTGGTCCAGCAGGTCGGCCGCGATATCCCCGGGCATCCAGTCGAACGGCCGCGGGAGGACGAGGAGATGGCGGGCGCCGGCGTCGCGCCGAAGCCGGTCGAGGTCGGCCGTGAGGTCGCCGCTCTTGTGGAGCGTGACGAACGTCGCGTCCTCCATCGGCGTCCGCGCACGGCTCGCCGCGACCTGTAGTGAGGAGATCCCGGGGACGACGCGGACGTCGATCGAACCCCCGGAGGCGGCATCGACCGCGCGCTCGATCTTCCCGAGGAACTGGTAGCCGGAGTGATTCGGATCCCCCATCAACGCCGCCGTCCCGCGGTCGCCGCCGGTGACGCGGTCGGCGAACGCCGAGAGCGATGCCGCTTCATCGCGGTAGCCGCAGGTCAGGAGATCGGCGTCGGTGCGGTCGCGAACGAGGTCGACGACGGTCTCAAACCCGACGACGACGTCGGCCGCCCGGATCGCTCGCTCGGCCCGCGGGACGAGGTACTCCGGATTTCCGGGACCGACGCCGACCGCGTGGACCGGTGGATCGGTATCCGTGGTCGGGTCGGATCCCGATTCGAGGTCGGACCCCAATTCGGGGTCGGACTCCGATTCGAGGTCGAATCCCGGGTCGAGATCGGGTTCGGCTCCCGATGCGGCGTACGCCGCCGGGTCGGGACCGGCATCAAGGTCGTACGGATCGTCCTCGGTCATCCGACGGCCCCCCATGGTATCGTCCGTCGATCCGTAGCCGTGGGAACTCCGCCACCCTTCCCGGTCATAACCGCCCCGCTTCGAGGCGATCAAGCGTCGTCTCGTCGTTCCGGACGTCGCTGGCGGCGTGGATCAGTTCGTTCGTCAGCCCGGCCGCCAGCCCCGACCCGCCGCGCCGACCGACGTTCGTGACCGTCGGGATTCCGTGCGCCTCGGCGACCTCGCGCACCCGCTCCCGGCCGGTCGCGGCCTTGACGAATCCGACCGGCGTGGCGACGACGGCCGCCGGTCGCGTCCCGTCCGCGATACAGTCCGCCAGCGCGAGCGCCGCGGTCGGCGCGTTGCCGACGACCGCGATCGCGCCGTCGTACACCCCCCGTTCGTCGAGTTCGAGGACGCTCGCCGCGGTCCGGGTCAGCCCGGTTTCGGCCGCGAGGTCGGCCCCGTGGCCGATCGCCTTCCGGACCACACAGTCGTGGCCGCGCCCGGTGACGCCCGCCTTCACCATCGTGATGTCGGTCACGATCGGGCGGTCGTCGAGGACCGCTCGGGCCCCGGCGGGGACCGGACCGTTCGTGAACTCCAACAGATGGTGGAACTCCGGGTCGCCGGTGGCGTGGACCGCCTTGGCTCGCAGCCGGTCGTTCGGGACCTCCTGGGGCACGATCTCGTGAACACGGTCCATGCTCGTCTCCGCGATCTCCATCGCGTCCGCCGTGGTCGCGCCGAGGTCGGCGTACGCCTCGAAATCGTCGTCGTCGGTCGCGGCGGTCTCCCCCTCAGTCGTCATCGCCCGTCACCTCCGGCGGGTCGGCCGACGCGCGCGCCTCCAGGTCGCCGTCGACGGCGAGGTTCAGGTCTCGGATGTCGTCGACGACCCCCTCGTCCGCGTCCCAGAGGCCGCGCTCGACGGCCTCCAGTAGCGTGTCCGTGATCGACTCCAGCGCCCACGGGTTCACCTCGCGTAGCCAGTCGGCCCGGTCCTCGTCGAGCGCGTACTTCCCCGCGAGGTCGCGCCAGAGCCGGTCGGAGACGACGCCCGTCGTCGCGTCCCAGCCGAGCGCGACGTCGACCGTCTTCGAGAGGTCGCCGGCACCCTTGTAGCCGTGTTCCTCCATCGACGCCAGCCAGTCGGGGTTGAGCACGCGGGCCCGCATCGCCTTCCGGACCTTCTCCTCGTTCGTGTAGACGGTCACGTTGTCGGGGTCGGAGGAGTCGCCGACGTAGGAAGCGGGCTCCGACCCGGACACCTCGGTGACGGCGGTGATGAACCCGCCGTGGAACGCGTACCAGTCGGAGGAGTCGAACTCGTCCTGCTCGGCCGTGTCCTCGATCTTCACCGTCGCCTCGACGCGGCCAAGCCGGCGCTCGAAGGCGTCGTGGGCCTCGGTCGTCGTTCCCCGCGACCCGAGCGCGTAGCCGCCCCACTGGACGTACACGTCCGCCAGGTCCGACCGATCGTCCCAGTTCCCCTCGTCGACCGCCTTGTTCGTTCCCGCCCCGTACCCGCCGGGACGGGTCGTGAACACCCGGTGTCGGGCCGCGGCCTCGGGGTCGTCGTGGCCCGCCGCGTCGAGTTCCTCGGTCGCCGCCTCGACGTGTTTTTTCACGTAGTTCCGCTCGTGTGGTTCGTCGAGGGCGACGACGGCGTCGACCGCGTCGTGGATCACGCTCGCCGCCTGCGGGAACGCGTCCCGGAACAGACCGGACACGCGCGTGGTCACGTCGACCCGCGGGCGGCCGAGTTCGTCGAGCGGGATCGGCTCCACGCCGTCGACGCGGCCCGCGTCGGTCCAGACCGGCTCGACGCCCATCATCGCAAGCACCTGCGCGACCGTCTCGCCGCGGGTCCGGACCGTGGGCGTTCCCCACGCGACGACCCCGACCTCCTCGGGGTACTCGCCGGCCTCGTCGCGGTGACGCGCGAGCGTGTCGGCGGCGACCTCGCGGCCGACCGCCCACGCCGGCTTCGCGGGCACCTTCCGGGGGTCGAGCGTGTAGAAGTTCCGGCCGGTCGGCAGCAGGTCGACCCCGCCGCGGGTCGGCGCGCCGGAGCCGCCCGGCGGAATGTACTCGCCGGCGAGCGCGTCCGCAGTCCGGGGGATCTCCGTTTCGGCCCCGCGGACGCGTGGCGCGACCTCGTCGCACACGAACGCCAGCGCCTCGCGCAGGTCGTCGTGGGCACCCCCCGCCACGCGGGCGTCGCCGAGGGGGTCGACGTCGACGACGAGGAGGTTCATCGTGGTCTCGTCGTCCGGACCCGCCTCGCTCTCGGACGCCGGGAGGTCGAAGCCGTGGTCGGCGAGCGTTCGGACCAGCTCCAGACTCGTCTCGTACACCGCGTCCGCGGCCTCGCCGTAGGTGGTTCCCAGCGTCGCGTCGTACTCGCCGGGGGCGTCGAGCATCCGGTCGTAGTCGACGCCGAGAACGCCGGTGACGGCCTCGCGAAGGCTCGGCCCGCCGGGGTTCTCCAGTCTGGTGAGCGCGACCAGATACTCGACCAGTCGGTCGTCGGCCGGCGGCTCGCCCATGGTGTGGAGTCCGAGCCGGATCTGTGTGTTCTTCACGTCGGTGAGATACGCGTGGATTCGCTCGACGAGCTCGTCGACGGGGACCTCGTCGCCAGCCACGTCGCCCTCGGCAAGCGTCGTTCCGGCCTCGTCGGGGCCGCGGACGTCGACGCGCTCGTCGACCTCGCCCGCGATCCCGAGTTCGACGGCGAGGTCGAGCTCGTCGACCTGCTCCCGGACGAGCGCCGCCAGCCGCTCGCCGTCGTCGGTGCGGGCCCCGGTCCCGCCCGCCTCACGGTACTGCCGGGCGAGCTCCTCCAGTTCGGCCAGCCCGTCGTAGCTCCCGGCGCGGGACATGACGGGGGTGAGGTAGTCGACGATCGCGGCGTACGACCGGCGTTTCGCCTGCGTCCCCTCGCCGGGATTGTTGACGATGTACGGGTAGACGTTCGGGAGGTCGTCGATCAGGCCGTCGGGCGCGGAGGCCGAGTCGAGCCCGACCGTCTTGCCCGGAAGCCACTCCAGCGAGCCGTGCGTGCCAAGGTGGACGACCGCGTCGGCGTCGAACGTGTGCCGAAGCCAGCCGTAGAAGGCGACGTAATCGTGGGGGGGCCAGAGGGCCGAATCGTGGTACACCTTTTCCGGGTCCATCCCGAACCCGCGGGGCGGCTGGACGGTGACGAGCACGTTCCCGAACTCGACGCCGGGAATCGCGAACGGGCGGTCGGGCGGGGCGCCCCACTCGTCGTGGACGCCCTCGCGGAACCCCTCGGCGGCGTCGTCGAACCACGCTGCGTACGTCGCGGGCGATACGGTGTCGACGCTCCGGTCGCGGACGTCGTCGGGCGCGACCCACCGGTCGTCGAGGGTAAGCTGGGCGGTGAGCGCGTCGATTAGCGCCGCGCCGTCGGCGACGGGAGAGGCGTCGTATCCGCCGGCGCCGTCGCCGGTGCCGTCGCCGATGCTGTCACCGACGCCGCCGGTGTCGTCGACGTCGACCTCCGCTACGCCGTCGGCGTCGTCGCCCAGATCGTACCCTCGTGCCGCGAGTTCGTCGAGCAGGTTCACCGTCGATTCGGGCGAGTCGAGCCCGAACGCGGTCCCGATCCCGTCGTCGCTCGGCGGGTAGTTGTGGAGGACGACCGCGACCTTCTTCTCGCGGTTGGGCGTGTGGCGCAGTTCGGCCCAGTTGACCGCGAGCCGAGCCGCGTGATCGACGCGGTCGGCCATCGGGACGTGCCGTTTCGGCGCGGAGCCGACGCCGGCGTCGTCCGCCATCCGCTCCTTGCCCGATATCGGGTGCGTGATCACGTTGCCGTCGAACTCCGGGAGCGCGACGGAGAGCGCGAGCTCGAACCCCATCACGCCCGTCTCGCTCGCCTCGTAGCGGGAGCGAGAACGCATCGTCGTGACCGTCTGGATCACGGGAACGCCAAGCGCGTCGAGGAACACCGCCTCGGCGCCGTCGCCCTCGTCGGCGGCGTCGCGACCGCGCTCGCTCATCGACAGCGAGAACATGAACGAGGAGAGCACGGCGTCGACGACCGAGGTTCCGGCATCGTCGGTGAAGTATCGCTCGACGGTCCACGCGGCGTCCTTCGACCCCTCGCCGTCTCCCTGATCGTCGTCGGTGACGGGATTACAGAACACGGGCAGGGCGTTCGCGCCGAGCGACTCCAGTTTCCGGACCTGTGCGTCGACGTAGCGCGTGTTCTCGTGGGTCCAGTGGGACTCGTAGAACCAGACCCCGACCGTGGGCGCGTCGTCATCGAACGTCGCGCGGAGCTCCTCGAACGTCGCGCCGGGGTGGTCGGGGTGGTACACCCCTTCGGTCGGGAGTTCGATCGGGTCCTCGACCTCGCCGTCCCAGGCGTCCGCCCCCGCACGTCCGCCGTACTCCCGTGCGAGGTACCGCGTCGCGTTGGCGAGGTTGACCGTCCCGCCACCTTCGAGGTACTCGTACACCCGCTCGCGGTCGGACTCCGGGACGCTCGTGTCCTCGATGGCGTACGCGTCGCCGGTCGACTTCACGACGAGCGGGACGCCCTCGTCGCGCAGTTCGTCGACCGCGAACCCGTAGCCGGGCATGCTCTCCTCGCCGCCGTGGAGCCAGCACACGACCGCGGTCGCGTCCCGGATTTCGTCGACGAACGCCGCCACGTCCTCGTGTCCGTCGAGGTCGCTCTCGGACCGGACCACGAGGTCGATGCCGGACAGCCGTTCGGCGGCCGCCTGGACCGCCCCGAGTTCGTTCTCCGTCGCCGTGTAGAGGCCGATGGTCGTCATAAATTATTAAACCTTCTCTGTGTTTAACGCAACTATGGTTGATTTAGCGACGGGGAAAAAGGTTTCCACGCCGTTGCCCGCGGTCGTCGGCCGGGAGCGGCTCAAGCGGGGGCTCCTGGCGCTCGCCGTCGATGACGGGCTGAGCGGGACGCTCCTCCGGGGCGGGAAGGGGACCGCCAAGTCGACCGCGGTCCGGGGGATGGCCGACCTGCTGCCCGACCAGCGCGCCGTCGCGGACTGCCCGTACGGCTGTCCGCCGGATCCGACCGTCGACGACGTCGCGGCGACGCAGTGTGCCGACTGTCGGGAGCGGGACGACCCGCCGGTGGAGACGCGGGCGACGCCGCTCGTGACCCTCCCGCTGGGCGCGACTCGCGATCGGGTGGTCGGAACGCTCTCCGTCGCCGACGCGCTCGACGGCGAGGCCGAGTTCGACCCGGGACTGCTCGCGCGAGCGAACCGCGGCGTGCTGTACGTCGACGAGGTGAACCTGCTCGACGACCACCTCGTCGACGTCCTGCTCGACGCCGCCGCGATGGGGGTCAACCGCGTCGAGCGCGACGGCGTGAGCGTCGCCCACCCCGCCGAGTTCACCGTGGTCGGGACGATGAACCCGGAGGAAGGCGAACTCCGCCCGCAGCTCCGTGACCGGTTTGACCTCTGTGTCGAGGTGGCCGCCAGCGACGACGTCGACGAGCGCGTCGAGATACTGAACCGCGTCGTTGAGGGAATGACCGGCGCCGACGGCAGTCGGGACGGCGACCGCGACCTCCGGACGGCGTTCGCCGATGAGACGGCGGCGCTCCGCGAGCGCGTTCACGACGCCCGCGAACGTCGGCCGAAGATACCGGCTGAGTTCAAACGCGACATCGTCGAGCTCTGCCGCGACGCCGGGGTCGACGGCCACCGCGCGGACTTCGCTATCGCGCGTGCCGCGCGGGCGTTCGCCGCCCTCGACGGCCGACCGAAGGTGATCGAGTCCGACGTCGCCGAGGCCGCCGAGTACGCGCTCGCCCATCGAACCCGCGGCCACCCGCTGGACGACGGGGACGACCCCGAGGAGCTCATCGAGGACCGGTTCGGGGGCGACGCGGACGACGAGTCGGGGGACGGCGCGGGCGGCGAGTCGGGGGACGGCGACGCGACCGACGAGAACGAAACCGATCGGGAAGGCGGGCGCGACCCCGACGGGGACGGGACGGACGGATCTGGCGCCAGCGACGAAACCGGCGACGGCAACGACCCGAACGGCGCGGACGGTCCCGAAGCACGAGGAGACGGGGACGCCGACGGGCGGGACCCGCGCGCCGCCGAGGCGCAAAGCGACTCGGAAACGGCCGGTAGCGGGCGTGAGGGGCCCGCTGACGACGACACGGCCGACGGCCACGACGGCGATGACGACCGCGACGGCCACGGTTCCGACGGTTCCGACGGTTCCGACGATGAGCAAGCGACGCCGCTCGTTCCCGGTGCCCCACGCGCCGGGGTCGGCACGGCGACGGCCCCGGACGTGGATCCGCCGACGGCGCCGGGCGGGGCACCCGACGGGGAGGGCGGACGGGCCGACGCGACTCCAACGCCTGACGGCCGGGGGGCGACGGTTCGGACGGAACCCACGGACGGTACCGGATCGACCGACGCGGCCGCAACCGTGCGCGCCGCCGCCCGGAACGGCCGGTCGTCGCCGACCGAGGCGGACCTCCGGCGGTCGGTTCGGGCCGACGACGCGCAGATCCTGACGGTGTTCGTCGCCGACGCCAGCGCGTCGATGGCGCCGGCGATGCGCGCCGCGAAGGGAGTGGTCCTGGAGCTGCTGGGGGAGGCGTACGCCGAGCGCGACGCGGTGGCGCTCGTCGCCGTCGGCGGCGATGACGCCGAGACGCTGCTGCCGCCGACGACCGACGTGTCGTTGGCCGCCCGCCATCTTAAGGACCTCCCGACCGCCGATCGGACGCCGCTCCCGGCCGGGCTCGACGCCGCGGTCGACCTGATCGAGCGGGCGGACCCGGCCGGCGCGCTGGTCGTCGTCGTCTCCGACGGGCGAGCGAACGTTGCCGACGGGAGCCCGACGGCGGCAACGCGCGCGGCGGCGCGTCGGCTCGGGGGAACGGACGCCTCGGTGCTCGTCGTCGACGCCGGCGAGTCGCGGGCCGGGCTCCTCGACGTGATCGGTGCGGCGACCGACGCCGACCGGATCCCGCTGTCGGCGCTGTCGACGGACGCCGTCACCGATCAAAGTCCAGTTGTTCGAGAGCGATAGTTTTACAATTGTAGTTTCCTATACTCCATGTGACTTTCGTATGTCACGGAACATCGACACCGTCGCCGGCCGGGTCGCAACCGCGCGCGCTCGCATCGACCCCACGACCGCGCTCGTCGCCCTCGCGCTGACGGCGGCGCTGGGATTCACGCTTGCGTTCATGCTCGAACCGCTCGCACACACCCCGCTCCACGACTTTCGGCACGGGGCCGGGATCATCTGCCACTGATGATCGACTCGCTCGAACGCGGCGTCGTCGCCGGCACGGTCGCCGGGGGGGTTTACGGCCTCTTCACGTGGCTCGTGATCTCGCCGTTCGTCGGGTATCTGGAGCGCGGCGGCGGGGGGGCGTTCGTCGGCGGCGAGGCGGGCCACGAACACGCCGGCGACGTGGTGAGCGAGGCCGCCGCAGCGATCGCGGTTGACGGAGCCGTTACGGCGGCGATCAGCGCCGGCGGCGGCGTGCTGTGGGGCGTCCTGCTCGGCGCGGCGTTCGGCGCCGCGTACTACCTGTTCGAACCGGCGTTGCCCGGCGGCGGGTTCCGGGCGTACGTCCTCGCCGGGGCGGGATTCCTCGTCGTCTCCGTCGCGCCGTGGACCGTCCTGCCGCCGGTCACACCGGGCGCGGAGCGGGCCTACGACCCTGCCGTCGGCACCGCGGTGTACGTCGGGCTGATGCTGCTCGGAGCGGTGGTCGCGACCGCATCCATCGTCGCGTATGACCGCGCGGTCGCGACCCGCGGACGACGCGTCGGGGCGGCAGCCGCGGGGATCCCGCTGGCCGGGCTCGCGCTCCTCGCCGTGGCTTCCCCGGCGACGACGGCCGGCGGGGGGATGCCGGCGGGACTGGCGACCGCGTTCCGGTGGCTCGTCGTCTTCGGACAGGCGGGGCTCTGGGCGCTGATCGCCGCGGGGTACCGGCGGCTGGAGCGGCGCGCAGTCGGCCGATCGGCGTCGGAGATCGGATCGCCGCGGACGACCGTCGACTGAGAGTCGGCGACGCGGACGGCCGGCGTGCGGGGCGGGTCGTCACGGGCCGTCGGCCCGATCCGTCATCACTCTTCGACGGGGAACGTTTCGTGAAGCGTGTGGTGGGCGTCGCCCAGATCCGAGAGCAACGACTCGCCACCCTCCGCGAACCGCGCGAGCGACCGCTCGGCGTTCCGGACCGCGACGACGCGGCCCCGAACGTAGTCGGAGGCGGGGTCGTCGTCGTCCAGCGCGGCGGCCTCCTCCTCGAGGTCGACGAGCGCGGCGTCGAGATGTCGCCGGAGGGCGGCGACGGAGTCGGCATCGGCCATCGCGGCGATCGGACCGTTGCCGTCGAGCGCGTCACCGAGTTCCTCTTCCGCGTGACGACGGACCGCGTCGTCCTCGGTGCCAAGCACGTTCAACAGGCCGAGCCGCAGCGCTTCGATCTCGTCACAGGTCATGGGAAAGACAACGACGGGTGTCGTTCATAAAGTCTGGTGAACCAGGTCGCTCACGATCCGGTCGCGCTCGACCGCGGAGACGATCCGGTCGGCGTCGGCGGTGTCACAACCGCCGTACCAGACGCCGTCGGGGTACTGGGCGACGATCGGCCCGTCTCCACACTGGTCGAAACACGACGAGCGCGTCACGTGGAGGTCGGCGTCCGCGTCACGGGCGGCCTGCCGAAGGGTTTCGAGGACCGTCGGCGAGCCGTCGGCCGCGCAGGTCCGGTTCGTACAGACGGCGAGATGGGCTCCCGGGGCGTCGTGGGCGTGGGGCTCGTCGGCGACGTCCTCGCGGTCCTCGTGGGCCTGCTGGTGTGTCAGCGCACGCAACATCGCGCGGGCGCCGCCCTCGTCGGCCTCGTAGCCGTCGAGTTCGACCTTGTACTTACAGGTGTCACAGGACATGTCAACGGAGTCGGTCCGCGCCTCCTGCCACCGGTCCGAGAGCACGTCGAGCAGCCGGGGATCGGTCCCGAGCGGGTCACCCGCCGCGGCGTCGACGTAGGGGTAGTCGGCGTCGAACGCGGCGGCTCCCTCGCGGATCCGACCGGTCAGCACGCCGTCGCCGAGCATGTACGGGAGGACGACGACCGCGTCCGGCCGCGCCTTGGCGACGTCGTGGAGCGCCGCGTCAAGCAGGGGCTCGGTGACGCCGATGAAGGCCGCCTCGACCCGCGAGAACGACCGTCCCTCGTAGAGGAGCCGCGAGAGCTTGTGGACGTCGGCGTTCGAGTCCGGGTCCGAGGAGCCGCGCGCGCAGACGACGACCGCCACGTCGTCGGTCGACCGGTCGACGCCGAGTTCCGCCTCCACCGCGGCCGCCCGGTCGTCGAGCAGGTCGAGGATCGCCGGGTGGATCCCGAGGTGTGCGCCGGCGTGAAGCCTGACGTCGGGATGCTCGCTCCGGGCGCGCTGGACCGCCAGCGGGAGGTCGTTTTTCACGTGGCCGGCGGCGAACAGCGAGAGGGGGACGAGCGTGAGCCGCGACGTGCTGTGTGCGAGGCCGGCGATCGCGTCGGGGATCGACGGCTCCGCGAGTTCGAGGAACGCGACGTCGGTCGGGAGGTCAAGCCGGTCCTCGAGGCCGACCGCGAGGTCGCGTACCGCCTCGTTCGACGCCTCGCGGCGGGAGCCGTGGCCGACGAGGAGGGCCGCCTCGTCGTCGCCGATCCCGACGGCGGCATCGCCGGTTCCGGCCGTCCGACTCATGGATCGACCACCCCGGACGATCCCGACGGCTCCGACGGCTCGATCAACGTACCGACGTCGATCCCCGCGGCGCGCTCAACGCTCCGGAGCGTCTTTCGCCGCCGGTCGGGCGAGAACAGCCCCGACTCGCTCGATCCCTCGTACACCCATTCGGCGAAGCCGGCCGTGTCACCGTCGGCGACGCCGAACCAGTAGCCGCCCGACGAGGATTCCACCGGATCGTCCGAGCCGAATCCTTCGGCATCGAGGAGGCGACGGACCCGCGACAGCAGTCGCTCGTCGTCGTGGACGAACGAGACGCCGACGGCGTTCGCCGACTCGCGGAAGCAGACGACGCCACAGGCCTCGACGAGACCGCGCAGGAGCTGTCTGTGCTGGTCGCGAAACGCGTCGAACCGGTAGCCGCCGAGGTCCGAACCCACCGGCAGGCCGAGCGCGGCGGCCGCGTTCGTCGCCAGCGACGGGTCGATCAGCCGGAGCGTGTACTCGTCCTCGCGGCGGGTGACGGCCGCGTCGTGGGCGAAGTCGCGGTCGGCAATCCGATGGTCGACCGTCCCGCCGCCGGCGACGGCGGACAGCAGGCGAGCCGCGACCTCGTCCGCGGTCTCGACCTCGACGCTCGTTTCCGTCACGCGGCCGTTGCCGGCGACGTGTCCCCAGAAATACGCCGTCTCGGGGTGGCGCGCGAGCAAGTCGTCGGGAGCGGCGTCGACGGCGCTCATGGTCCCTCCGGGGCGTCATCGGCCGTGGGCTCGTCGACCGCATCGCCGTCGGTGGTCGTCGTCGAGACCGTGATCGCGTCCAGCGGACAGGCCGTCTCGGCCGCCCGCGCATCGTCGATCCGGTCGTCGGCGAACGTCGCCGTCACCGTTCCCTTGGTCCCGTCGGACCGCCCAGCCCCGTCGGCCCCGGCGGTTCGGTCGACCGACTCGGCCTCGTCGACCGCGAAGTCCGCGAGCCCGTCGGCGGACTCGACGAATCGGTCGTCCCGGACGAGACAGGCGAAGACGCCGTCACAGGCGTCGCGGTCGACCGCGACGCGGTAGCGAGCAGTTGCGGGCCCGGCGTCGGTCGTCCCGTCCGCGTCGGTGTCGACCATCCCGTCCGCGTCGACGTCGGTCGCCGTCGTCCCGGCGCCGGCCCCCCGCGACTGTCCGGTCGGCGGTTCAGTAGTCATACTTGCTCTCGTAGCCGCGGGGCGTCACCATCCGGTCGTCCCAGACGTACGTCTCCTCGTTGCCGACGAGGATCGTCGTCGTCATGTCGATCAGATCGGTCTCGCCGAGCGATTCGAGTTCGCGAAGTTCGACGATCTCGACCGCCTCGTCGTCGCGACCGGCCCCGTGAACGACGCCGACGGGCGTGTCCGGGGGTCGATGTTCGGAGAGGATCGCACATGCCGTCTCGAAGTTCTCCCGGCGCTTCCGGCTCCACGGGTTGTATATCGCGATCGTGAACCCCTCGCGTGCGACCGCCTCGAGACGGGATTCGATCGTCTCCATCGACGTGAGGTGGTCCGACAGCGAGATGGAGACGGTGTCGTTGACCAGCGGCGCGCCGACGCGGGCGGCACACGATTGGGCGGCCGGGACGCCGGGGACGACCTCGAAGTCGAGCGCCGACGCCGTCGTCCCCTTCGACTCGACGATCTCGAGCGCGAGTCCGCCGAGCGCGTACACGTTCGGGTCACCCGAGCCGACGATGACGACGTCGTTGCCGGCGAGCGCGCGGTCGACCGCCTCCTCCGTGCGGGAAACCTCGCCGCACATCGGGGTGTCGTACAGCTCGTCGGCCGCGTCGATCACGTCGTCCGGCAGGAGCTCGATGTACGTCGTGTAGCCGACGATGTGCTCCGCGTCGAGGAGGGCCGCGCGAGCACGCGCCGTCATTCCCTCCGCCTGTCCGGGCCCGAGGCCGACCGCAACCAGTCGACCGGGGTCGGCGGCAAAATCGTCGGCCGTCGAGCCGACCTTCTCGTCCGTCTTCGACGATTTCGAGGCGCCACACGAGCCGGACGACGAGTCGGATCCGGACCCCGACGATGACGCCCCACATGCGGAGGCGGTGCCGGACGACGCCGTCGTGGCGTCGCCCGGCGCGTCGACAGAGGTACCGCCGTCGGCCGTCCCGCCGATGGGCGTCCCGCCATCAGTCGCCCCGTCGCCGCTACCGCCGCATTCGGAAGCCGATCCATCAGTCGAACCGCAGGTGTTGTCACTCATTGTCAGAAGTCGTCGACGTCTCGCCCGCCACGCGGGGTGACGAGGAACTCGCCGTGGTCGTTCGTCCAGGTCTCGGTCTCCTCGGTGCCGACGATGAGCGAGGTGCCCATCCCGCCGACCTCGTCGTCGTGGGCGGTCGCCTCGCCCAGCGTCGTCAGCGTGTACGTCTCGTCGTCGAGGTTGCGGCCGGCGTCGCCGCGCCCCGCGTCGTTGACGATGGCGACCGGGGCGTCGTCGGTCCGATGGTCGCGCAACACGTCGATCGCTCGCTCGTAGTCCCGCCAGCAGTTGTACAACACGACCACGAACCCGGAGACGGCCGCGGCCCGGAGCTTCTCCGCGATCTCCGACCAGCCGCGCCACTTGTCCGACAGCGAGACGGTACAGAAATCGTTCGAGAGCGGCGCGCCGACCATCGCCGCGCCGCCGAGCGCGGCGGTCACCCCCGGAACGATCTCGATCGGGACGTCGTCGGCGTCCTCCTCGTCGGCCATCAGGTACACCAGGTCGGATTTCCCGTAGACGTTCGGGTCGCCGCCGGAGACGTGCGCGACGTCCTGGTCGGCGCGGACGCGCGCGAACGCCTCGCGCGCGAGTTCGATCTGCTGGCCCATCGAGGACCGGACGATCTCGACCGTGTCGCCGTCGGGATGGGTCCCGACGTTCCCCGGCGTCCAGTCGGCGGCATTGGCGGTGTCGGCGTCACTGCCGCCGTCGACCCCCTCGGGACCCGGAACCGCCCCGGCCCCGCCGTCGGCGGCCGTCTCGGGGTCGACCGACTCGGTCCGCGATTCGGGCGGGATCGTACCGTCCCGTCGGAGGAACTCCTGATAGAGGTTCGAGGCGATGACGCAGTCCGCGTGGCGGATCACGTCGTGTGCGCGCTGAGTCATCGCGTGTGGGAGCCCGGGACCGATGCCGACGACGTACAGCGTGCCGAAGTCCGCGGGCGCGTCGGTCGCGTCGCCGGCGACGTCGGATCGGCCGGTCATCGGCCCACCGCCACGGTGACCTCGCGCTCGTGGCGCAGCTTCGCCACCGCGAGCTCGTGGTCGGCCCCGCCGGCGATCGCGCTCGCCTCCGCGACGCCCGGCCAGCCGATGAGCTCCTTCGACTTCGAGGGGGTCGGCCCCTCGAACTCGAGCAGCGTCTCCCTGTCGAACGCGACGACGCCAACGTCGCGCTCGGCGGCGGCCGCCAGCAACCCCGGCTCGTCCTCCTTTCGGGTTGCGGTGGCGACGAACTCGACGTCGTCCCAGTCGCGGCCGACCTCGTCGAGGGCAGTGTCCCAGGCGGCGAGGAACCGGTCGGCGTCGGCCCCGGAGACGGATCCGGTGCCGAGCACGACGCCATCCGCGTGGTTCCGGCGGAGGACGGTCACGTCGTCGTCGACGAGCACCGCCCGCGGCCCATCGAGCCGCTCGACGGGGCCGAGTTCGTCGTCGAGGACGGCGAGATTCGTCGCCACCGTCGAGTCCCCGTTGACGACGTGGGCCGACAGCGCCTTCGCCCGCTTCTCGACGCCCTGCTTGTCGGCGGCCTCCGAAGCCGTCGTCATCGCCGGCACGGCGCCCATGCTCGCGAGGTCGTCGGCAACCTGGTTGGCGCCGTGATGGCCGCCCGTGATCGGGATCGCCCACGTGAGCTCCTCGTCGATGACGACGATCGCGGGGTCGTCCCACTTGTCATCGAGCAGCGGCGCGGTCTTCCGCATCGCGATGCCCGAGGCCATCAGCCCGACGAAACAGTCGTACTCGCCCCAGTGCTCGGCGAACACGTCGCCGTGATACTCGATCACGTCGATCGACTCGTAGCGGTCACCGATCCCGTCGACGATCGCCGCGGCGGTGTCAAGCTTGCGCTCGAAGCTGATTATGGCGATTGACTCGGCGACCTCCCCGTCGGAATCGGGGCTCGAACAGTGGCCGCCGACGTCGGAACTATCGTCCGTCGTGGTGTCCGTGTCGGTACTCCCGTCCGTCGTGGTGTCGGCATCTGTGTCAGTGCTCATCAGTCGTCGGCCTCCGTCTCCGCCGTCGAGTCGTCGGATCCGCCGTTCGCCCAGTCACCGTAGAGGTACGATCGCTCGTAACCCGCGCCGGTCGCCGCCTCGCCGATGAGGACCATTGCCGAGGCGCGGTATCCCGCCTCGTCAAGCTTCCCGCCGATGTCCGCGACGGTGCCGACGAGCACGTCCTCGTCCGGCCAGGACGCGTGGTACACGACCGCGACCGGGGTGTCGGGGTCGACGCCGTCGTCGAGCAGGCGGTCCATCGTCTCGGCGACCGCGTGGGTGCCGAGGTAGATACACGTCGTCACGTCGCCCATCTCGACGAACTCGGCGATGTGGTCGTCCTCGGGGTCGAGCGTCCGTCCCTGCGGGCGGGTGAACGCGACGTGGTCGGCGACGCCGTTCAGGGTGAGTTGGGTGCGCAGCGTCGCCGCCGACGCGAACGCCGACGTGACGCCCGGGACGAAGTAGGCGGGGACGCCCGCGCGTTCGAGCGCGTCGATCTGTTCGAGCGCGGCCCCGTACACCGCTGGGTCGCCGCTGTGGAGGCGCACGACCGTCCGACCGTCCTCGTGGGCGTCCTTCATCAGCGGAACCAGCTCCTCGAGGTCCTTGCCGACGGAGTTCACGAGCTCCGCGTGCGCACAGTGCTCCTCGAGGAGGTCGCTGGAGACGAGCGAGCCGGCGTGGACGACGAGGTCGGCGTCGTCGACGAGCGCCTTGCCCCGCAGCGTGAGCAGTCCGGGGTCCCCGGGGCCGGCGCCGATGAACGGGATCCCGGTCTGCGCGTCGCCGGCGGTATGTTCGCGGACCCGCGGGTCGAGCCCGTCACCCTTGCCGTCGCCCGCGGCGTCGATCGCGTCCTGTGGGTCGTCGAGCGGGGCGGCAGCGTCGTCCGGCGGCGACGGGCTCATCGCGTCCCCCCCAGGGGGTCCCCGTGTGCCGCCGCGGCGGCGTACTCCGCGGCGTGTGGTCCCCCATCCGTGACGGCGTCGTCGGGGTCGGTCTCTGCGGCCGACTCGACACCCGACCCGGCGTCGGATCCGGCGTCCTCGACGGCGCCGACGTCGAATCCATCGGTCGCGCGCGACGTGTCGAGACCGCGGCGTTCGGCGTACGCCAGCGTGTAGTAGTCGCGGTCGGCGAGACGGTCGGCGTCGTCCGTGATCGTCGTCTCACCGGCGTCCATGAACAGCCGGCGGCCGAACGTCACGTCGTAGCCGGCGTCGTTCAGCGTTCCCGCCGTCGCCGGCGCGTCCGTGACCTTGAACAGGACCATGCGATCCGGACCGGTCGGCGCGGCGCCGCCGGCCGCCTCGCGGAGCGCGAGCCCCGCACCGGCCTCGATTTCGACGTCGAGTGCGGTCGCAAACGCGGTCATCGCACTGACCCCGGGGACGACCTTAACCTCGACGTCGGGGTGGAACGCGTCGAGCGTCCGCCGGAGGTGGCCGAACGTCGAATAGACGTTCGGGTCGCCGAGCGTGACGAACGCGGCGTCGCCGTCCCGGGCCCGCGGCGCGATCTCGGCCGCGGCCGCCTTCCACGCCCGTCGGAGCTCCGCCTCGTCACGCGTCATCGGGAAGGAGACGTCGCCGATGTTGGCTTCCGGGACGTGCTCGGTCGCGACCGCCCGCGAGAGTCGTCCGGGCGAGTACACCACGTCGGCTCGGTCGAGGACTCGCCGCCCGCGGACGGTGACGAGGTCGTCCGCACCCGGGCCGAGGCCGACACCGTATAGGGTCACGCGCCGGCCTCCGTAGCCCCGCCGGGTGCCTCGGTGGTGTCCTGCTCTCCGGAATCGCCGTCGCCCGGCTTCGCGACGAGCATGTACACCGGGTTGTTCGCGTCGAAACTGGTCGCGCCCGCGAGGTCGTAGCCGGTCGCGACCTGGAGACAGAGCGTCTCGTCGAGCACGCCGCGCTCGCGGAACGCCCGGGCCGCCTCCCCGGCCACCTCCAGCCGGGCGACGTTCATCACGATCCGGTCGTAGCCCGCGTCGAGGGCGACGTCGAGGACCGGTTCGTAGTTCCGTGAGCCGCCGAGGAACAGCACGTCGCCGTCGGGCGGAATACCCTCGGGAGCCTCGGCATGAACGAGGTCGACGTCGGCGTCGTACTCGTTGGCGGCGAGATTCTCACGCGTCACGTCGAGCCGGGGACGCTTGCGTTCAAGCGCCGTAACCCGTCCCGCGTGGCGGGCGGCTTCGACGGTCACCGCCCCGGTACACGAGCCGACCTCGACGAAGTGGTCCGTGGGGTCGAGCGCGAGTTTGCGCTGTACCACGGCGCGGACCTCGGGTTTCGTCGGGCCGGCCTTGGCGTCGTTCGGAAGTCGTGTCGCCCGCATCGTCGGTGATCAACGGAACTCTCACGTATAACAATTGTGCTTGTTTTACGAAAAGTTAGATTTATCTCTGCGAAGCGAGAAGCGCATATTTGGGGCGTACGGGCGCAGGCACTACAACAATACTTTACTTATCGGGGCCGAACTCCGGGCGATGGCAGACCCGGAACCCGAGGCGACGCCGGCCGTCCTCGACAGCAAGCGCGACGCAACGCGCTATCAGGTCCTCGTCGAGATCGCCGCCAGACAACCCGCCGTGAGTCAAAGCGAGATCGCGGAGGCGATCGGGGTGACCTCACAGGCCGTCAGCGACTACGTCAGGGACCTCGTCGAGAACGGCTACGTCGAGAAGGGCGGCCGCGGCCGATACGAGGTGACCAAGGAGGGAGTCGACTGGCTGATCTCCCGTACCGACGGCTTGGAGGCATACCTCGATCGAGTCAGTTCCGACGTTCTCGGGAGCGTCGACGTCGACGCCGCGATAGCGCTCGACGACGTGACCGAGGGGAGCGAGGTGGGACTGACGATGCGCGACGGCGTTCTCCACGCGAACCCGGCCGGCGGGACCGCGACGGCCGTCGTCGTTAGCGGCGGCGCGGCCGGTGAGGCGGTCGGCGTCGCCGACTTCGAGGGCGTCGTCGAGTACGAGACCGGAGACGTCACCGTGATCCCCGTCCCGACGGTCACCGACACCGGATCGCTGACCGCCGACCGCATCGGTGAAAAGCTAACCGACGGCGACCTGCTCGCGGTGGCGGGCACGGAGGCGTACGCGCTCGCGTCACGCGGCGACGTCAGTCCGGACATCCGCTTCGGGACCGCCGACGGCGTCGCCGAGGCCGCGGTGCGCGGGCTGGACGTGCTTCTCGTCGCCGCCGCGGACGAACTGCCGCGACACACCGCCACACTCCGCGAGGAGAACATCCCACACGAAGTGTCGGACCCCGTCGATCTCTAAAACATCTTTTCGAATATAAACAAAGCCATCGAATCCGACTACCCCTACATCCGTGTCCCCGTACTGAAACTGGTGAGATCGTCAATTCGTTCTTCGAGGGCTTCGATCTCCTGGCGGAGCTCGTCGGACTCCGCGTCGCTACTGGCCGCAAGCCGGTCTTTCAATCCCTGGAGTCGTGACTCTTTGACATCTTCGTCCACTTCCGCCTTCCGGACGTACTCACTCTCGTCAACCTCGTAGACGTTCGTTTCCGAGAGTTCCGTCACGTCCAGTGCCTCGTTCACCTTCTTCGAATCGACGCTCATGACACGCTCACGGTCGATCCCTGCGTCTTCCAGTGTGGCCAGTACGTCTGCCTCGTCTTTCAGCGAGCGGTTGCGACGCGACGTTCGCTGAACCGAGCCGTACTGACCGTGGACTGGCTGATCGTGGTGGAGTCGATCGAGTAACACGTCGGCAACATCCTGGCGGAATTCGTTCGCGTTCCGCTGGACGTCCGAACAGAGCGTGTAGAGGTTCACCAGTGCCTCCGTCTCCAGCGCTGTGAGATCGGAGACCTCCTGGCATTCCAGTACATCGATGAGGAGAAGGGCATCGGAGTACACGTCGATCCCATCAGGTTCGACACGGTCGTTCTCGGCAGACGCCGACTCGTCGCCCGGTAGTTGGGTATCGGTCCCCGCTTCCTTTTCGACGATACGACCCTGCTCTTCGCCGACCTCGAATCGAGGATGTAGGCTCAGCAGCGCCGGATACGGGTCGGCATCGGGCGGGAGCCGGTCGAGGTCGAACGCACCCCTCGAATCCTGGATTCGACGGTAGAGGGTCTCGAACTGATCGCGCTGGAGCGGACGACGCTCTCCCGTATCCTCGAACGTGACGACGATGCGGTGTTCCTGTACGTCCATAACGCGGAACCGGTCGTGAGAGAGCGGTGTGATGAGTACGGCATCGTCGGCCAACTCGTCGAGTTCCTCGAGCAGCGTGTGCCAACTGTCGCTGAACGACATAGAAGCGGGTACGACTGCTTGATTGAAAACGTTCAGGACCGGCAACGTTCAGTTCTCGAAGAGCTCGCTGAACGGACGCAGTTCACTGGTATCGACGACGAGCGGATCATCGGCACAGTCGGCCGCCTGATCACCGGGAGCAGTCGGGACAGTCCCGTCGAACTGTTCGGCAGCCGTCACCACTTCGGGAGCCAGGTCGTCAGTGACGTACGGAATCTCGGTTAGTTCGGCTTCGGTCGCCTTAGCGACTTCATCCAACGACTCGTATTCCTCGTGCAGATTGCCAATTCCTTGCTGTCCGAGACCGTGGATGTCCGAGAGCGCAACCCAAAAGCGGCGTCGATGGTCCAACTCACGTTCGACCCGTGGCATGGCACGTTCCAGCCAGTCACAAGCGCCCACAGCAGTCTCGACCAGTCCCTCGTCGAACGCTGCTCTGACTCCGAACGCATCCTGCTCGGCTACGTACTTGATCGATAGCTGGCGCTCGCTGTCCATTGGCCGGTCAACACCAGGGTCGTAGCCGGCGAGATACGCGAAGACGACCGCGTTCGATGCCGGTTCCGGATCGGGTGATGTTCCCGCCATTGCCTCGAACAACGCGCTCTCTAGCGGGTCGTCCGACTGGAACGACATCGATAGCGGTTCGAGAAGGCCACGCACCCATCCCGAGGGAAGTTCCAAGGCGAGAAACGGGTCGAGTTCGTCCGCATATCGAATCGGCGAGGTCATTACTCATTCGAGAAGTATCCGAGCGGGCGAATAAAAAGGTGAGAGTCCGAGTGGAGAGCCGTATCTCTATATGCGGGCACGCAGTATCCACGGGGTAGTGAACGAGTTCGTCGAGTGGGTACAGAATCGTGATTACTACCGCGATCAGATCCGGTTCCAACGGGATATACCCGCCCGCAGTCCCCTCACTCGATCTTGTGAGATGGACACCCTAATCGCGGATAGCCTTGCAGACCAGGGCATCGACGAGCTCTACGCACACCAGACCGACGCAATCGAAGCGGTTCGCAACGGTCAGAACGTCGTACTAGCGACGCCGACAGCGACGTGACACGACGGAAGCAGGTCACCGGCTTCCAGCGGCGCGACCACAGAACTGGTGAGATCATGACCGAGGAGTCGCTCGACCTACCCGAGACGACGCTTTCGACCCGTGTACTGTACGTGACGCTCCCACCGGGACTCGAACGCCTGATACAGACGATGTCCGGTTCGTTCGAAGGTGGCCTCCACGCCGTTCAGCACGCTCTCGTCGCCACGTTCCCGCTCGTCATCCTCTATGACCGAGCGACGTCGGAAGCGTCTCGACAGCGGAGCACCCACAGGCGGAGACGAGCGCGCTGTTCATCTACGACAGCTACCGCGGTGGTGTCGGACTGGCCCGCAACGGATGCGAACACATCGAGAAGCTCTTTCAGCACACGTGGGAACTGCTCGCAGATTGCGGGTGTTCATCCGGCTGTCCGGCGTGTATTCAGCGAGGCGTTTCTGGACGAGATCTATCCGATCCGCGAACGGCTATACGAGGAAGGTGCTGAGTCGATCATCGCGGACTTCGTCGGTGAGAACCCGGCAAGGCTGTCCGAGTCCGAGTTGGAAGTGATCAGAGGATGGCGTGACTACGAGTTCTGTGAGTTCGCCGCCGTCGTCGAGCACCGCGAGGACGATACCGTCTTCGTCGAACCCGAAGCGCCTCGCGCGTTCGCCGTGACCGCGATCCACGACCCGTTTGAGCAGCAGTTCCCGGAGCCAGCGCTGCCAGTGATATTGAACGACCTAGTGATGCTCCCTTTCGAGGGCGAGATCGTCCCCGACGGGTGGCTGCTGTCCGAACCACTCGGTCCGATGATGCTCGACCTCCTCGACATGGACATCGAGACGGCGTACGGGGAGGCCAGACACAGCCAGGGGATCGTCGAGTCGCTTCCTCCGGGCGAGGGCTCGGGGACGAGCGACGCCGAGCGCCTCCGCTTCTACACGAAAAACGGGGAGAACCGCGAACGCTTCGCCGACGAAATCGAACAGCTCAAGGACCAAAGCGACGAACTGGAGCGAATCTACCACGAGCAGATCGGTAAGGCACAGGCGCGGCGACTCGGGCGTGAGTTCCGCGATCTCGACCTGCGGGAAGCCTACGTCGCCATTTACGGCGGCCAAGTCGTCGCGACCGCGCCCAGTAACCGACCCCTCCCTACTTCGCTCGGTCTTGCGACCTCGCTCGTGGAGGGAGGGGCTTTGATGTGGGACTCGCCGTCAGTTGTCGCCGGGGGGGAAGGTCATTCCCCACCCGTACCGAACGACCTTCGGGGTCGGCATCCCCACCA
>JAQCNI010000006.1 GCA_028275105.1 Halorubrum sp.
CAAAGTCGTCGGGGTTCCGGTCGCGGAGTTCCTCCAGTAACGTGGTGTAGTCACTACGTCGGAATCCACGGTCTTCTCCGAATAGCACCTCTATGATATAGCGGTCACCCACTGCGTAGGTTGTCGGATCGTAGAACGCCAGCACGACCGTCGCTGTCGCGTCACCGATGCCGGGGATCGAAGCGAGGGTCTGTAACTGGATCTTCGGGTCGTCCGGGAGGAGGGCCGCCTCCGTTACTCGTCGGACAAATTCTTCTGGGGTCGACCGCATCATTTCGATATAGCGGTCCCTCCGACCGGGCTGGTTATCCAGTTTCCACTTTACTACGCTTGCCAGTTCGTCCTGCGTGAGATACCCCTTCTCGTTGAGAGCCCCGCCAACTTCCTTTTCGATTTCCTGATGTTCGTCTGGGTAGCCGTCGCTATATCGCTCGCTGTAAGTCCGTATTTCGTCGGTGTCCATACCACCTACCACAACTCTGCGTGTGATAGGTCTCCTGATAGGGTACTGTCCGTTCTCGACGCAGGTATTATCGGTACACCGTCCCGAAGGTCTTATATGGTTGACCGTCCCGACGAGGACGCGAGTGCCGCAGAGATAGCCCGCTGGATGGAGGAGGACTTTGGGGAAGCCCTCGCTGAAGGAATCGAGCAGGCCACCGAAGAAGACGAAGGCGACGAGTAAGCCGGCACGATGCGCTACGTCAGTATGCGGTTGTCTGGATCCACCTCCTCCCGACTCGAACCCCATACCTAACCCCGATAAGACCGTCAACTTACATTCGACTCGAAAGCGGATGCGGAGGAGTGGGTGACCGAACGGAACCGAGAACACACGAGCAGGGGGCAACTCACGCTCCACACCGCCCATCCGGCCGACACGTCGGACGTCGACGCCTACGTCGTATTCCAGCCGGTGAAAGGCGTCTGGGTTCCAGATTCGTAGGCCCACAACCTCCAAACCGTCCACTACAGCATCTCTACGGGTTCAAAACCGTGGCGATACGGTCACTCCAGGTAGTCCGTTCCCGGATCGAGGGTTTCGGGTCGCTCATCCGCGGGATAGGCGACCGTTCGCGCGCTACACTCCTCACACCGGTAGCGCTCGGGCTGTCTGGTCTGTTCGGTGTGTTGTCCGTATTCCGTGCTGAAACAGCCGTTGGGACAGGCGTGGACGATGCGCGGTTCCTGCCAGGGGATACTCCCGACGTGACACCGCCCAGGTTCGAGGTCGGTCGGACTGTCGTCGATGTCACAACTGAGGAGTGTCGTGTCACACTCCGGGCAGGCGTACAGCCAGGGATTCTTGATCCGTTTGGTACGCCGCTGGTAAGGCCAAGCCGTACAGCCGTTCGGGCAGGCCAGCAGATAGCGGGCAGTACTTCTGGCGTCGTCTGGCTCGTCCCGGTCGTCGGGTGTCCGCCACGGGATGCTCTCGACGTAACAGGTCCCCGGGTCGGGATCGGCCGGCCGCTCGCCGACGTCGTAGCTGGCTGGGCTCACCCCACACTCGTCACAGGCGTACTGCCAGGGCTGTTTGATCCGCTTGGAGCGCTGGACGTATCCGCGCTCGAAACACCCTCCCGGGCACGCGAGCACGTACTCTGCGTCGACGGTGTCGTCGCCCTCGTAGCGGGCGACCGGATCCGCGCCTGCCCGGCGTGCTGCGGTCTTCCACGCGTCGCCGTGGGGCTGGGCGTCCGGACCGACCGTTTCGAGAACGTGGGCGTGCGCAACCTCGTGACGGACCGTATCGCGCCATCGGTCGTCGCAACCGTCTTCGAACAGCCAGCGGGCGATTCGGACCTCGTATTCGACTGTGGTCTCGACATCGCGGTCAGCAGAGGAGAGCCGACGGCACTCGCCAAGCTTGCGGCGAAAGGAATCGGTGACGTCGATACGAATCGCCACTGGCCCCAACGGGTCGAACCCCGCCCGATCGATCGTGGCTTCGATTTCCTCACGAACGCGCGTTTCGTACTCCGTCATGCGTCGTTCGTAGAGGCGTATTCGTCTACAGCCCGTTCCAGATCGAACCGGTAGGAGTCGTCGAAGTGCCGTAGACGGCCGGGGTCGATCGACTGACCGATGACGACGAGTAGTCGCTCGTGTGAGTCGTCGGATATCTCCACCTGATAGTCGAGTTCCGTTTCTGGTTCCCCGTACTGTGGAAAGTCCGGGTAGTCCCGTTCGAACGGCGCGTACAGACATCCGACGAACACGAGATCCTCAACGTCAGCTCGTTCCTGTCCGTCCCCCACTGCTTTAATCACGTTCGACCAGCAGCACGAGCAGATTTCATCCGGCGCATCGCCCCGGAAGCCCTCTTTGTCGATATCGTGGTGGGAGACAAACTCCGAAAACGGAACTCGTTGGGATCGGAAGTCACGGTACCCCCGACTACACGTCCTCTCGCCCGGCGCGCTGGGCCGAGAGACGGTTGATTTTCCGCCTCCGACTTGCTCGCATCCATATCGATGATGTGTGCTACTGTTCCGCTTCCAACTTCTATGATGAATCATCTGGTGTTTGGGTCATCTCTATCGGATGTTACAGGACCACATCGGTAAACGACCAGTCATCTGGTAACTGTCGAGCGAGTCCACAGTCGACAACCACAGCCCGGAGTCGCTCACGAACATCAGGGTCCCAGTCGAAGCCGTCCGAGTGGAACTCGGGGTATAGCGTCTCCCAGTCCCAGTGATCGCTCGAATCAGGGTAGTATCCACGGTCAATACCGCCGACGATCTGGAGCAGTTGTGCGGGGTCCGAGACGAGGTCCGCAGTGAACAGGTCTTCGAGGAGTGTCGTCGCGGCGTGTTGATCTGCGTGCATGGCGTGTTCGATGGCCGTGCCGGCCCAGATCTCGTACTCGCCATCGACGATCGTCTCGATACTCTCCTCGAACGCGTGATCCGGATGACCGATCCCCCAGCCATAACCCATCGAGTCGATCCAGGGTTGTGTGTCCCCGGGATGGCGATGGAACAGCATCAGATAGTCGAGCGTGTCAACCGGAATCGCCGCAACACCGTCGGCACGACGGGTCCGAACGATCTGCTTGCCAGTCACAGCCACGAGAACATGGCTGACGTGCGGGTATTCCTCGAAATCACCCCGCTCCGCGCCGCCGAACGACTCGTGTTCGGGATAGGTCTCGAAGTCGTACGTGGCTTCGGGCCAGTAGGCGTCGAGGATATCGAGCAGGAACGGCCACCCCTCCCGCTGAACGACCGTTTCGAGACCCTCGACTGCTGGCTCGAAGAAGACGCGATGGAAACCCCAGTAGTCTCCTCCATCTTCCTGTGCCCATTCATTGGAGAGACGCCGTTCGTACTCCGCGAGTGTCTGGTAGACAGCCATCTCGTCGCCCTGTCGTGCTTGCTCGATCGGATCTGTCAGGTCCTCGCTGGCCGCTTGTTTCACTCTCCGCTCAGTCTCGCGCTCCTGTTTTCTGGTTTCTTCTCTCCTGTCCTCGAATAGGTCTTCGCCGGCGGTGGATTCGTCCTCCGAGCAGTCGTGTAGGCGAAGGCTGGACAGCGTTTCGAACTCGTCACCGCAGTCGTCACAGGTGTGGGGCATAGCTGTGTCTTCTCACTTCGACCTCTTCAAATCCAGGCTCGTCGATACTATTGGAGTTACGACTTGGGATTGTCGACCTGTCGGCTTGGATCGGCCAGCGCCATCGTGAGCGTCACTGCGAGGCGTTTGTCGAGGGGTTCGTTTGCACGGCCACAGTGAGGCGAGTGAACGGTGACGTCCTCGCGAGTCGCCAGCGGTTTGGTGGCGATGTCCTCCTCGATAGTCATCGACTCGTCGTACTGAACGCGGGTCTGGTGGTCGCTTTCCGTCGGGACCAGCCAGGCCACGTCACGGTCCAGGTCGAGTGACTGGACCTCATAGGTCTGGCCCTGATGATGGTAGATGGTGCTCGGATACACGTCTCTGAGCGCAGCGTCGAGCGGTAATTCTCCGAGTTCATCCGGCTGACTATCCCGAACCCGTAGGGAAACGGTACGTTCGGTGATCGTTCGGAGACCCCGTTCGTAGGGGGTCATCGTCCGTCCGCTGGCCGTGCGTCGCCATTCGAGACCCTCGGACGTCTGTCGTCGGGTCAGTTCACAGATGTACAGGAACACCGTGTTGTCGTCACGTTCACTGAGACAGGGGACCGAACGCCCCTTCAGCGCGACCAGTTCGGAACACTCTACCGGCGGATTCAGGAGGCAACCAGTGGGTTCGATCTCGACCGACTCCCACCGGATGCCGATCCGTATCCCGCTGTACTGAGTCTTCACCCTCGCTTCGAGATCGACGAGCAGACGGGGGTTATCACCGAAAACGATGGAGAGACTGCCACGCAACTGGTGAGCGACGAGGCGGAGACGAACGGAAGGGAGCGTGTCGAACCTGATGGACTCGACGTCTATTCGGATGCGTTACTCCTTATCGATGCACTCGAGCGTCACGATGTGGCTACCCTTTCCGATCTGGAGACGAACGCGCTGGTGAACCTCTATACCCTGTGCTCGGACGTGCAACGGAATGCCAACGAGTTCCGACAGGACATCGCTGCCGTGTTGCTCGATAGATTGCATCACGACCAACCGGTCCACGGTCAGTACGGGTCCGTCCAGCGAACGTCACGCCGCAACCGCTCGCTCAAGGACGACGAGGACGTACTGGCCGTACTGGAGGAGGCAGGAATCGACCGGGAACGCGTAACGAGTGTCGATTCGAGAAAGGTCGCCGAGGCACTAGACGTAACCGAACTCTCGGAGTCAGCCGTGTACGAAATTGACGAGAGCGAGTACGTCCGGAAAGCGGAGGTCGACGAGGATGTCAAAGAGTCACGGCTTCAGGGACTGATAGTGATTACTGCGAATAGTTTCATGCACGGTGTCGAAAAACGCCCGTTACCCGCCTCTCATCGCCGACACGGATCGTCACGGCGGTAAAGACTCGCAGTAATCACTATGAAAGACCGACTGGCAGCGAGCGAAGAGAAAGAAACTGATGACCTGCGACGGGAAATCGATGAACTGGAAGACCGTATCGACGACCTCACGAGTTTTAGTATCGGGTCACAGTTACAGAGCTAAACGGGCGTCGTATCTTCGACGGCTTCAGCGACCCGGTCAAGAAACGCGGAGTCGTAGTCCTCCTCGACGTGGTTGCTGTTCCATAGCCCGGAACCGTGTATCTCCTTTCTCGGGCTGTGCTTCCCTAACCAGTCGTCGCGTCGCAAGTCGAGTGTTTCCTTTTCGAAGTTGCTGACGAGGGCGAGAGCGTTCCGTTCGACGTAAGCACGGTCACTCTCAGGGCCGGGTTCGTCGTCGATGTCGACCCACAGGAAGGGAAGGTCACGGATGTAGTCGCTGACCGCCCGTTCGTGCTCGTGCTCGTTGAGCCGTCGTTCACGAGGGGCGGAGGATCCCTCGCCCCAATGGGGGTACTCGTCGTGACGTCCGTGACGTTCGATAAGGGCCTCCCCAACGCGCTTTCTGAACACCGAGCCTCGGTGGTTGCCGCCTCCCCCATACGTCCCGCCGTTTGCTCCTCGGTGTGTGCGAAGTCGGTTCCAGAGCGACGTTCCTGAACCGGCGGAAACAGCGTGCGTCCCGATACGAGTTAGACGGTGCTGGTCGCCCGTCCCTCGACGTTCATCGTGTGCGAAAAAGAAGTAGACTCCACGGTCGGGCCAATCCATATAGCCCGTACAGTCTTCGAGCCGTTGCTTTCCCCCGACACGGTCTTCAATGTCGGCCAATACGCCATACAGACGGTCGAGGTCCGACTCTCGTGACATTGTCCCCCGGTTCACCCTCCAAGATTAAGATTATCGGGAGATAGGCCGAACGGGCTGGTATGTTGGGAGACGTGTTTGGTCTCTCTCAGCGTGTTCCGGGGAGGAAGCAATCACCCCACCGGTTAGCCGAGGGTGCCGAAATCGACTGGGGGGTCACGACCCGGATACGCTGACGAAAACGGAACGGCGGCAGGGAGTCGCTGAAGAACTCGGGATATCGACCGACGTCGAACGATCGCTCGAAAACGAGCACGATGTCGTGTTTGTCGTGCTCGGGGAAGACTCCCTCCACGCAGCGGATCGGCCGTATCCTTGATCCCCGCCGAGACGACTGCCTCGGCGTTCGCGATTGAAGCCAACATCGACCCGCTCGGAGACTATCCGTGGGTTCCCTCGACGGATCGAGAACGGGATGCTCACGGAACGACGGGGTTTCAGCGGGAACAACGCTTGACATCCTCCTCCGCGTAAACGCGGAGGAATCCCGAGCGGTGGGAGTTTCAGGTCTGTAGTCCAATCACCGGACTACCAGCCCTTTCGGGCACGGGTAGTCCCACAGCGTCGGACTGGTGGACTGCTGGCCATGCCAAGTGGCCGTTACCCCTATCCTCGGTCGTGTACGGCGTCCCAGTGTTGTTTTTGCCACAGGGACGCCAGCAGGCGTCAGCGGACTCGGGGGTACCTTCTGACTCGCTTTGAGCAGTCGGCACAGACACACTCCTCTGGAATGTGCGTTCACCGACTACCCTTTCGGATACTGTCTCATTGCGCGGGTGGACAGGCCACCTCCGAAGGACGGTTCGGAATCCGCTCCGTTCCGACCGATTCCTACCTACTGATATGGTTTCCTGTCGCTTAAACGCCAGTATTCTGAAACTCAGAGTGCTGTCGAACGTGGATACTTTCCCCAAGTGACGGCGCGTATCCACGGCGTGAACGCCGTGGTATTGCGCCTGTTCAGCGTATAATCGAACGATTCAATTATATCTGGGATAGTAGTAACATTAACATATGACTGACTCTCAACCGTCTCGTGGAGCTTCGGGACGCCTTCTGGCCCTGTCTGCGAAGCTCAACGGAGCCGAAACGGTCGAGACTGCGATCACCCGTACGATGGAGCTGGTGGAAACGGCGTTCGACCGGCCGGTGGCGAGCGTTTCTACACACGACCCGGCGACGGATACGACCACCATTGTTGAAGCCGCCGTTCCGTCCTCGGCCCGAGTCGACGGCGTTCCGGACCGGATGCCGGGAGCCCTCGTCGAGCGAATGGATGAGCGCCGGGACGGCCCGTCGGCTGACGGTATTCCCGAGGCGACGGTTGACGCCGACCCGGGAGGGGCGCTCCGGGCCGAGGTTCTCGTTCCCGTCGGACGCGACCGAGTGCTGCGCGTCGGCGTCACGGATCCCGACGGGTTCGACGACGCCGGGATAGCCACCGTGGAAGGGATCGCGGCGAACCTCGAAACGGCGTTGTCCCGGATCGACCACCGACGGTCGGCGGCCGTGGATCGTGACGTCGCCCGCGCGTTGTTCGACCGGTCGGACGATGCCACGTTCGTCAGCGATACCGACGGAACGCTGGTGGCAGTCAACCGCGCCGCGGTTGAGTTGACGGGCCGCGACCGGGACGCGCTTCTGACGAGCGGGTTACCCGATATCGCCGGGGACACGGCGGCCGAGACCGTTCGCGAGCATCTCGAAACCACCGTGACCGGAGCGTCGGCATCGTCCACGATGACGCTTGAGCGCGCCCACGGTGCGGATCGCTCGATCGAACTCACGAGCCAACGGTTTGCGGTACACGGGACGAACTACATCCGCACGATAGCGCACGACCCGCCGGCGGGTAGACGGCCGCAACCGAGACGCTCCGGGGGTCCGGTCGAGGACGACGCGACTGCGTTCCGCCGGCTGAACGAACTCACGGCCGGTGCGAAAGCGTTTGACGAGACCATCGAGCGATTGTTGTCGCTCGGGTGTGAGTACTTCGGTCTTGAGACGGGGATCCTCTCGCACGTCGACGGCAACGAGTATACGATCGATAACGTTGTTGACGCGACCGGGACACACGAGGCGGGTGCGGTGTACGAGCTCGGGGAAACGATGTGTGACGCGACGCTCGCCGGTGACGCAACCGAATCGATCGCGTTCACCGACGTTGCGGACACCGAACACCGGAATCACCCGGCGGCCGAGGACGTCCACGCATACATCGCGGCGCCCGTCGTCGTCGACGGCGACACGTACGGTACGGTGAACTTCTCGATGGGGAGGCCACGCGTGAACGCGGTCGATCAAGCCGAACGGGAGTTCGTCAAGCAGATCGCACGATGGACCGGCGTCGAAATCGAACGCCGTCGCCGGTTCGAAGAACTGGAACGGTACGAGACGATCCTTGAAGCCGTTGACGACCCTGTATACGCGTTGGACGCGGACGGTCGATTCACCTTCGTCAACTCGGCTGCGGAACGTGAATTCGGGTACGACGAGACCGTCCTCGGTAAGACACCCTCGATCGGGATGCGAGAGTCGGACCTCGAACGGGTTCGTGGACAGATCGACGACCTGATCGCCACGGACGAGCGGTCGAAGACCGCGGAGTTCGCCCTCGAAACGGCCGACGGGGGGCATCGGGTCGTCGAGAACCGAATCGCGTTGCTTAGCGACGATGAGTTCCGCGGAACGGCCGGCGTCCTTCGTGACGTTACTGCCCGGAACGAACGACGACAAAAACTGGAATCGTTCCAGCGGGCGATCGAGGAGGCGGTCGACGGCGTCGCGGTTCTCGAGGACGGGACGTACACGTACGTCGACCGGACCCACGTCGAAATGTACGGGTTCGACGACACCGATGAGCTACTCGGGGACACCTGGCGGAAGTTGTACGACGACGAGGAGGTCGCGCGGTTGGAAGCCGAGGCGTTCCCGGCGCTCGAATCCGAGGGGCACTGGCGTGGGATGGTGACCGGCCGTCGCCCGGACGGGTCGACGTTCCCGGCCGAACTCTCCTTGACGATCGTCGACGACGGGCGACTCGTCTGTACCGTCCGCGACGAGACCGAGCGCCAAGCCAGGCAACGCGAACTCAAACTGAAAGAGCGGGCAATGAACGAGGCCGACGTCGGGATCACGATCAGCGATCTAACGCAGGATGACAACCCGTTGATCTACGTCAACGACGGGTTCGTCGAGCAAACGGGATACGATCGTGAGGAGGCGCTCGGCCGGAACTATCGGTTCCTGGAGGCCGACGAGAGGGATCAGTCGGTGGTCGATGACCTGCGGAACGCCATCGCTGCCGAGGAGCCGACGACCGTCGAGTTGCGCAACTACCGCAAGGACGGCGAGCAGTTCTGGAACCGTGTCTCGATGACACCCGTCCACGACGATAGCGGCGACCCGGTCAACGCCATCGGTATCCAGCAGGAGGTAACCGAAGAAAAGACCAGAGAGAAACGGCTACAAGCGCTCCTTGGGACGACGCGGGAACTGCTCGAGGCGGACGGGCTTGAGGAGGTGGCCACCGAGACGGTCGAGACGCTGACCACGGAGTTTGAGTTCCATCAGGCAGCCTTCTATCGTCGAGAGGGAGACGAAATCGTGCGGACAGCCGCAAGCGGAGCGAGCACCGCCCAGCCACCCGGACGAATCGAGCGTGGACGGACGCCGCTGTGGGACGCCATCGAACGCGGCAAACCGATTCACCACGACGACTTCGTGGGGATTAGTGACGGCGTCGACCGGGGAGACGTTGCCGCGGGCGCGTACTTCCCGGTCGGCGACCATGGCACGATCGTGGTCGGTGCCAAGCGTCCTGACCGTCTCGGTGAGAGCCAACGGCAACTCGTCGGGGTACTGACCGAGAACCTCCAATCGGTGCTCGACAACATTCAGCAGCGGCGTGAGCTGATCAACGAGCAGAAGCGCTTCCGCATGCTGAGTGAGAGCGTCGAGGAGTACGCGTTCCTCACCATTGATGAGGACGGCGACATCCAGACGTGGAACGGGGGTGCGAAGAACCTGTTCGGCTACGAGGCGGACGCGGCCGTCGGGATGTCGACGTCGAAATTCTATCCCGAGGCCGACCGCGAGTCTCACCCCGAGAAGCGGTTGCTCCAGCAGGCACGCGTCGCCGGTGAAAGCGCACACGAGGGCTGGCTCGTCCGCGCGGACGGGTCGGAGTTCTACGCGGACGTTCGGTACGCGTCGCTGGAAGCGGAGGACGGGACGTTCCGCGGGTTCGCAAAGATCGTTCGCGACATGACCCGCCGCCGACACCAACAACGCCGTACCGAGCGGTTCGTTGAGGAGTCCGACGACGTAGTGACGATAGTCGACCCGGACGGGACGCTGACGTACGCGAGCGGGTCGGCGAACCGCGTCCTTGGGCACGACCCCGACGACCTCGTCGGCGAGAACCTCTTCGATCACCTCCACCCGGCCGGTCGGGAGCACGCGATACAGCAGTTCGTCACGTGTGTTGAGGACGTCGAAAGGGTGAGGGCAGAATGCCGCTTCGACGCTCCGGACGGCGGATGGATCGACATCGAAGGCCGATATCGGAACATGCTCGATGATGACGCCATCGAGGGAGTGATCGTCTATCTCCGTGACGTGACCGAGACCAAGAAGCGCATCCGGCGGTTCGAGAGTATCTTCAACGGCACGTTCCAGCTCACGAATCTGCTGGACCTGGACGGGACACTCGTCGAAGCCAACGACGCCACACTCGAGTTCGCCGGGGTCGACCACGACGCCATCGTCGGGACACCATTCATCGACGCCCCGTTGTGGACACACTCCGACGCGGTCAGGGACGGCGTCCGAGACGCCATCGACCGGGCCGCAGCCGGCGATTTCGTCCGGTACGAAACGGAGGTTCGCGGCGCCGACGGCCTCGCGACGGTCGACTTCTCTGTGAAACCCGTGACTGACGAGAATGGCGACGTGTCCGAACTCGTCGCCGAGGGTCGTGACATCACCGAGCAAAAGCAGCATCGACGCCACTTGGATGTCATGCAGCGTGTGATGCGGCACAACATGCGAAACGATCTCAATAAGATCCGTGGCTGGGCGCAGATGATGGTCGAAGAGTCGGACGTGGAAAAGCGAGCCGAACGGTTCGAGACCGTCAAGGAAGTGCTTGAACGGTGGGAGGCGATGGTGGAAAAGATGAAATCGATTCGATCCGCACTCGAGTCCCAGCAGGCGAGCGACGCCCGGAAGGAGGCCGGATCGCTGGTCAGGGACGCCGTTGGGCAGGCCCGCGAGGAGGAAGTCGACGTGGCCGTCGTGACTGACGCGCCAGCCACCGAGTCGACGCAGGTGCCCGCGTCGCCTCTCGAGGCGGTTCGTGAACTGGTAACGAACGCAGCCGAGGCGTCGGCGGACCCCACGATCGAGGTCGAACTCACCCGTCCGGAGGACGGCTGGATCGAGATATCCGTGAGAGACGATGGCCCGGGAATGCCGGACATCGAAGCAGACGTGCTTGAGACTGGCGAAGAGACGCCACTCGATCACGGGCAAGGGCTCGGCCTGTGGATGGTTCGGATGATCGTCACCCGGGCCGGCGGTGACGTGCTGGTCGAGTCGACGGCCGACGGAACGGACGTGTGCCTGCGGTTGCCGACCGAGCGGGCAGTCGAAGACGAAGGATCCGTCGAGACGACTGGATGACGACCGAGCGGTCGACCCCGACGGGCCTCCCCGTCGGACGTGATCTCCCGGGCCGCACTGTCGGGGGGTGTCCCCGCGGCATGCCATGTGAATTCCCGCTTCGTCGTCTGCCGACGTGACTCTCGGCCATCCCGAGGCCGGGTCCGGATGGTCGTGACGGGTGTCGTCCCTCTCGGTCGCCGTCACGACGCCGAAATTGGTGAGTCGGCACGGGCGGTCCCGCGCCGCATTCGTGGAGGCGGCGGCGTCCTCGGCGATCCACGGGGCAGGTTGCGGTCTTGAGAGCCGCATCGCGACCGATTCCACCCGACCGAACGTCGGCGCACCTTCCCTCCACGTCTCTAGCCACTCGGTCTCATTCGAACGTCTCCGCGATCGCCGCGTCGAACGCGTCGACCGCCCGCTCGATCTCTGACCGGGAGACGCAAAACGGCGGCGCGATGAGGTGATCGTCGTACGCCTCGATCGCGGCGCGACCGGCCGCACACGCCACGGGGTGGCCGGCGAACGTCTGCCCGAGGTCGTACCCCTCGTCGCGGACGACATCACCGATCCAGTCGTCGGCGATCACGCCGGCCAGCGGGACGTACGCGCTCGTGACTCCCTTGGCGAACGTGATCATGTCGGGCACGACGCCCTCCGTGTCGATGCCGGACCAGTCGCCACAGCGGCCGAAACCGGTGATGACCTCGTCGGAGATCACCGGGACGTCGTACCTGTCGCAGATTTTGCGGAGGCGCTCAAAGTACCCCGGCGGTGCCGGGTATCCGCCGCTGGTGCCGCCGATCGGCTCCGTGAGGATCGCGGCCACGGACTCCGGCCTCTCGTTGCGGATCACGAACTTGATCTGGTCGGCCGCCTGCTCCGCCAGCTCCCGCGGCGAATCGGCGTCGAATGCCTCCGGTGAACCAATCTCCAAACGCGACTCAACATAAGTAAACCTCGGAAACACTGCTATAACACCTTATTATTCACCTAATCACCGCTATCTAATAGAGTATTTTAGACCATTGTATTTAATTGCGTCTCGAACTGTGAGCAATATATACGCTCAAAACGCGGTGTTAAATGCTTACACTACGTACCATTGGTATGGGGGATAGAGACCGTAACGTTGGTCGATTAGACCGGATGCTTTGAGTACCGTTTGGATTGGCCGCCGCTATCGTTGCTGGTTGGGTATTCCTCACGTACTCATTTGAAACTGGAATTTTTGTAGTGCTACCGTTAATTGTCTTGGTAGCAATTCTGCTTATCAGTGCAACGACAGGGACCTGCGGGATTTACGCTGCTCTCGGACTCAATACTTGTGGTGAAGAAGTCTGCACTGAGGACGACTCAAAAGAAGCGTGGGTAGCAGAGTAGTCAGTTCTCATCGGATGCGGTCTCCTCCTCATTTTCATGTCCAAATTCGCCGTCTGACAGCTCCGGGTTACGTTCTTTGAGTGTGTCTGAATCGACTGCTGTCGTTTTCTGGGTGACCTCAAAGTCATCTACTGGTCGTATGATTCCCCACAGGGCTCCAAGCGAATGGACAAGCACCGCAAGCGGGGTAGCAATGAGATATGCCCACCATTCTTCGGGGTACTTTCGATACTCAATAAGCCCAAATATCATGTATAGAAAGACGATTCCAAACAATAGCACGGAGAGCAGGAGATATGTACTGGAGGACGGGATCGCCTCGGGAAACACAAAGATGGTCACACCGAACAGTGGAATGACCGGCGATAGTGCCCATATTACGATCCGCGAGAAAATAATCGGCTGATACCTCCGCGGCAGAAGGTCTCGGTCTTGAATCGTCCCGGAAACCCACCGACGGCGCTGTTTGATCAGCGACGTAATCGTCGGCGGTTCTTGGTTCTGCGCTTTCACCGTCGTAAGCCGGTAGTCGATATTTGTGTATGCGGCCGCACGCCAGATGAACGTCGTGTCTTCGGTGATCGATGGGACATTCCATGTGACTTGCTGTTCTAACTCATGGCGTACGGCAACGGCTCCACCCCAAGCGTACGCTGGATATGCGACCCGATGAAAGGCTCGTTGTTCGAACTGAAAGCCGATACGAAATATCTCACACACGTACGTGAGTCGGGAGCGGGTTCGAAGCGGATGCTCGCTGAGTTGAATGATATCTGCCGCCGGCAACCCGGAAAACCCACTAAGCAGGGTATCTTCATCTAGATACAAGACATATTCTTTCTCACAAGGAATCCGTTGGCGGGCCCACTCAATCGCACGCCCTTTCCGCTGTGCCGCACAGTCAAACGCATCTGGAACGACATGAACGTCAGCCCCGGTGATGTCGATATCTTCCTCAGCGATGACGAGCGGGTCGGTGATCTCAGCGGGGATAGAATTCACCGTTAATTGGACGGTTTCTTCAGCAGCAATAGTTAGAACCCTGACTTGAATGTTGTCCAACCCGATTTCAGTCTGGTCAGCGTCCTGCCAGCCGTACGAAAGAATGAATACCTGTATGAGCCACCACAATGAGGCAACGCCATACAGCACCAATATGGCCCAGAGAGAGACGCTAAGTAGCTGTGCCCACACGGCGCTGTTCATTTTCTGTCATTTTAACGACCGTGCGGGGCAGAAGTAAAACTAGCGGTGTTTGGATGGCAAGACCGAAATTACGTTGACGTGTGAAGAGAACCACGGAATTGCCGTCAGTAGCGGCGTGCGAGATACGGAGCGTACGGTCGGCACACCGTCAGCGCTATTTCGTCCACCCGAGTTCGTATTCGAGTTCGTATCGTTGTTCGCCGGTTTCTGAATCCGTGTCCCGTTCGAGTTCGACTTCGAACCGGGGGTTTTCGGGGATGGTGACGTCCCGTTCTTCCGTTTCACTTTTCAACTGAACGGTCCCGGATTCGATCTGTTCAGCAGCATCAAGTAGCGCCGCAGCGATCTCGGTTCTCGGAACCGTTTCCTCGGTGTTGAATAGCTCTTCTTCGGGCATCAGTTCATACTGCGCTCCCGGTTGTGATATACCGACGGACGATTCCCGGAACGGAAGAACGCGGCTTGACGTTGTATGCGCCCCGTATTTAGCAGCGACTGAGCGAGCTACCAGGTTGCTATCAGATCCCGAACCCGGCACTCGCGGCCGAGAGGTTGACGTCGAGCGAGACGACGTAGGTGGTGACCGCCCAGAACGCGGCGATCTCGAGGGCGGTGATGATCACGGTCACGAGGTCGGCATACTTGCTGCTCGTCGTGACGCCGAACGGCAGCGAGAACTCCGAGTCGGAAAGGGGGTGGAACAGCGCGATTCCGCGCCGGCTTCCGACCAAGTCGAGGAGGTAGTGGGTGAGCACGCCAACCCAGACGAAGTGGAGGTTATCGAACAACACCGGATACGCGAGGAACACCCCGAGCACCGGGAGACTGTGTAGCGTCTTCCGGTGTTTCCCGAAGGCGGTATCGACGTCCGGGAACAGCGCTCCGAGCACGATCGGGACGGTGATCTGCGCGGTCTTCCGTGCGGTGGCGACGTCGACGCCGGGTTCGAGCACGAACCCGATGCCGAGCGCGAGCAACAGCGCGTTCAATACGTGGCCGCGTTTGTTCATACCGCTCCCTCTCGGTGAACCGACTCAAAAGGTGCGGTCGGTCGCCGCGGATCCGGGCGGTCCGGGCGGTTCGGGGCGGTCCGGAGGAACCACTCCGGAATGAAACCGATCCGATTCGACGTCGAAAGAGCCACGGTCGCCCCGGCCAACGACCCGCCATGGACTACGAGAAGCCCAAGTTCTTCCACGTGATGCAGTACGCCGCGGCCGCCGACCGCGACGTCATCGGCATGGTGAGCGGGAACCCGGACTGGGAGCCGCCCGCCGCGCTCCGCGAGTCGCTCGGCGCGTACGCGGACCTCCCGTCGAGCGAGTTCCAGTACCCGCCGAGCGACGGGCTCCGCGACCTCCGGGAGGGAATCGCCGCCAACCGGGGCGTCGACGTCGACCGCGTCGTCGTCACGAACGGAACGGGAGAGGCGAACTACCTCGCGATGGCCCGGGCGCTCAAGCGCGACGCCGGTGCCGAGGCGCTGTTGATGGATCCCGCCTATCCGTACTACCCGGGGAAGACGGAGCTACTCGACGGCACCCCGACGCTGGTTCCCACCCGGCGGGACGGCGGACTCAACGTCGACGCGGTCCGAGAGGCGGCGGGCGAGGAGACGGCACTGATCGTGTTGAACACGCCGAACAACCCGACCGGAGCCATCTACGACATCGACCGCGTCCGGGAGGTCGTCGCCGTCGCGGAGGCGGTCGACGCGCTCGTCGTCGTCGACGAGGTGTACGATCGCTTCGACCACACCGGCGAGTTTGAGTCCGCGCTCTCGATCGACTCCGACCGCGTCATCGTGACGAGCGGGTTCTCGAAGTCGATGGCGATCACGGGATTCCGCGTCGGCTACGCGGTGCTACCCGCGGCACACGTCGCCGCGGCGAAGACGCGCCACATGCTCGTGAACGTCACGGGGTCGCGGCCGGCCCAACACGCCGTCGCCCACGCGCTGGCGGGGACGGACGACGACTACTACGAGGCGAACCGCAAGCGGCTCGCCGACCGGATCGACGCGTTCACCGCCGCCCTCGACGACGCTGGCGCGGAGTACACCCGACCCGATGGCGCGTTCTACGTGCTCGCGCGGTTCGACGGCTTCCCCGGGACGATGGCGAACGTGAAACGGCTGATCGACGAAGCGGGCGTCGCCGGGATGCCCGGGGAGACGTTCGGCACCGCTCGCGACGACTGGATCCGGTTCGCCCTCGTGACCCCGCGCGCCGTCGAGGCCGCCGAGCGACTCGTCGACCACTTCGCCGGGCAGACGTGATTCCGCTCCAGCCGGGTAGGTAATCCCGCTCGGATCAAAAGTCGAGACCTCACCAGCGGGCAAAGAGGAGCCCCGCTATCCGAAGTTCTCGACCTTCGCGGCGTCCGGGTCGCCGCCGGCGGCCTCGATTGCGGCCTGGGCGTCGGCGACGAAGTCGGCGAAGCCGTAGACGAAGACACCTTCGCCGGTCGACCCCGTCAGGACGTCGGCGACGGCATCGGTCAGGGCGTCGCCCTCGTCGAGCAGGCGGACGGTCGCGTCCCGGTCGCGAAGAGCGTCGAGACGGTCGCCGTGGGCGGGGGCGTCGTCCCGGTAGACGACCGCGGCCGTCCCGCCGTCGTCGAGGGCGCGTTCGGTGATGGCGACCGCCGGACCGACGCCGGGGCCGCCGGCGAGGACCACGACGCGGGCCTCGCCGTCGTAGTGCTGGTCGCCGTAGGGTCCCGAGAGCGTCATCTCGACGCCGGCTTCCACGTCCGCGAGGAACGCGGAGAACTCGCCGCCCTCGGTCGGATCGATCCCAATGGTGACCTCGAACGTCTCGTCCGTCGTGGGCGAGGAGACCGTGTAGAACCGGGAGACCACGTCGCCGTCGATCCGGGTCCCGAGTTTCACGAACTGGCCGGGCTCCGCATCGAACTCGTCTGGAGAGTCAAAGCGGACCGCGTACGTGTCGGGGCCGACCTCGTCGGCCGCCGTCACGGTGACTGTCGCGTCCATATGACGGGTTAGTGCCTCGGACACAAACGTGTTCCCGTCCGACTCGCGAGCACCCGTCGAGACACGGTCGGAGGGGACCGGAGGCACCGATCTCGGTGTACATTCGGGCTCCGCATCGATTTATTTCAGATGGTTAATTTTTGTCCGTGGATTTATACTCGTATGAGTAAATGAATGTCAAGAAAGTAGTCGATGACTCCTTCCAGAAGCCTTTTGATTAGTCCGGCTGAACTCCGAACACAGAATGGCTGCGGACTTCAACTGGGCCGTCGGCGGGGAGGCCGGCGACGGCATCAACTCGACGGGCAAGATCTTCGCGCAGGCCCTCTCGCGGTCGGGTCGACACGTGTTCACGTCGAAGGACTTCGCCTCCCGAATACGCGGCGGCTACACTGCGTACAAGGTGCGGACCTCCGTCGACACGGTACGGAGCGTCGTCGACCGGCTCGACGTACTCATCGCGTTGACTCCGCGGACCATCGAGGAGAACCTCCCGGAGCTCCACGAAGGGTCCGTGATCATCTACGACGGTGAGCGCACGACGATGCAGGACGTCGAGGTTCCCGAGGGGATGTTCGGCGTCGACGTCCCGCTGAAGCGGCTCGCCGAGGAGGCGGGCGGAGCGATCATGCGCAACGTCGTCGCGCTGGGTGCGGCCTGTGAGGTCGCCGAGTTCCCGATCGAGAACCTCGACTCCGCGCTGGAGAAGCGGTTCGGCGACAAGGGCCAGAAGCTCGTCGACAACAACAAGGAGGCCGCCCGGGCCGGCCGGTCGTACGTCGCCGAGGAGTACGACCACGCGTTCGACTACTCGCTGGAGACCACCGACGCGGACTACGTCCTGCTCAACGCCGACGAGGCGATCGGGATGGGGGCGATCGCGGCCGGCTGCCGGTTTTACGCCGGCTACCCGATCACGCCCGCGACCGACGTGATGACGTATCTTACCGGGCGACTCGAGCGGTACGGCGGCCACGTCGTCCAGGCGGAGGACGAACTGTCCGCGATCAACATGGCGCTGGGGGCCGCCCGCGGCGGCGCGCGCGCCATGACGGCCACCTCCGGGCCGGGAATCGACCTGATGACGGAGACGTTCGGGCTCGTCGCCACCTCGGAGACCCCGCTCGTTATCTGCAACGTGATGCGGTCGGGCCCCTCGACGGGGATGCCGACGAAACAGGAGCAGGGCGACCTGAACCACATGCTGTACGGCGGCCACGGCGAGGTCCCCCGGTTCGTGCTCTCGCCCACGACCATCGACGAGTGCTTCTGGAAGACGATCGAGGCGTTCAATTTCGCCGAGAAGTACCAGCTGCCGGTGTATCTCACGGCGGACCTCTCGCTCGCCGTCACCGAGCGGACGTTCCCGCCGGAGACGTTCGACATGGACGCCGTCGAGATCGACCGTGGGTTCGTCGTCGCGGGCGACGACGTCGACGACCACCTGACGGAGAGCGGCGGGTTCAAGCCACACGAGGTCACCGACGACGGGATCTCGCCGCGCGCGTTCCCCGGCACCGTCGGCGGCGCACACATGTCCACCGGACTCGAACACGACGAGCAGGGACGGCGGACGGAGGACATGGGGATGCGCGTCGAGCAGGTCGACAAGCGGAACCGGAAGGTCGACACCGCGCGGGAACGCGAGGACTGGGCGCCCCGCGAGTTCGGCGACTCCGACGCGGACACTCTCGTGATAACGTGGGGGTCGAACGAGGGCGCACTCGTCGAGGCGCTCGACATCCTCGCGGACGAGGGAGTCGAGGTCCGCGTCCTCTCGGTCCCGTACGTCTTCCCCCGCTCCGACCTCTCCGAGGACGTCGCGGCGGCGGAGAACGTCCTCGTCGTGGAGTGTAACGCGACCGGTCAGTTCGCGGACCTCGTCGAACACGACGTCCTCGAACGCGTCGACCGCGTGAACAAGTACGACGGCGTGCGGTTCAAGTCCGACGAACTCGTAGCCGAAATCAGGGCGACCCTCGACGGGGTCGTGGAGGCGTAACGAATGAGCTCAGATATCAGGTTCACCGACTTCAAATCCGACAAGCAGCCGACGTGGTGCCCGGGATGTGGCGACTTCGGCACGATGAACGGGATGATGAAGGCCCTCGCGGAGACGGGCAACGATCCCGACAACACGTTCGTCGTCGCCGGCATCGGCTGTTCGGGCAAGATCGGCACGTACATGCACAGCTACGCGCTCCACGGGGTTCACGGGCGGGCACTTCCGGTCGGAACCGGCGTCAAGATGGCGCGGCCCGACATCGAGGTGATGGTCGCCGGCGGCGACGGCGACGGGTACTCGATCGGCGCGGGTCACTTCGTCCACGCGGTCCGGCGCAACGTCGACATGAGCTACGTCGTGATGGACAACCGGATCTACGGGCTCACGAAGGGACAGGCGTCGCCGACCTCCCGCGAGGACTTCGAGACGTCGACGACCCCGGAGGGGCCCAAGCAACCGCCGGTGAACCCGCACGCACTCGCGCTCGCGTCGGGAGCGACGTTCATCGCGCAGTCGTTCTCCTCGGACGCGTTGCGACACCAGGAGATCGTCAGAGCCGCGGTCGAGCACGATGGGTTCGGGTTCGTCAACGTCTACTCGCCGTGCGTGACGTTCAACGACGTCGACACCTACGACTACTTCCGCGACTCGCTCGTCGACGTCGCGGAGACGGACCACGACCCGAATGATCGCGAGGACGCCAAGGACGTCATCCTCGACTCCGAAAAGGAGTATCAGGGGATCCTGTATCAGGACGCGGAGTCGGTCCCGTACCACGAGCGACACGGCGTCGACGAGAACATGTCCGACATCCCGGACGGCGCGCCGGCGGACGCGACCGACTTGGTTCGGGAGTTCTACTGAGGACCACACTCTCCGGAAACGCCGTCGAGGAGGAGTGGTTTCGGATCCGATGAACGTCCCGAGCGTCCCCGCTCGTCGGCCGCATCCCGACCTTCGAGAGACGTCAGTAACTGCCGACCGTGGCGGTCTCAGGCGCCCGACCGTCCCGTTCCGGCAAACCTAATTACGCGGGGCCGAATACACTGTGTATGCCAGACCGCTACGACGTCGTGGTCGCGGGCGCCGGACCGGCGGGTGCCCAGTGCGCCCGCGATCTGGCGGCGCGGGACTACGACGTCGTCGTTCTCGAGACGGAGGCCGAGGCCGAGTTCCCGCGACAGAGCAACAAGTCGACGGCGGGAACGTTCCCGTCGATGATGGCCTCGTTCGGAATCCCCGACGACGTCGTAATGTCGTACACGGACGACGTGGTGTTGGAGTCGCCGAGCGACTACTACGAGACGTATCAGCCGGGAGCAGTCCTCGAGTTCGCCGAGTTCAAACGGTTCCTCGTCGAGGACGGCCGGGAGTCGGGTGCGGAGTACCGGTTCGACGCGCGCGTGTCCCGGCCGATCCTCGACGACGACGAGGTCATCGAGGGCGTAAAGTACGCCGGCGACGAGACGGTGTACGGCGACGTTGTCGTCGACGCCACCGGGCCGGCCGCGCCGATCGCGAGCGCGCTCGACGTCGTCGATCTCGAACGTGGGAACCAAGCGATCGGGATCGAGTACGAGATGGAGAACGTCGACTTGGACCACCCCGAGTACGCGGATCTCCGGCGGGCGATGATGCTGCGGCTCGACCACGAGATCGCCCCGGGGGGGTACTCGTGGGTGTTCGCCACCGGTGAGGACAGCGCGAAGGTGGGACTGTGTTACATCCAGAACGACCGCCATCGGGAGTTCGCCGAGGACGGGACGACGATAGACGGCTACCTCGAGGAGTGGATCGACGAGGATCCGCGGTTCGCCGACGCCGAGCGCATCGACGGGAAGGTCCATCGAGGCTCCGCACACATCCAGCGGCCCGGCCGGATGCACACGGACGGGTTCATCGCGATCGGCGATACCGTGCCCACGATCGACCCCCTCTGGGGAGAGGGGATCCACAAGGGGATGAAGTCGGCGCGCGCGGCGGCGGTCACGATCGACCGATGTCTCACCGACTCCGACCGCCCGACCGACGCCGACGGGCTCTCGATGTACGACGAACTCTGGCACGAGGAGGTCGCGCCCCGCATGAACGCCCGGCTGCTCCTCACCGAGCTGTTGTACCTCGCGCCGAACGAGCGATACGACCGGCTCATGGCGGACCTCCGCCGGACCGACGACGACACCCTCGAACGGGTAAATGAGGGCGAGAAGCGCGCGATGGCTCGCCTCGTCCACCTCGACGACCTGCCGCTGTTGACGAAGTACGTCCGTGAACGGGTCGGGTCGTCGTAGCGAGACGCGAGCCGAGTCGACGTCGCGGCCCACGAACCGGATCGTCACGGTCCGGTGCCCACCCGATCCGTTTTTGTTCGCTCGTATCTCCCGTTCCGGTATGCTCGATTACGTGGGGCTGGAGGCGGACCTGGACGAGGAGGAGCGCTGATCCGCGACACCGCCCGGCGGTTCGTCGACGAACGGGTCCGTCCCGACATTGCCGACCACTTTGAGGCCGGGACGTTCCCGACAGAGCTCATCCCCGAGATGGGCGAGCTCGGTTTTTACGCCCCGAACCTCGACGGGGACGACCTCCCGAACGTCTCCGAGACGGCCTACGGCCTGTTGATGCAGGAGCTGGAGGCGTGTGACTCCGGGCTCCGGTCGGTGGCGAGCGTCCAAGGCGCGCTCGTGATGTATCCGATCCACGAGTACGGCAGCGACGAGCAGAAGGACCGCTGGCTCCCGCCGCTCGCGTCGGGCGAGGCGGTCGGCTGTTTCGGCCTGACGGAGCCGGAGCACGGCTCGAACCCGTCGGCAATGGAGACGCGCGCCGAAGCCGACGGCGACGGATACATGCTCAACGGGTCGAAGACGTGGATCACGAACGCGCCGATCGCGGACGTCGCGGTGGTCTGGGCGCGCGACGCGTCGACCGAGGGGGATCCGGTCCGGGGGTTCCTCGTCGAGACCGACCGCGACGGCGTGACGACCAACGAGATCGACGACAAGCTCTCGATGCGCGCGTCACTCACCGGCGAGGTCAGCCTCCAAGACGTCCACGTGCCCGGGGGGAGCGTCCTCCCGGGCGTCGAGGGGATGAAGGGGCCGCTCTCGTGTCTCACGCAGGCGCGATACGGGATCGCGTGGGGGGCGGTCGGGGCCGCTCGCGACTGTTTCGAACAGGCCCGGGAGTACGCGCTCGACCGGGACCAGTTCGGAGGACCGATCGCCCGGTTCCAGCTTCAACAGGAGAAACTCGCCGAGATGGCGACCGAGATCACGACGAGTCAGCTGCTCGCCTACCGGCTCGCGGCACTGAAGGAACGCGGTGACCTGCGGCCCCAGCAGGTGTCGATGGCGAAACGGAACAACGGCCGGATGGCCCGCGACCAGTCGCGGGTCGCCCGCGAGATACTCGGCGGCAACGGGATCACGGGCGACTACTCGCCGATGCGCCACATGGCGAACTTCGAAACCGTCTACACCTACGAGGGAACCCACGACATCCACACGCTGATCCTCGGCGAGGACCTCACCGGGCTCGCGGCGTTCGAGTAGCCGGTCAAGATTCCTCGTCCCGCAGCCATTGATCGGGGTCCCCATCCCGCGCCTTTTAATTCCCGACGTCGCCAACGGCCGACATCGAATGGGACTCACGAAACGGATCATCCCCTGTATCGACGTCGACGTCGATGAGGACGGCGACCCGGCCGTCTACACGGGCGTCAACTTCGAGAACTTGGAGTACACGGGCGACCCCGTCGAACTGGCGACGAAGTACAACGAGGCCGGCGCCGACGAGTTCGTCTTTCTCGACATCACCGCCAGCGCCGAGGGGCGCGAAACGATGCTCGACGTCGTCAACGCGGTCGCCGACGAGTGTTTCATCCCGCTCACCGTCGGCGGCGGGATCCGGACGACGGCCGACATCAAGGAGACGCTCCGGGCGGGCGCGGACAAGGTGTCGATCACGACCGGCGCGCTCGAACGCCCCGAACTCATCGAGGAGGGCGCGGCCGCGTTCGGCAGCCAATGTATCGTCATCTCCGTCGACGCCCGTCGCCGCCACGACGACGCGGGCGACCACTTCTTCGAAGTCGGGGACGGCGAGGAAGTGTGGTTCGAGTGTACGAAGAAGGGCGGTCGCGAGGGGACCGGGATCGACGCGGTCTCGTGGGCGCGCGAGGCCGAATCGCGCGGCGCGGGCGAGCTGTTCGTCAACTCCATCGACATGGACGGGACGAAGGACGGGTACGACGTTCCGCTGATGCAGGCGATCTGTGACAACGTCTCGACGCCCGTCATCGCCTCCTCGGGCTGTGGCGGCCCGGAGGACATGTACGAGGTGTTCACGGAGGCGAACGCCGACGCCGGGCTCGCCGCCTCCATCTTCCATTTCGGCGACTACAGCATCGAGGAGACGAAGCGATATCTCGACGACCGCGGCGTTTCAGTCAGGCTGTAAGATCCCGCTCCGGTCGGGGGAGTAGGAGCCGGGTCGACGTCGGGCGCCGGGGGGAAACCAACACCTATTATCCGATCCAGCCTAAACGATCATGTATGTCCACGTCGCCGATGCGTGTCCATGACGAGGGGCCGGAACTCGCCTGCCGCCGGGCAGAGGGCGAATCCGCGGACGCCGAGGTGACGTTCTTCGAGCCGGACCGTGATCCCGACGACCGGACGACACGGTGGATCACGGTCCGGGCGGTCGACTGCGTGCCGTCCGACGAGTGGCGGTGAGGGACGGCGGCAGTCAGTCGTCGCCGGCCACGACGCGGTCGGCCGATAACAGGTCGTGATCGTCGAGCAGCGTCACCGTCGCCAGCCGAATCGCGTGGGGCCAGCCGAGCGGCGTCGCGCTGTCGGGGGTGCCGTCGTCGAACAGCTGTTCGGGGAGGTAGCCGGTCGACTCGCTCAGCGACCCGCCCGGGGAGACGTGCGCGAGGAGCTCGCGGGAACGCTTCGCGAGCCGGTCGGCCCGCGGGTCGTCGTGGGCAGCGAGCAGGACCGCGAGCTCGCCGCAGGCGTTCGCCCCCCACGCCGTCGAAACGGTCCAGACCTTCTCCGAGGGCTGGTCGTCGCGCCGCCAGCCGTCGCCCTCGTACCGGATCAGTCCCGAGATCGCGTCGGTCTCGTGTGCGAGACCGTCGACGGTCGTTTCCACGTGTGAGACCAACCGGTCGAGCCGGTCGGCGTCGACCGCGTGTGTCCCCGTTCCGGTCCCTTCGTCGCCGATCGCTTCGTCCGCAAGCGCGTCGTATGCCCGGTGAGCGGCCGCGAGCGCCAGCGTGGACGAGTCGAGCCGGTCGTCGAGTCCGCCGCCGGGCATCTCCCGGAGAGCGTAACAGCCCCGTTCCGGGACCCAGAGGTCATCGAGGGCGTCGTACACCTCACGGGCTCGGCGACGGGCGTGGATCGCGGGGTCGGAGCCGACCGCGCTCGGCCCGTCTCCCCGCTCGGCGTCGACCTCGTCACCCGCATCGTGGCTGCCCCCGACAAGCCCCTCGCCGTGGCGCGCGAGGTCGCTGTACGCCTCGAGGAACGTCGCCGTCGTGTGGGTGAAGCGGCCGACCGAGTCCTCCCACGCGTTCTGACAGACGACCGGGCGACCATCGGCGGCGAGCGTCGCGTCGAGTCCCCCGAGCGCGTCGACGAGCGCCCGGTCGAGGCCATCGACGTCGACTCCGGCGGCCCGCGCTCGCGCAAGGTACGCGACGACGCTGCCGGTCTGGTCCGCCTGGTAGTCGACGTCGGGGCCGTCCTCGATGCGGCCGTTCGCCCAACCGGGCGCGATCGCGCCGTTCCACGGCCAGACGCGATGGGGCCACGAGCCGTCCGGGCGCTGGGTGGCGACGTACATCCGAGCCGACCGGGCGTGCCACGCGTCGAGCGCGAGCCCGATTCGGTCGTCGGCCGCGAGGAGGAACGCGGATATCTCGGCGTCGTCGCGGAACCACGTGTACCCGTAGCCGCCAGAGTGGCGGTAGTGCGGGTCGAAATCCGGGCCCGCGATCCGCAGCCCCGTTTCCGCCGACAGCAACGACAATACCCGGAGGTCCGCGACGACGGACTCACGCGCGGGGACCGCTTCGGACACCGACGGAACGGATCCGGCGGCCGCCTCCGCCATCGCGTCCGGCGAGTCGAGGTCGGCGAACAGCGTCGACAGCCGGTCACGGGCCGCCTCCCGGGTCGTCGCCGAGCGGTCGGTGAGGAGCGACCCGACGGTCGCGACGCCGTCGACGAGGGGGACGTCGACGACGAGTTCCCCGGAGAGGCGCTCCTCCTCGTACCGGTTCCCGGCGCCGCCGCGCGGGAGGTCCGTCGCCCCCTCGTCGAGGAGTTCGGGGACGGTAAGGGGAAGCTGCCCGCGGAGGTCGGCGAAGCCGGTCGCGCTCGCGAGGAAGTCATGCTCGTCGGCGTGGTACACCTCGACCGCGTCGTCGTACCGGAGCTGTCCCACGCGGTCGTCCCGGCCGTCGGGGGCGAACGCGGCGTACACGACGAGCGAGAGGTCGTCGGGATCGAGTTCCGTGTCGGCCGCGGGCTCGACGGCGACGCGAGTCAGGTGGGCGTCCCCGAGCGCCACGTCGTGACGCCGAACCGTCGCCCGGTCGGTCGTATGGACCGTCTCGACGAGCGTCGTGTCGCCGACGTATCCCTGTTCCGTCTCGGCTTCGTCGAACCACGTCACGTCGTCATCCGCGACGAGCCCGAACCGCGACCGGACGAGCCCGGTACGGCCCGTGAGGGGGTAGCCGAAGTCCCGGAGTCGCCCGTCGGGGGCGACGTGGACGAGCCGTCCGTCGCCGCCCGTGAACCGACCGGTGACGGTCCGTCGCTCGCCGGGGAACCGCCGGTCGTCGCCGGCAGCGCGCTTGTGGTCGTCGATTACGTCGCGGAGTCGCATTGCCGATCGGAAGCTTCCGCGAGTCATCAGTCTTTGGTGTCGCCACGTCGCGAGCGGCCCGCACCCCACGGTGTGGAGCCGCGTTCCCCGTCATGGGACGCGGGACGGAAACGCTCAAGCGATCCCGCGCCGGGTAGCCCGTATGTACGAACCCGGACCGCCGCGGGCGACGAGCGTCGGGCGGTCGGTCGAGTTGGCCCCGCGTGACCTGGACCCCGAGGGACGGTACGACTGGACGGTCCGGGAGGCACCCGCGGCCAGCACGGTCGATGGCGGCGCGACCGCGACCGCCGACGGCAACGCCGACGGCGACGTCCTCGAAGCCGGGGAGACGAGCCGCCCCGACGATCCGGTCGTCCACCTGACCCCGGACGCGCCGGGGACGTACGTCCTGACGCTCGACGCTCCGGACGGAACCCACCGCCAGCGAGTGCGGGCGTTCCCCGACGAGCGGCGGGCGACCGAGGTCCGCGTCCCCGCGGCCGAACTGCCGGTCACGGACGACGCCGTTGACCGCGTCTCGGTGATGTGGCGGCACAACGACCGGCTGCTCGCCCGCGACCGCCCGGAGCGCGACGACGATGAGTGGGTGTACCGGACGCGAGTCCCGCCCGGCCGCCACGACGTGGGGGTCCTCGCGAACGACGACCTCGGAACGGGGTACTGGGACGCCGTCGAGGTCCCCGGCCCGGGACGCCCGCGGGTCTCGCTCGACGCGCGCGTGGAGGGCGAGAAGGGAGATGACGAGGCCGTCGGCGCAGGCGGGACCGACCGTCCCTCCCGCGTCGTCGTGACCGCCGCGGTCGACGTGCCGCCGGACTCGGCGACGGACCCGGCCGACGTCGACGTCGCGTTCCTCGTCGACGACCGCGACGCCGACCCCGACACGGTCGATCGGATCGAGACCGGAGCGGGGGATCGAACGCTGACGATCCCGATCGGGGACGATCCCGAGGACGGTCGGTCGGGATCGGACGGCTCCCCGGTCCGCGACGCCCTCCGGGTCCACGCGGTCCCGCACGGCGAGCGGCACGGGGTGATGCGGACGGTCAGTATCGAGCGGGACCCCGACGCGGACGGCTCGGTGACGGTGAGTGACCCCCACGCGCGGCCGGCGTGGGTCGACTCGCCGACGATATACGAGGCGTTCGTTCGGTCGTTCACCGGCGACACGCTGCCGACGACGTTCGAGGGGATCGAGGAGCGGGTCCCGTATTTCGAGAGCCTCGGGGTCGACGCGCTCTGGCTGACGCCGGTGCTCGCCTCGCCGACCGACCACGGGTACCACGTCACCGACTACTTCGAAACCGCCGCGGACCTCGGGTCGCGGGCGGCGTTCGAGTCGCTCGTCGACCGCTGTCACGACGCCGGGATCCGGGTCGTCTTCGACCTCGTGATCAACCACACCTCGCGGGACCACCCGGCGTTCCAGCTCCACGCGGCCGGCGTCGACGGCTACGCCGACCGCTACCGGCGGGCGGACGCCGCGGTCGACGTAACCGGCACCGACTGGGCGGCGGTCGAGGCCGGCGACGTGCCGGAGTACTACTTCGACTGGAGCCGGATCCCCAACCTGAACCACGACAGCCCGACGGTCCGGGCGTGGCTGCTCGACGTCGTCGACGAGTGGGCGCCGCTCGTCGACGGGTTCCGCGCGGACGTCGCCTGGGGCGTCCCCCACGGGTTCTGGAAGGAGGTCGCCGACCGCGTCCCCGACGACGTCCTCCTGCTCGACGAGACGATCCCCCACGACCCGTTCTACGGCGAGGGGGAGTTCCACCTCCACTACGGCACCGACCTCTACGGAACGTTGAACGCGATCGGCGACGGTCGGAAGCCGGCCGACGCGATCGCCGACGCGATCGACCGGGCGGCGTGGCTCGGCTTCGACGACCCGAGCACCCAGCTGCGGTACGTCGAGAACCACGACGAGGACCGCTACCTCGCGTCCCACGGCGAGGCGGCGTTGCGCGCGGCCGCCGCCGTCACGTTCACCCTCCCGGGCGCGCCGATGATCTACGCCGGCCAGGAGCGCGGGAACCGGGAGACCCGGGGGGCGTTCCGCTGGCACGACGGCGACAACGCGCTCACCGACTACCACCGTCGGCTCTCGGCGATCCGGGACGCGGAGCCGCTCCTGCGGGCCGACGGCGTCGAGTTCGGTGGCGCGGTCGACGTCGTCGCCGGCGACGGCGATCGGGTGACGGCGTACGAACGACGGGCGGGCAGGGACAAGCACGACGACATCGACGACGGGACGAACGGCACCGCCGGGGACGCCGGCCGCGGACGACCCCGCGATCGCCTGCTCGTCGTCGTCAACTTCGCCGCGGAGCCCGCGGCGGTCCGGGTGCCTGACTGGGTCGACGTCGACCTGTTCGCCGACGAGCCGGTCGACGGGACGGTCGACGTCGACAGCGTGGCGGTCCTCGGGCGGGGCGTCTAGAGCCGGCGGGCTGGACGGGCGGGCCGAGGCGGGAGACGGACCGGCAGGTCGGGACGGGAGACGGACCGGGAGGTCGACCCGACGGACCGGAACCCTCAGATCCGGCGGTCGCGGAACGCCCGGATCACGTCCTGACGGGCGATGATCCCGACGAGGACCCCCTCGTCGTCGACGACGGGCAGACGGTTGATGTTCGGGTCGTCGCCCGAGAGGAGCCGGAGGACATCGTCGACGTCGGCGTCGGCGGTGACGGTCGCGGGGTCGGCGGTCATCACCTCGCGGACGGGGCGGCCGGCGTTGCGGACGAGGTCGACGCCGAGGTCGATGTCCGCCCACGGCGGCTTCACCTGATAGGTAAGCGTGTCGACGAACGGCGGGAGTCCGATCGGGATCCACAGCGTCTCCTCCTCGGGCTCGAACAGGTCGACGAGGTCCGACTCGGTGACCACGCCGACGACGCGGTCCGCGTCGTCGACGACCGGGAACCCTGAAAACGGGTGTCGGGCGAACGTCCGGAACACGTCGGAAACGTCGTCGTCCGGCGAGACCGTCCGCACGTCGTCGACCAGCAGCTCGCGTGCGTTCATACCGGTCCCTCGTCGCCGCGAGTGGTAGGCGTTACGGAGGTGGGCGGACGCAAGCGTCCGAAGCTAGCCGGTATTAGCAGTCTCCGCCCGCACCACAGGCCTGGCCGTACTTGACGTCGGTCCGCTCGGTGATCGCCTCGTTACACTGTAGCAGCAACGTGGAGAATTGGAACTCCGAGGCATCGGCTTCCGCCGCGGCGAGCTCCTCGCCGAGGGCCTCGGCCGCCTCCAACACGGTATCATCCGTCGTGCTCAACAGCACCCACCTCCGGTTGACTGCGCGAACTCGCGACCGATCTGCTCGCTGATGACCTCGTTGGTGTCTTGGAGCAGGGAGATGAGCGCCTCTCGGGCCTCCCGTTGTGCCCGTATCGTCTCGTTGTCGTTCATTTCCTCCCGGAGCTCCTGAAGCTCGCTCATCACGGAGTCGTCGAAGCCACCCTGCTGCATCTGCCGCCGTTTCTGCTGATACTCCCGTATCAGCGCCATCGCCTCGGAGTCTGCTTCGAGGCGGTCGTTGGCCGCCACGAACTCTTCGTAGGGTTCGGACTCGTTGACCGCGTCGATGAACGTCCGAAGCCGTTCCTCAACCGCTTGTTCGTTGGACACCTGCTGGCTCATTGAATGGTCACCTCCTTACTGCGGACCTCGGACAGGCCCGTAATTTCGTCGCCGAACGCGCTTAGCTCCGCGAGTCCGATCGGCTCGTCCCGGCGCAGCGGCGCGAGCATCATCGGGGTCTCGAAGCGATTCTTGATCTCGCCAAGGTACTTCTCCTGTTGTGCCCGCCGATTCGCGAAGAAGGCGTTGTCGCCGTACTCCTCGGGGAGGAGGTAGTTCGCGACGACGAACGCCGTCTCGATGCCGACCTGGTCATTGAGATCCGCGGCCGCGCGATACGCCTCCATCATCGGCGTGTACTCCGGATACATCACGAACGCGAAGGAGCTCCGCTCGGGGTCCTTCATCGTCTCGATGACCTCGTCGTACTGGTCGCCCTTCGCGGGCGCGGCGCCCTTCGTCAGCGAGCCGAGGTCCATGAACCCCTTCCAGTCGGAGGGGAGTTCGAGCAGCCGAAGCGTGTGACCCGTGGGGGCCGTGTCGAAGACGACGACGTCGTAGCCGTCCTCGTCGAAGTAGCTCACGAACTTCTCGAGTGCGGCCATCTCTTCGGCACACGGCGATTCCAGCTCCTCCTCGACGTTCGAGATCGCGGCCTCAACGTCGATCTGCGTGTCGTCCTTGTCCTCGTACATCGCCGTGACGTGATCAAGGACCTGCTCTCGGTACTCTTCGAGGGCCTTCTCTTGGTCGATGCGGGCCGCGTCGAGGTTCGTCCGGCTCACCGAGGTGGGCTCGTGACCGACCGGCTCGCCGAAGATGTCTTCCAAGTGGGCTGCCGGGTCCGTCGTGACGACGAGCGTCTCGTAGCCGGCCTCCGCGAGCTTCGTCGCCGACGTCGCCGCGACGGTACTCTTGCCGACGCCGCCTTTCCCGGTGAAGAACAGGTACCGCGTCTCGTCGTCTCTCGGCGTCAGCTGCTCGGCGACCGACGCCGGGTCGGCCAGCGCCTCGACGTCGACCGACTGGTCGGTATCGACGTCGGTGGCCGAGCCGACCTCGACGGTTGCTTCCGCGCCATCGTAGAGGACCCCCCCGACGTCCGCAAGCAGATCAAGCCCGGCGATCTCGCCGGGCTGGAGCGGGTACGTCGCCGTCGCGTCGGCGTCGGACTCCGTGCGGGCGCGCTCGATGACGGCCCGTTCGTCGGCGCGTTTGCCCTCGAAGAAGGGATCTTCACACACCGACTCCGGGAGGTAGCCGTTGAGGATCAACAGCTGCGACTCGATCCCGAGGTCGGCGAGGTCGCTCGCGCTGCGTTCGATCTCGTCGATCGAGGAGTCCTCGGGCTTACCGACGAACGCGAACGAGGTCCGCTCGTCGTCTTGAAGCGTGTCGATCGCGCGCTCGTAGTCCTGCTTTTTGTCCTCCATCGAGGCCGCCGGGCCGATACACGTCGAGCCGCCCTTCTCGAGTTCGGCGTTCCAGTCGGAGGGGAGCTCCATCAGCCGGATCGTGTGGCCCGTCGGCGCCGTGTCGAAGACGACGGCGTCGTACTCCGGGCTGTCCATGAAGTCGACGAAGTTGTCGAAGGCGGCGATCTCCTCGACGCAGGGGCTGTTGAGCTGCTCTTCGACGGTCCGTATCTCCTCGTCGCCGAGCAGTTCCCGCATCGGCTCGATCGTCTCCTGCCGGTACTCCTCCGCGGCCGTATCGGGGTCGATCTCGATCGCCGAGAGGTTCTCGATCCCGTCGATCGCGGTGGCCTCGTGGCTGATCGCCTGCCCGAAGATGTCCGAGAGGTTTGGTGCGGGGTCGGTGGTCACGAGCAGCGTCTCGTAGTCCTTGTCCGCGAGCCACGTCGCTGTCGCACAGCTCACCGTGCTCTTCCCGACGCCGCCCTTCCCGCTGAAGAAGACGAACTCGGTGTCATCGCCGCTCGGTTCAACGATCTCTCGCGCGCTCGTCTCGTTCGGGTGCCGTGTTCGTGACATTCGTTAGGCCTCCTGCGCCGTAGCGCTCTCGCCAATGGCGGCAGTCAGTTCGTCGTACGAGAGGTACTCCCCCTCGGCGACGATCTCGTCGTCGACGACCGTAATTGGGAGAATCGACGGCCCGTCCTCCTGTACGCGGTCGTAGATTCGCTGCGTTTCGAGGAACTGGTCGATGTTGTGTTGCATGTTCGCTCGATTCACGTCAAGGTCGTCGATCGCGTCCTCGAGTTGGTCGAGCGCCGCACTGACCTCGACGAGTTCGTCGTCGGGGTCGGGACCGCAGACGCCGGTGGAGCAACACATCGCTTCTTCGTAGAGTGTGAGTTCGGTCATTGCGTGGAGTCGGATCGTCGTCGAACGTCTGATCTATCGTTCACAGCAGGACAGGCCGTCCCGTGTCCGCTGTGCCCGATTCAATTGAACAAACTCTCAGACAATCATAAGCCCTTCGGTCGGATGTCTTCGTGTCGGTCGCGTCGTTGCGCACCCGGGACGGCCGAGAGTCGCGATCACCCGATGAATCCGGTAGTGGCCCACGATCCCGGTTCGTCGGCACACGTCGCGGTTCGACACTGCGACGCCGGGGCACTCACGAGGACGAACGCGCTTTCGTCGTCGCCGTTCCGTATCTGACGCGTCGCAGTCGGCGGGATCCAGACCGCGTCGCCGGCCTCAAGTTCGACGGATTCGTCGTCGATAATCACGGTGGCGTCCCCCTCTAAGAGGACGTAAATCTCCTCGTGATCCTCCGCAGCGTGGTCGTGCGGCTTGTTCCGCCAACCGGGCTCACAGCGCGCGATCGACACGCCGACCTGCTCGCTGTCGAGCGAGTCGGTGAGCGGCCGCATCGCGCCCGAGACGGGCTCAATGTCGGTGTAATTGACCCGTTTGTAGGACTCGGTCACACCGGACACCCCGCCTTCGGGACGGCGCATTCGGCCGGACCGCTGCTCAGACTTGCCATCGTGCTCGTCGTCGGCCGGCGGACGCTCGCCGGAGCATTCTCGTCCCTCATGCGACTAATTGGATGAGCAATTACTATATCGTTTTCGGTAACGGGGGCGCCCATCGAGACGGTACTCCATAACGCTTAATCACACATCAGTTCAATTATGCCGTATGTCATCGACCGATCGCCTGCGGCGGTACGTCGTCGACGAGTGCGGCTCCTGTACCGACGAGGACCTGTCCGAGCGACTGGCGGAACTGGAGGAACTGAACGAGGCTGCCGGCGGGTCGGATCTTGCCGGTGACGTCGAGCTACTGTCGGCGCTCGGAAACGAGACGCGGTACAAGATCGTCCGGATGCTCCACGCGGCCGACGATGACGAACTGTGCGTCTGTGAGCTCTCACCGCTGCTGGACGTGAGCGACAGCGCGATCAGCCACGCCCTCTCGAAGCTCACCGACGCCGGCCTCGTCACGCGCCGGAAGGAAGGCAAGTGGCGGATGTACCGGGCCACGCCGCGCGCGAACGCCATCCTCGTCGCGCTCGACGGCTCGCGGTCGCTGTGAGACTGGCGTCGCGCCGGCTCAAAGCAGGCCGGCGAGGACGGTGTTGAACGACACGCCGAAGCCGTGATCCCGATCGTCACGACGTCGTCGCGTCGATCGCGAGCAGCCGCCGTTCGAACGGGCGTTCGACGGGATGCGATTCGGGATGCTGATTCCCGCGCCGCCGATGACGAACGCGATCACCGTCCCGATCGGGATCCCCACCTCGGTGAGCGAGTGCGCGATCGGCAGCATGCCGCCGATGCTTGCGGAGCTACTCGGCGACGCAGCGTGCGGAGGCGCTCGTAGAGGCGCTCGGCCGAACGTGATGGGTCAGCGATCGCGCGTTCGCTGATCGATGTGCCGTAGATCCGCAGGGGTGTTGACGTTCACGAGCTGGTCCTGAACGATAGTGGGAGGTTCCTGAATATCGATCGTCGTCGTGTCCAGTCGGGTGAGGAGTTCCATTGGCCGTCGCTCGCCGGCCTCGAGGAGTGATCGGGCCGCATCCAGTGTCGGTGCCGTCCTGTATCGTCCACAGAGCGCTTGCGGTTGTCCTCCACTGGCCGTCGGAACAACTGCGTTGTCCCCCTCTCTGGCGGAAAGCGCTGTGAGGAGTTGGTGGGTGACGAGTGGAAAATCACCTGCAACGACGAACGTCCACTCGGACTGACTTCGCGAGAGACCGTCTCTGATCCCTCCGAGTGGACCGATTGACTCAGTGTCGATGACGAAGCGTAATGGTGTTTTTATCGATCTACGAACGAGTGAGCGTATGAAAATGCTCGGCGTCGTCGGACCCTCGAACTCCGGAAAGACGACCGTCGTCGCGGAGCTC
>JAQCNI010000008.1 GCA_028275105.1 Halorubrum sp.
GAGGAGACAGACCTCCAGGCCCAACTTGTCCAAGCCGCTATCAAACGCGCTGTCGAAGCCGTCAAAGCGTGTGTCGAACGGTGGAAAAAGGGACAGCGCGTCTCTCAACCGACGTTCACCGCTGAAACGATGGACTACGACACGCGGAGCGCGACCTTCTACCGGAACAAGGTGTCGCTGGCAACTGTTGAGGGCCGAGTCGAACCGTCGTTCGTTCTCCCGGCAGACAGTCCGACGCCCTACGAGCGGTACGTACTCTCCGAGAACTACGAGCTCCGCGAGAGTACGCTTCGGTACGACGCGGCCACTGACGAGTTCTACCTCAACATTTCGACGCGGCGGACAGACCGTGACGATGGGGTTTCGGAAGATACCGGGCACTCCGATCAAACGGTCCTCGGTATCGACCTCGGCGTCAACAGCCTTGCTGTGTCCTCAACCGGCACGTTTTGGCAGGGGGACGACTACGACCACTGGTGTCGTGAGTTCGAGAAGCGGCGTGGTGAGATGCAACAACGCGGCACGCAGGCCGCACACAACGCGCTTCTTCGCCTCGGAAAGCGTGAAGAAGCCTGGCGGAAGCAATACATCCACACGGTTGCCAACGAGATCGTTTCGGAAGCCGTCGAACACGACTGCGACGTAATCGCGTTCGAGGACTTGAGCGACATTCGAGATCGGCTTCCACACGCGAAGTGGCACCACGTCTGGGCGTTCCGACGCCTGTTTGAGTATGTCTCCTACAAAGCCCCTGAACAGGGAGTCTCCGTGGAGCAGGTCGAGCCGACCCACACATCCCAACGCTGTTCTCGGACGGACTGTGGCTTTACGCACGACGGCAACCGCCACGACGAACACTTCAAGTGCCAGAAGTGTGGGTATGAAGTGAACGCGGATTACAACGCCGCAAAGAATATTGGCGTGCGGTACGCTCGGAAGCGACAACACAAACTCCGTTCCTCGCCCAAGTCGGGGAGCGGAGACGCACAAGTAGACGTGCGTGTGAATGGTGGGACGTTCACGAGAGCAGAGCTCTCGTGAGCCAACCAGAACGCTCTGCGTTCTGGTGACGTTGAACGGTGAGAGTCACCAGCCTCTTGCTGGCGACTGATTGCCGGGAGTCCACATCAAAGCCCTACCCTCAACGAGCGAACCCCGTATGAGGTGAGCGAAGTAGGGTAGGGTAGTTTACGGATTGCGTGCGGATAGATCAATCGTGTTGAATGTAGTCGACTTGGTCACTACGGGGTCATTGCTATCGGGGTGACCACCGCCAGAGCCCCAGCCGCTCGCTACGATGTCGTTGTTGACGCAGAGAACACCCACAAAGCCCCAGCCGCTCGCTACGATGTCGTTGTTGACGCAGAGAACACCCACAAAGCCCCAGCCGCGACGACTCACGGCTTCGCCGTTCGCCGGTCAAGGGCTCCCTTCAGTCGCCCTCGCACGGCTCGCGTGACTCGTTGCGCTCCTCGTTCGCTCGCTTCACTCGCTCACTGCGGTGCTTACGTCGTCAAGCGTCGCCCTCGCGGCTGCCCCTTTGGGTCCCACCCTGACCGCACAGCACCGCAGCCTCACGCCTCCCCAGCCTCGTCGCTCGCTCGTGGGCTCCCTTCGGTCGCCCACGTCGCTTACGACTCCCTCGCGCTCGGTTCGTGCCCGCCGGGCACTCACCGGAGCGCGCCACCGCACGTCGGCTCGACCATTCCTTCGGCTGTACTGAGTGATTCCCGTGTGAGTATGAGAAGGCTTGTATGACACTCACCCACATCCGGTCGGCGCACTCCGATGAGCGCCCGGCGGGCGCGAATCCGAGCGCGAGGGATGCCGCGAGCGGTGCGAGGTGCGAGTGAAACGAGCACCTCGATTGCGAGCGGTGAAACCGCGAGCAGTGAGCGGCGAGGTTGGGGAGGCGTGAGGCTGCGGTTGCGGGGCTGTCGGGGTGGGGCTCAAAGGGGCAGCCGTGATCCCCGCGAGCGGAGCGAGCGGGGGCACGGGAGACGAAGTCTCCCGGAGGGGCGAAGCACGGCGTAGCAAGGACCGCAGGAGCGAGTAACGCGAGCGACGAGACGCGCAGCGAGTCGCGCGAGTCGTGCGAGGGCGACTGAAGGGAGCCCTCGACTGGCGAACGGCGATGCCGTGAGTCGTCGCGGCTGGGGCTTTGTGGACGGTCTCCGCGTCAGCGACGTATCCCGGAGCAATTTAACCCCAACCGGCGTTCACCACGAAAAATCTCGGGACCCAGCCTCACTCCCCCTTAAACCCCGAACGTCGCCCGCAGCATGTCCCGCGTCCCGGGCCCAAGCCCGACGGCGAGCACGGTGAGGAGCAACAACAACGTGTAGCGCGGCGACTCCTCGAACAGTTCCCCGTTGAATACCCACACGACGAACGTGGCCGCGACGAGCTTGACGAGGAGGAAGGGCCACGCGTCGCCGGTGATCGCCGCGATTGACGCCGGAAGGAACCGACCGGTCAGGTTCACCACCAGCTCGTTGACGACGTGTTTCGGGAAGAGGTCCGGCGTCCCGGTCAGCGCCGGCATCCAGTCGAGCCCGATCACGTTGGCGACGCCGTCAACCGCGTGTCCCCAGATGATCACGAGCCCGGCGACCCCGGTTCCCCGGTTGATCGACGGCTCGAACGCCTCGATCAGTTTCCACGTCGCCGCGGCGGCGGCGGTCGCGAGCACGAGCACCAGCGTGGCCACCTGCGGGTAGAAATCCACGTAGTCGGTCGTGGCCGCCAGGAACCCCAAGTAGCCGACCGCGAGGAGCAACACGGCGGTTCCGGCCCCGAACAGCGGCGTCGCGTAGTCGTCGACGATCCCCCGGTCCGCGGCCGCGTACGCGGCGAGCACACAGACGAGCGTCACGCCGAACACGGTGAAGTAGATGAACGGGCTGATGATCAGCGCGCTCCACGGGAACGCGATCAGCGGCTCGGTGCCGGCGTCCATCGCCGCAACCCCGGCGTCCTCGACGGTGCGCAACGCGCCGCCGAAGAGGACGAACGGGAACAGCGCGTAGAAGAACCGGTACTCCTCGCCGATCCGTAGCCGCCGGAGCAGGAACAGCACGCCGATCAACATCCCCAGAAGGATGACGATGTAACTCACCGTCGAAAAGGTCGTGTACCCCGGGGACGCGACGACCTTGCCGGCTGCGGCCGCCTCCGCACAGGCCTCGGCGCTCGTCACCAACGTCGTCTCGCCGCCGGCACGGACCGCGCACTCTGCGCCCCGTCCGTCGGCCACGACCGGCCCCCAGAAGTACCGCCAGAGGAACCGGTCGTACACGACCCGTGGAAAAACGATCGATCCGACGACGAGGAGCCCGGTGATGGCGGCGACCGCCGCCCCCCACGCGCGCTCCGGGGAGAGTCCGAACCGGTCCGCCACCCATGTACTCATGGCTCACGTTCAGTGGGTTCGCGGGTTGAGCGTTCCGGTCCTGGACGGGGCGTGGGGGACGTGTCGTGCCCCTCCGAACCGGTCCCGCGCACCGGCCCCGCATCAACTCCGCATCGACTCCGCATCAACTCCGCATCGACTCCGCATCGACCCCACCAACCGCCGCGATTAGCTGAACACAGGCACTAAGCCCCCGTCCTCAACAAGCGAGGGGCGGGTAGCCCCGAGCGCGGTAGGGCAGGGTAGCTCACACCGGCGGTCCCGGTTCCTCGTAGTCGGTCCCGAGGACGATCATCGTCTGTGACCGGGAGAACCCGTCCATGTTCGCGACCCGCTCGAACATTAGCTCCCGGAGACGACCGGTGTCCGCGGCGGCGACCCGGAGGATCACGTCCCACTCGCCGGTCGTCAGGTGGATCGCGGTCACGCCATCGATCGCCCGGAGACTGTCGAGTGCGTCCTCCTCGCGCCCCTGCTCGACCCGGAGCCCGACGAGCGCGCTGACGCCGTATCCGACGGCCTTGGGGTCGATGGACGCGTGGTATCCCTCGATGACCCCCTCGTCCTCCAGCCGGCCGACCCGGTCGTGAACCGTCGCACTCGACATGTCGATCCGGCGCGCGATCTCCGAGAACGGGGTCCGCGCGTCGGCCTGGAGGATCCGGAGGATGTCCCGGTCCGTCTCATCCAATTCCATACATGATCGTCGCCGGCCGAGGACTTTGAACTTCCGGCACGACCCGGGCCACCCGTGTCCGGCGGGCCCCGGACCGGGGGCCACGCTTCGGCGGGGAACTTTTGCTACTCGCGGTAGTAGCATGGGTCATGAATCTCCGGCCCGCAACCGCCGCCGACGTGGAATCGATCCGCAAAGTAGCCCGCAAATCGCTTACTGCCTCGTACGGCCACGTGCTCGACGAGACGCGCCTCGCCGACGCCGTCGAGAAGTGGTACGCCGCGGACGACGTCGACGAGGCGGTGACCGACCCGGACACCGTGTTCCCGGTGGCCGTCGTCGACGACGCGGTCGTCGCGTTCGCCGAGGGCTACGTGGTCGACCGCCGGGTGCGGGTCGGTGAGATAGACTGGATCCACGTCCACCCCGACCACCGTGAGCGGGGGATCGGCTCCGCGCTGCTGGAACGCCTCGAGTCGGCGCTCCGCGACCGCGACGCCGACAGCATCGAGGGGCGGGTGCTCGTCGACAACGAGGCCGGAGGCGTGTTCTACGAGCGTGAAGGGTACGAACCGTCCGGCGAGCGCGTCGTCGAGGTCGACACTGAGCAGTTCGATCAGCGGCACTACCGCAAGCAGATCGACCACGACGACGTCCTGCGAGAGGGGGTGTACGAGACGAGCGACGGGGAGACCGTGTACGTCGACTTCTCCACCGGGGATCGGGGGTCGGCGGCGCCGTTTTACGCCGCGTATGACGACGCGGGCCACGAGAACCGATACGGCTACTTCTGCGGGAACTGTGAGGGGACGAACGTCGCCATCGACACGATGGATGCCGTCGAGTGTCTCGACTGTGACAACCGCCGGCAGCCGTCGCGCTGGGACGCGGCGTACTGAGCGGAACTCGTCGACCCGTTTCGTCGTCCCGGTTGCCCGTCCTGCCGTCCCCGTCGTCCGGCCTGCCGATCAGCGCGTCTCCTTGACGCCCAACACGCGCTCCTCGGCCTCGCGACCGGGGTCCCACTCGCCGCCGTCACGGTCGGATTCCCGATGGTCCGCGACGGACCGGGCCATCGCCTCCTCGACGGGCGTCGAGTCCCACCCGAGGTCGGCGAGCGCGCAGGTATCGAGCAGGTGCGGAAACTCCCGATACAGAATGAAGTCGTCCGGTTCGAGGTCGCCGGCCGCGAGGGCGTCCGGCCCCGCGGGGACCGGCGTACACTCCGTGTCGGCGACGTCCGCGATCATCTCCACCATCTCGGAGAGGGTGACCGCCCGCCGGTCGCCGACGTTGTACGCCGCGCCCGGATCGCCGTGCTCGGCGACGATCCGGAGCGCCCGAGCGACGTCCTCGACGTACGCCCGGTGCCAGACGTTGTCGCCGTCGCCGGGGATCACCACCCGGTCGTACGACAGGACGCGGTCGATCCAGTAGTCGAACCGCTCGGTATAGTCGTGTGGGCCGTACACGATACACGGCCGGATGGACATCGCGTTCACCCCCTCCTCCGCGGCCGAAAACATCGCGCGGTCGCCCGCGGCCTTCCGGTTCCCGTACGTGGCGTCCCCGTCGTCGGTCGCCTGCTCGGGGGTACACGACCGGAGGGGCGTCTCGCCCTCGCGTTTCGGTATCTCCTCGGTCGCGTACGCGGCCCCCGAGGAGATGTACACGTAACCGTCGACGTCGGCGAACACGTCGGTCGCCGTCTCGACGTCCGCCGGGTGATAGGCCACACAGTCGATCACGACGTCGGGCTTGACGGAGAGTCGGGCGGTCCGGAGCGCCCGTTCGTTCGTGCGGTCGCCCTCGACGTGGCTGACGCGGTCGTCGGCCGCGAACGGGTTCTCGTGGGTCCCGCGATTGAGGATCGCGACCTCGTAGTCGTGATCGAGAAGCTCCACGACGGTGTGTCGGCCGATGAACCGCGTACCGCCGATCACGAGCGCAGTCCGGGGCATACCGGCCGTCCGCGGGGCGCGGTGAAAAAGGTGAACGAACCGGAACGGGAGTCGCGTGGACGCCGTCCGTCAGTCGTCGCCGGCATCGTCGGCGCGCGGACCGTCGCCGCGCCACCGCTTGTAGAGGTAGTACGCCACCAGGAACCCGGAGCTCCAGAACGCCACGCCGAACAGCGCGGCGCGTATCCCGGGAAGAAGCTCGCTCGTCGGGAAGCCGAACATACCATCGTTCGGTCGGTCGCGGACATAAACACTCGGAGGGCGGTAAGTACTCACCGTCGGAGTTCGTACCGCCCGAACATGAGCGAGATCAGTCGACGGCGACCGTGGCTCGCCGTGGTGCTAGCGCTCCTGATACCCGGCCTCGGGCACGCGTACCTCCGGCGGTGGGGGCGCGCGCTCGGCTGGTACGTGGGGATCACGGCGACCCTCGTCCTCCTCGTACCGGACGCGGCGATCGACCAGCTCCTGGCGCGTGAACCCCCGCCGCTGGCCGACGTCCTGCCGGCGTTGATCGTCGGCGCCGGCAGCGTCGTCGACGCCTACGTCATCGCCGTCCGCAACAACCGGGAGTACGAACGACGGATGCGTGCTCGTTCGACCGGGGGCGGGGCCGGCGCGCGCGAGGACGACCGCAGCCCGGACGGCACGCGCGAGGACGACCGCAGCCCGGACGGCACGCGCGAGGACGACCGCAGCCCGGCCGGCCCGGCGGTCGGCGCGGACGAACCGGGGAACGCGGGGGATCCGGCCGCGGTGCTCGAGTGTCCCCACTGCGGACGGGAGACGGACCCGGATATCGACTTCTGTCACTGGTGTACCGAGCCGTTCGACGCCGGAGCCGGAACGGCCGAATAGCCCGAACTCTCCACGGCTCGACCGGATTCGTCGCTACCGAGTGCGCCGATCCGGTCCCGCTATCGATACGTTTCGACGAACGCGACGACGTCGGTCAACTCGGCCTCGTCGATCCCGTGGCCGACGGGGTAGGTTTCGTGCGTAACGTCGGCGCCGACGGCGGAGAGCCGCTCGGCCGCGGCCGCCGATCGGGATTCGGGGATCACTCGATCCCCGGTGCCGGCGCCGACGAACACGGGTTTCCCCGCGATCCCATCCGGGTCAAGGTCGGCGTGCGAGTCGGGGAGGTAGCCGTGGAGCGCGACGACCCACGCGTAGCGCTCGGGCGACTCCAACACGGCCGCGAGGCTCGTGATCGCGCCCTGACTGAAGCCGAGCAGGCCGAGGCGATCGGCATCGAGGTCGTACGCCTCGACCGCGGCCTCGACGCTCTCGACGATGCGGTCGAGGCTCCGGCGGAAGTCCGCCGCGTGCGGTTGACTCTCGTGGAGGCCGCCGCCGGAGAGGTCGAGTTCGTACCACGTGTACCCGCCCTGGAGTCGGTCCGGGGCACGGAGGCTAACGACGTGGAGGTCGTCCGGAAGCGCGTTCGCGACCGACAACAGATCCTCCTCGTCGGCCCCGCGACCGTGAAGGACGAAAACCGCCGGCGCGCTCGCCGGATCGTCGGGTGCGTTCGCCGAGTCGCCGTCGGGCGCGACGTGGACGTGTTCCAAGGGGAGTTCGGCCATGGCCACCGTTCGACGGCGTGGGGGTTGTATTCGTCGGCCGCGGCAGCGGTGGCAGCCAGCGGCAGCTGGAGGCTCAGTCCGCACCGACGAACGCGGACACTCAGATGAACGCGAGGGGAAGCATGGCGAGGGTCCCGAGCAGGATCCCGCCCGCGAGCTCCGGCTTGCCGCCGTTCGGCAGTGCGCCGCCGGCGTCAAGCGCCTCGGGGATGAACTCGCTCACCACGAGGTAGATCATCGCGCCGGCGGCGAAGCCGAAGCCGAACGGGAGGAACTCGCGCGCAACTCGAACGAACGCGAACGCGAGCACGGCCCCGATCGGCTGCGGGAGACTCGAGAACACCGCCCACCACACCATCCGCGGCTCGGAGACGTCCATCGCCCGCAACGGGATCGAGATCGCCGTCCCCTCCGGCACGTTGTGGATCGAGATCGCGATGGTCATGAACACCGCAAGCGCGGGCACGGTGGCGCCGAGGATCGAGATTCCACCCTCGAGCCCGATGTCCGCGAACGACACTCCGACGGCGACGCCCTCAGGGAAGCTATGGACGGTCAACACGCCGAGGATCAGGACGAGTTTCGTGAAGTCCGCCTCCTCGTACTCGCGCGGGTCGACCTCGGCGTCGACGAGGACTTCGTGGGCGAGCACGACGAGCGCGACGCCGACGAGCATCCCGAGCGCGACCTCCGGGATGGTCCCCTCGGCCAACCCCTCCTCGATCAGACCGAACAGCGATGCGGTCACCATGATCCCCGAGGAGATACCCCAGAGGACGACGTTCCCCCGATCGCTGATGCTGTCGAAGAAGAAGAACGGAATCGCCCCGAGTCCCGTCGCGAGCGCCGTGAGGAGTCCGGCGGCGAAGACGAACACGAGGTTCTCGGCGAGCACTATTGGATCCGAAACTGATCGACGGAAGCCGATATCGATGTCGGATCCGGCATTCGATGCCGTCTACGTTCCGGTCCCCTCCGGCGCGCGCTCGGGGGTCACGATGAGGTCGAGCGGGACGTCATGCGGGTCCGGGTCACGCAGCCGCGGGTTAGCCACATGGAGCCACACGGAGAATTTTGTCCGCGCGCAACGTTGCCCGCCGGACCGGCAGTTGGGGCGCGTCGGGGGTGGCCGCGCGATTTCGCGCGATTCCGCGCGATTCGAGGTCGCCCCGGACGGCCTCGCGAAGCGCCTGTTTATCCATACGCGTCGTCGGCCCGGCCACCGGGTGAACGGGTCGGCGGCGGGACCGGTCGATCGAGCCATCCGGGACGGTCGGCCCGTTCTCCGGGGTTTATACTCCATCGACGGAACTACCGGGTATGCTCAAGGACGGACTCTCGTATCCGGTCCGCGGAGACTGGGTGGGGCGCATCGTGATCGGCGGCGTGTTGGGGTTTCTCTCGGTGTTGGTGCTCCCGGGGATCGTCGTGCTCGGGTACCTCGTTCGGGTGCTCGAAACCACCGTGTCCGGTGCCGATGTCCCGCCGGAGTTCATCGACTGGGGCGACCTCCTCGTGACGGGTATCGTCGGGACCCTCATCGCCCTTGCGTACACGGTTCTCCCGGTCGTCGTGTACGCGGTCGCGGTCCTCGTCGTGTTCGGGACCGGCGGAGCGATCGGCGGCGACGCCGGGGCGTTCGTCGGCGTCGTCGGGGTCCTGATGGCTCTCGGGTTCCTGCCGGTGTTGTTGCTCGTCTACTACGCGGTCCCGGCGGCGTTGACGGCGTACGCGGTGAGCGGCGACGTCGGCGCCGCCTTCGATGTGGCGCGCCTGAAGCCGACGCTTCTCAGTAGCGCGTATTTCGTCTCGGTGCTCATGCCGCTCGTCGTGTCACTCCTACTCTGGGTCGTGACCGCCGTTCTCGCGGTTACCGTGGTCGGCTTGGTGCTCGTCCCGTTCGTCCAGTTTTACGGACAGGTAGCGGTGTTCCGGATGTTCGGCTCGGCGTTCGCGGCCGAGAGCGACCGGATCGATGCGGGGGTGCCGGGGACCGGCGGCGACGCCCCGGGGTGACGCGCGTCCGCGGCGGGGATCCGACGCGCCGTTTAACCCCGTGGGGGATCCACGTCCGGGTATGTTCGAAGACCGCCCGGACCGCGACGCCGAGGTCGTCCTCGTCGGCCGGTCGAACGTCGGCAAGTCGACCGTGATGCGCGGGCTGACCGGCCACGACTTCTCGACCGGCGGCAAGCCGGGGGTCACCCGCCAGCCCAACCACTTCGACTGGTCGAGCGAGTCGTTCATGTTCACCGATCTGCCGGGGTTCGGCTTCATGTCGGGCGTCGAGGCCGACCGCCGCGAGGAGATCAAGACCGACGTGATCCGATACGTCGAGGCCAACGCCGAGACCATCCTCGCGGGCGTCGTCGTCGTCGACGGAAAGAGCGCGGTCGACATCATCGATCGGCACCGGGAGCGCGGGAACGTTCCCCACGACGTCGAGATGTTCGAATTTCTCCGGGAGGTCGGTGCCGACCCGATCGTGGCGGTGAACAAGACCGACAAGATCGACGACCTCGACGACCGGCTCGACGCGATCTGCGACCGGCTCGGGTTGTTCCCGCCGTGGCAACAGTGGTCCGAAACGATCGCGCCTATCTGTGCGAAGCACGACGACATCGGGGCGTTGGAGGAGTGTCTTCGAGACCGATTTCATGACCACAATCGCGACGACCTGCTGAAGTTCATTTCGTAGGTTGCTGATGGGGTTTCCGTTCGGTACTGCCTGGAAATCTTGTGCGATCTATATTGTCAAATCCCCACCCGCTCGCTACGGCTCAGTTGGTGGCACAGTGACCACCGCCAAAGCCCCAACCGCGAGGGCTCGGGGGCCTCGCTGTGGTCCTCAGTCGCTCACTCCGTTCGCTCCTTGCGGTCCTTGCGTCGGCCGCCATCGCCCTCGCGATTGCCCCTTTGAGTCCCACCCGCACAGTACCGCGACCGCACCTCACGCCTCCCCAACCTCGCCGCTCGCTGCTCGCGGTTTCACCGCTCGCAATCGAGGTGCTCGTTTCACTCGCACCTCGCACCGCTCGCGGCATCCCTCGCGCTCGGGTTCGCGCCCATGGGGCGCTCACCGGAGCGCGCCGCCGCATGATCCTTTCTAGTATCACGTCGCCATCGACGTTTCTAGTATCACGTCGCCATCGACGTTTCTAGTATCACGTCGCCATCGACGGTCGGCGGGCCCATCCCGACCCGAACGCCACCATATAAGCCGCCGCGGCGGGAACGGTCCCGGTAATGCTGGAGGGGGTCAACGTCGCGCTCGGCGTCTCGGGCAGCATCGCGGCCGTGAAGGTCGTCGAACTCGCCCACGAACTGCGGCGTCATGGCGCAAGCGTCCGCGCAGTGATGTCGCCCGCAGCGACGAACATCGTTCACCCGTGGGCGGTCGACTTCGGGACCGACGAGCCCGTCATCACGGAGATCACCGGCGACGTCGAGCACGTGGAACTTTGCGGCCGGGAGGGCTGGGCCGACGTGCTCCTGCTCGCGCCCGCGACCGCGAACACCGCCGGGAAGGTCGCGGCCGCGATCGACGACACCCCGGTGACGACGTGCGCAACGACGGCGCTGGGGGCCGGACTGCCGGTCGTGATGGCCCCGGCGATGCACGAACCGATGTACGATCATCCCGGCGTGCTCGCCGCGCTCGACACCCTGTCGGCGTGGGGCGTGACGTTCGCCGACCCTCGGATCGAGGAGGGGAAAGCGAAGATCGCGGCCGAGTCGACGATCGTAACCGAAGTCGCCCGCGCGACGACGCCGGACGCCCTCGCCGGAACCCACGTCGTCGTCACCGCGGGCGCAACCAGGGAGCGGATCGACCCGATCCGGATCCTGACGAACCGCGCGTCCGGGCGGACGGGCAGGGCGGTCGCCCGGGGCTGTTACGTCCGCGGCGCGGACGTGACCCTCGTCCACGACGGCGACGACGTCCCCTTTGCGGACGTGGTCCGGGTCGAGACCGCCGACGAAATGATCGCGGCCTGTCGCGAGGCGGCCGTCACGGCGAACGCGCTGGTCTCGGCCGCGGCCATCGCCGACTTCACCGCCGACGCGGTCGACGAGAAGATCCGCTCCGGCTCGCCGCTGTCGGTGGAACTTCACCCGACGCCGAAACTGCTCGACTCGGTCCGTGCCGAGCACCCCGACCTCCCGCTCGTGGGGTTCAAAGCCGAGACGTCGGGCGACGACGCGGCGATGATCTCGGAGGCGGAGCGGATCCGCGACCGCGTCAATCTCGCGTTCGTCGTCGCCAACGACGCGAGCGTGATGGGCAAATCCGACACTCGCGCGCTGGTCGTCGGACCGGACCACACCGACGAGTACGTCGGCGATAAGGACGGGCTCGGCGGCCGGGTCGCGACCGAGGTCGCGGCCGTGCTCGACGACTGATCGGAACCGTTCTCGGCGGGTCGTCGGCGACGATCGGCCGATTCGAAATAGTTTTGCGTATCCCGTGGTTCGCTTCGGTTAACGACTCTCGTATCCCCGAAATACGTCGTGCCGACCGCTACCCACAATGACTGACCCCGATCCCGTCCGACTGTTGGTGCCGGTCGATGACTCCGTGACGCTACGGAACACGGTCGCGTACGCCGTCGAACGGGCGAGCGCGGCGGCGGCCGACCGGCCGGTCGAACTCCACTTCGTCGTCGTCACCAGAACGCGGTCGGTCAGCCCGGACGCGCCGTCGGAGCTGGGCGACGCGAGGGACCTCCTCGAACGCGTGGCGCTCTGGGTCGACGAGGACGCGACCGAGGCGATTCGACCGTCGATCACGGTCGATACCGACGTGATCGGGGTGGACCGATACCTGTTCAGCCCCGGCGACTACGCCGATACGCTACTCGAGTACGCGGCCGACGCGGACGTCGAGCGAATCATTCTCGACCCGGAGTACAGTCCCGGCGGAGCGGCCCCGCTGTTGCGCCCGCTGGAGTTCGAGTTGACCCGTGGCGACGTCACGGTCGAGGAGGCATCGGTCGACCGCCAGGCCAAGCGGACGGTTCTCGCCCGCGCGGCCCCCCTTTCGAAGTACTTCACCGTATTCGGGGCCGCGTACCTGTTTTATCTGCTGTTGAGCACGTGGAAGCCGCTCGATTTTTTCACCGGATTCGTGACCGCGGCGATCGTGTCCGTCGTGCTCGCGCCGGTCGTCTCCGGGGAACCGGCGGCGGTGCGCCGGACCGGCGGGCGGCTCCTTCGGTTCGTCCTGTACGCGGTCTACCTGCTCAAGGAGATCGCGGTCGCCAACCTCCAGATCGCGTACGTCGTCCTCCACCCGGACCTTCCGATCGATCCGAAACTCGTCCGATTCCAGGCCGCGGTGTGGAGCGATTCGGGCGTCACGACGCTCGCGAACAGCATCACCCTGACGCCCGGGACGCTGACGGTCAGGGTCGCCGAGGACGGGTTCGAGATCCATTCGCTGACCGAGGGCGCCCGCGAGGACCTCTTCGACGGCGGGCTCGAACGGGCGGTCCGGTTCGTGTTCTACGGCCGCGCGGCGGCGGTGATCCCGTCCCCGCGAGAGCGTGGCGACACCGGGGAGGGAGAGGATGGTTGAGTTCGAGACGGCGCTGCTGGCGGTCGCGGCCGCCTTCGTTCTGTTCGCGACCGTCGCGCTGTATCGCGTCTACGCCGGCCCGACGACCCACGATCGGGTCATCGCGGTCAACGTCGCGGGGACGAACACCGTCATCGCCATCGCGCTGGTCGCCGCCGCGTTCGGGCAGTCGGTGTTCCTCGACGTGGCGCTGGTGTACGCCCTGTTGAACTTCCTGCTGTCGATAGCGTTCTCCAAGTTCAACGTCGAACGGGGGAACGTGTTATGACGCCCTTCGAGTGGGTCATCGTCGGAATTGCGGTCGTCGGCGCCTTCTTCGGCGCGGTCGCGGCCATCGGCATCGTGCGGCTCCCGGACGTGTACACCCGGGCCCACGCGGCGTCGAAGAGCGACACGCTGGCGACCGTCCTCGCCGTGGGGGCGGCCGCGCTCACGCTCGACTCGGGACTCTCGACGGTCAAGTCGGTGTTCCTCATCGTGTTCCTGTTCGTCACGAACCCCACGGCGGCACACGCGATCGCCCGGGCAGCACGGGACCAGGGAATCGAGCCGTGGACGACCGGCACGGAGGAGGGGGACGACCGATGACGCTGACGCTGCTCGAGGCGGCGCTACTACTCTTCGTCGTCGGCTGTGCGGTGGGCACGGCCCTCCTTGAGGACACGTTGGCCGCGGTGATGGCGTTCGCAGCCTACAGTCTTGGCGTCTCCGTCCTCTGGCTCGTCCTTCAGGCACCCGACGTCGGGCTGACCGAGGCCGCCGTCGGCGCCGGGATCATGACGATCCTGTTCTTGTTGGCGCTGTCGAACACCGTCACGCCGGACGCCGACCGCATTCTCGAACCGGTTCGCTGGCGGACGGTGGCGCTGGTCGGCGGGTTCGTTCTGCTGATCGGGGTGACCGTTCCCGCACTCCCCGCGGTCAGCGACCCGACCGCGCCGGTCGCCAGCGGTGAGGTCACGACGTACTACCTCGAGAACGCGTACGAACAGACGGACGTCCGGAACGCCGTCACGGCCGTGCTCGCGGCCTACCGCGGTTTCGACACCCTCGGCGAGGCCGTCGTCGTATACGCGGCGGGCATCGTCGCGCTGTCGGTGCTCCGGCGGGAGGTGTTCGCATGAGCGCCGACGACGTCGCCGACGACGTTGATGGTGACGGTGCCGGCGGCGGCGGTGCCGAACCCGGCAACGGTCCCACCGAAGCCGATGAGTTCGACGACCGCCCGGGACTGTACGTCGAATCCACGGTGATCATGACGACCGTCCGCGTCGTCGCACCGTTCGTTCTCACCTTCGCGCTATTCATCATGTTCCATGGCGCGGACTCGCCCGGCGGCGGCTTCCAGGGCGGGGTGATCGCGGGGTCGGTCGTGATGATGCTCGCGTTCGCGTACGGGATCGAATCCACGCGGCGGTGGATTGACGTCCGGGCCGTCGTGGCGCTGGCGGCCGGGGGGGTACTCGCTTTCGTCGGCATCGGCGTCGGGGCCATCGTCCTCGGCGGGCAGTTCCTCCAGTACACCGAGTACGAGCGGCTGCTCGACCACGCCAGCAAGTACGGCATCGAACTGGTCGAACTGGGCATCGGCGCCATCGTCGCCAGCGTCGCGATCGGGCTCTTCTTCCTGCTCGCGGCCGGGTTCACGCATGCCGTGGAGGGGGAGACGGCGTGACGCTGGACCCGAGCCTGCTGACGACCCATTACAACTACTACGCGGTGATCGTCCTGCTCGGCATCGGCCTGTACACTCTCATCGAGTCGAGCGACCTCGTGAAGAAGGTGATCGGGATGAACGTGTTCCAGACGGCCATCTTCCTCTTTTTCATCACGCTGGCGTACCGCAGCGGCGCCAACCCCCCGGTCGTGACGGACGGCGGCGGCCCGTACGTCAGCCCGTTGCCCCACGTACTCATTCTGACCGCCATCGTCGTCGGGGTGAGCCTGACGGCCGTCGCGCTCGCGCTCGTCGTCCGGATCTACGCGGAGTACGGCACGTTCGACGAGGAGACCCTAAGGGAACTCTACCATGATTGACCACCTCATCGTCCTGCTCGTCGTCGTCCCGATAGTCGGGGCGACCGTGCCGCTCGTAGCGAGCCTCTACGCCGACCGTGGCGGCTGGCTCGTCGCGACGGCGACGACGCTGGTCCACGCCGCGATCGCCGGCGCGCTCGCCGTGACCGTCTGGACCGACGGCGTCGTCAGGTACGCCGTCGGCGGGTTCGTCGCGCCGTACGGGATCGAACTCGTCGCCGACGGGCTCACGATAGCGGTCGTCGTCCTCATCGGCGCCGTGTCGGTCGGCGTGCTCGCGTACGCACATCACGCCGGTCCCCACACGAACTCGTTTTACGGCCAGTTCCTCCTCCTCGTCGCCGGCCTGACCGGGATGACCGTCACCGGGGACGTGTTCAACCTCTACGTCTTCCTCGAGATCACCGGGTTGGCCGCCTACGGGCTCGTCGCGAGCGGCCCGGGGGCGCGGTCGGCGGTCGCGGCGCTGAAGTACCTGATCATCGGCACCATCGGGGCGTCGATGTACCTGCTCGGCGTCGGCTACGCGCTGGCGGCCACCGGCACCCTGAACATGGTCGATCTGAGCGAGAAACTCGCCGCGGTGGGCTACGACTCGACGCTCGTGGTGACGTCGTTCGCGCTGATCGTCGGCGGGCTTGCGGTGAAGGTCGCGCTGTTCCCGCTTCACACCTGGCAGCCGGACGCCTACGCCGACGCGCCCGACAGCGTCAGCGCGTTCATTGCCGCGCTCGTGTCCACGGTGTCGGCGTACGCGATGGCCCGCGTGCTGTTCTCGGTGTTCACCGTCGACTTCCTCGCCGCCGTCCCGGTCGCCCGGTGGGCGCTGGTCGGCGTCGCGTCCGTCAGCATCGTGGCCGGAAGCGCGCTCGCGGTGTCCCAGTCGAGCATTCAACGGATGTTGGCGTACTCGTCGGTCTCGCAGTTCGGCCTCGTGATCGCCGGGTTCGCCATCGCGACGCCGCTTGCCGTGGTCGGCGCGACGATCCACCTCGTCGGCCACGCCGTGATGAAGGGCGGCCTCTTCGCCGCCGCCGGGATCATCGAGCGGAAGACGGGGGCGACGACCGTCGAGGGGTACGCCGGGATCGGGGGTCGCGCGCCTGTCGCGACCGGGGCGTTCACCGTGCTGGCGCTGGGGATGGTCGGGGTACCCCCCGCGGTCGGCTTCGTCGGCAAGTGGTACATTCTCGTCGGGGCCGTGAACGCCGGCGTCTGGCCGATCGTCGCCGTCCTGCTGGCGAGCACACTGTTGACGCTCGCGTACTTCGCCAAGCTCGGCGAGCGGCTCTACTTCACCGACTCGGTGACCGGCGACGGGGCGGTCGCGGCCGACGGCGGCGAGCGCGTCTCGACCGCCATGGTCGTCGTCGTGGTCGTCGCCGCGGTCCTCGCGGTGGCGCTCACCGCGGCCGTTCCCGTTCTCGAACAGGTGCTCGAAGCGACGCTCCCGCCGCTGCTAGCGTAATGACCCGTTACCGAACTCCCCATCCATGACCGACCTCGTCTCCGTCCGACCGTTGTTCGCCGTGCTGATCTCGCTCGTCGCGATTCCCGCGATCCTCGCGGCGAAGTCGCGCCCGAATCTCCGGGAGGGGATCACTCTCGTCGTCGCCGTGACGAAGTTCGCGGTCGTCGCGAGCATGGTCCCCGGCGTCCTCGCGGGGACCCGCTACGTCGCCCGGATCGGCGAGTTCGGCGACGAGTTCGCGCTGGTGCTGCGCGCGGACCCGCTCGGGGTCCTCTTCGCGCTGCTGGCAAGCCTGTTGTGGATCGTCACCAGCTTCTACTCCATCGGATACATGCGGGGGCTGGACGAGCACGCACAGACGCGGTACTTCGCGTCGTTCGCCGCGAGCCTCGCCTCCGCCGTCGGCGTCGCGTTCGGCGCGAACCTGCTCACCCTGTTCGTCTTCTATGAACTACTGACGGTGTCGACGTACCCGCTCGTCACGCACGACGAGACCGACGAGGCGCGCGCGGCCGGCCGGAAGTACCTCGCGTACACCTTCGGTGGCGGCGTGGCGGTGCTCGGCGGGACGGCACTCGTCCACTTCGTCGCGGGGACCACCGCGTTCACGCCGGGCGGGATCGAGGCGCTCGCGACGGCGGACCCGGCGCTGGCGCGGGCCGCGTTCGTCCTGCTCGCGGGTGGGTTCGGCGTGAAGGCCGCGCTGATGCCCGTCCACTCCTGGCTCCCCGACGCGATGGTCGCCCCGACGCCGGTGTCCGGGCTACTCCACGCGGTCGCGGTCGTGAAAAGCGGCGTGTTCGGGGTCGCGCGGGTCGTCCTCGACGTGTTCGGTACGGATACGATGGCCGAGTTGGGGGTCGCGACGCCGCTCGCGGCCGTCGCCGCGTTCACCCTTCTGACCGCGAGCGTCATCGCGTTGCGTCAGGACAACCTCAAGCGGCGGCTGGCGTACTCAACCATCAGCCAGCTCTCGTACATCGTCCTCGGGCTGGCGCTGCTCGGGGGGAACGCGCTCATCGGCGGACTGCTCCACATCCCCGCTCACGCGTTCATGAAGCTCACGCTGTTCTTCTGTGCGGGCGCGATCCACGTCGAGACCCACACCGATGACATCAGCGACATGGCGGGGATCGGTCGGCGGATGCCGCTGACGATGGGGGCCTTCGCCGTCGCCGCCGCGGGCATGGCCGGGATCCCGCTCGTCGCCGGGTTCGTCAGCAAGTGGTACCTCGTCATCGGCGCGCTGGAGGGCGGCGGACTGGTCTTCGCCGCCGCGCTGCTCGTCTCGGGTGCCCTGAACATCGCGTACTTCTGGCCGGTGGTGTATCAGGCGTTCTTCGAGTCGCCCGCGGACCACGACGAAAAACCCCTGATCGGCGCGGCGCTCGGCGGGCGGGCCGCCGGCGATACGGTCCGTGCCGACGGCGGGCGTGAGGACGGCGACGGCGACGACGATGGCACCGCCCATGCCGACCTCGACTCACACGACTACGCCGACATCCACGATCATCACGGCGGCGGACCGCCGGCCGGCGGCTGGGAGGCCCGCGGCTGGCGCGGCGGCGAGAGCACGTGGTTCATGCTTGGCCCGATCCTGACCGCGGCGACCCTGTCGCTGCTGCTCGGCGTCCTCCCGCGGGGCATTGTCTTCCTTCGGATCGTTGAGACGGTCGTCGGATCGCTCCCGGGGGTGGTGGGCTGATGACGGGCGCGCTGACCGGAGCGATGACGGCGGTCCCGCCGGGGATCGTCCTGCTGGCGGTCGCGGCCCTCGTCGCGTTCCTTCCCCGGCGGGCCGGACACGCGCTCGGCGTCGTCGCCGCCGGCGTAACGGTCGCGTGGGCGTTGGCGGTTCCGGCCGGGGTACACGTCCGAGCGGCGTTCCTCGGCTTCGAGGCCGTCCTGCTCTACGTCGACGAGTTCTCGCGGCTGATGGGGCTGATATTCGGGATCATCGGCGTCGTCGCCGTACTGTACTCGTACGCGAGCGAGGCCGAGGGGATCCAGACCGCCTTCGCGCTCTCGTACGTCGCGACGAGCTTCGGCGCGGTGTTCGCGGGCGACTGGCTCACCCTGCTGTTCTTCTGGGAGCTGATGGCCGTCACCAGCACGCTGTTGGTGTGGCACTACCGCGGGGCGGCGATCCGGGCCGGGTTCCGGTACGCTCTGCTCCACGGGCTCGGCGGCACGCTGTTCATGGCGGCGATCCTCGCGAACTACGTTGACGCGGGAACGTTCCTGTTCGCGTCGGTGCCGGGCGGCGCGGAGACCGCGGGGATCGCCGCCGGGTTGCCGGCCGCGCTCGCGGCGATCGGGATCGGCGTCAACGTGGGATTCATCGGGCTCCACGCGTGGCTCCCCGACACCTACCCGCGTCCCCACATCGCCGCGAGCGTCTTCCTCTGTGTGTTCACGACCAAGACCGGCGTTTACGGAATGTACCGGGCGTTCCCGGACGGCCACGTCGCCATCGCGTACATGGGCGGCGGGATGGCCGTCTTCGGGGCGACGTTCGCGCTGTTCCAGAACGACATGCGACGGCTGCTCTCGTATCACATCCAGTCGCAGGTCGGGTACATGGTCGCGGGCGTCGGCATCGGGACGACGCTCTCGCAGGCCGGCGCGTTCGCCCATGTGTTCAACCACATCCTCTACAAGGGGCTTCTGTTCATGACCGCCGGCGTTGTGATCTACCGGACCGGCGAGGAGAGTTTGAAGAAGCTCGGCGGGCTCGCCCGCGAGATGCCGGTCACCGCCGGCGCGTTCACGGTCGCCGCGCTCTCGATCGCCGGATTCCCCGGATTCAACGGGTTCGTCAGCAAGGGGATCGTGATCTCGGCCAGCCACTACGACTTCGCGAACGGCCCGCTCGCGTTCGGCGGCCGGACGACCCTCGAGTGGCTACTCATGATCGGCGGCGTCGGCACGTTCATGTCGTTCATCAAGTTCGGGTACTACGCCTTCCTTCACGGGCCCGCGGAGCGGACGGTCGCCGACGCCAACCCCGGACAGAGCGTCGCGATGGTCGCCGTCGCCGCGCTCTGTGTCGTCTACGGGGTGTACGACGCCGCGCTGTTCACCATCCTCCCGTTCGACGTGACGACCGAAACCGTGGTCTCACACGCGTACGTCACCTACACGCCCACCCACGTCGTGGAGGGGCTGGCGCTCGCCGCCGCCGGCCTGATCGGGTTCCTCGTCGTCAAGCGACCGCTCTCGAAGCTGGGGCGGGTCCCCGACGTCGACTCGCTGTACAACCCGGCGGTGTTCTACGGGACCCGCGGGCTCGTGGTCGGCGCCACGGAGCTGTACGCCGCGGTCGACCGGCTCATCGTCCGGCTCACACGCCTGACGGTTCAAGCGGTGCGGGACCCACAGGACGTCGTCCGACGCGTCGGTGCCGACGTCGAGATCCGAGCCGGAATCGGCCGGAGCGTGCTCGTGTTGACGCTCGCGGCGGCCGTCGCGATGCTCGTTCTCCTCGGGGCGTGATCGGGTAGTAGGGTCGTCTTCCGGGGGTCCGAAGTTCGTGCTGCGCTGCCGGTTCCCGCCGGCTTGGTGTACACTCCGCGGTCGCGACTCAGTACTCCTCGTACGCGAGGTTCATCAGCCACTGGGAGAAGGCGTCCGACTGCGGGTCGATCTCCTCCTCGCCGATGAATGGCGACAGCATGTCACCCGCCATCAACAACGAGAACTTCAACTCGCGGGGGGCCGGCTCGAGGTAGTAGGTGTTGTGCCCCTTGTACACCGCGTCCTCCCGGCGGATGAGACCGGCCTCCTGTAACGCCTCCGCGATGCGGCTCCCCTTCCGTGAGGAGACGTCGAGCTCCTTCCAGAAGTCGCTCTGGTGGATCCCGCCGGTGTCGCGGATGAGTTCGAGGCCGGCGCGCTCGTCGGCCGACAGCTCGGACTCGGGCTCGGAAACGCTCATATCAGTAACCCGCCCGCGACTCGCTTAAAACTGGCTTTCCGTGCCGTCGGCGGTTCGGGAGTCGTCGCTCGCCGCTTCCGATCCGATCACTCGGCAGGATCCCGTCGAGGATCGTCGACCGCGAACCCGTCCGGAACGGAAACCGGCTCCGACGGCGTCTCACACGGGGGCCCGTCGGCGAAGGCGACGGCGGGATCGGGGCCGGTCCGGATCCGCGTGAACGACCGGGTGCCGAACCCGTCGCCGTGGCGGCACGCTCCGTACTCGTGGTCCGCGAGGACGTCGCTCGCGCGGTCGAGCCAGCCTCTCCCCGACTCGCCCGGCTCCGGAACGACGGCGGCCGCGACCCGTCTCGCGCTGTCAGCGATCTCCGCGCCGTCCGAACCGAGTCCCGTCGGGATCGCAAACCGCTCCCGCCCGTTGAGCACGCCGCCGACGTTGCCGACGACGTGGACGCCCGGATTAAGTCGCGTAATCGACGGCACCCCGTCGTACGAGATCACGAACGCCGCGACGGGATCGGCAAGGAGGAGGGAGAACCCGTCGTACGTGCGGTCGGCGACCTCGCGCTCGACCGTCCGGACCGCGGCCTCCGCGGAGTGCTCACGGAGACAGTCGTCGACGAGCAGTCCCCGGGACCGTTCCCCCTCCCAATCGGCGTCGAGCGGGCGGTTCGTGATCGCGGCGACGAGGCCGGTTTCGGTCAGGCCGATCCACGTCCCGCCCGCCTCGACGTCGCGCGGCGCGAGATGGCAGTTCGGTCCCTCGCGAATCGCCGGGGGTTCCGACCCGCGGTCCGGCGACTCATCGCGGGTGGCGGCGAGCGCGACCGGCGTTCGAGCGAAGGCCCGCCAGGCCAGCGTGAGGGTACACACGCGCAGCAAGTTCGTGCGCTCGAGTGAAAAATCCGCCGTCGTCCGCCGACGAATAGTTTACTCGCGATAAAAGAAATCTTTTGATGGCCCGGCCCCTCGGCCCGAATATGAAGGCCATCGCCGTGTACGAGGACGGGGACGAACCGGTCCTGATGGAAAAACCCCGACCGGAGCCGAGCGGGGGGGAAGCGCTGATCCGGACGCTCCGCGTCGGCGTCGACGGGACCGATCACGAGGTGATCGCCGGCGAGCACGGCGGGACGCCGGAGGGGGAGGACCACATCGTTCTCGGTCACGAGGCGATAGGCGTCGTCGAGGACCCCAACGACACGCCGTTCGAGGTCGGCGATCTAGTCGTTCCGACGGTCCGCCGGCCGCCGAACGGCGCAAACGAGTACTTCGCGCGGGGGGAGCCGGACATGGCCCCGAGCGGCCGCTACCACGAGCGGGGCATCGAGGGCGACCACGGATTCATGTCGGAGTACTTCACGAGCCCGGCGGAGTACCTCGTTCCGGTCCCCCGCGAGCTCGTCGAACTGGGGTTCCTCGTCGAGCCGGCGTCGATCGCGGAGAAGGCGATCGAACACACGGTCGCGAGTCGCTCGGCATTCCACTGGGAGCCCGAGTCCGCGGTCGTGTTGGGGAACGGGTCGCTCGGGCTGCTCACCCTCGCGATCCTCGGCGACACCTTCGACCGACGGTACTGTCTCGGTCGTCGGGACCGCCCGGACCCCACGATCGACGTGATCGAGTCGCTCGGGGCGACGTACATCAACTCCAACGAAACGCCCGTCTCCGGGATCCCGGCGGCGTACGAGGCGGTCGACTTCGTCTTCGAGGCGACCGGGCACGCCCCACACGCGTTCGAGTGTATCGAGGCGCTCGCGCCGAACGGCGCCGCGGCCCTGCTCGGCGTTCCCGGCGACTGGACGTTCGAGATCGATGGCGGGAAACTCCACCGGGAGCTCGTGCTCCACAACAAGGCACTCGTCGGGAGCGTCAACTCCGGGTACGACCACTTCGAGGCGGCCGTCGAGTCGCTCTCGCGGCTTCCGCGGGGGTACCTCGACGACCTCGTCACCGGCGTCTACCCGGTCGAGGAGTTCGAGGCCGCCTTCGTCGATGACGACACGACTATTAAAACGGCGGTCGAATTCGGGAGATATGAAGAGCGTTGACGACCTGATCGACAGCGCGGCAGAGCTCGCCGGCCACGGCCTCTCGAAGGGGGAGATCGCCGACGAACTGAACGTCTCCCGGGAGACCGCAAGCTGGCTCGTCGAGCGAGCCGGCGGAAATGACGCCGGCGGCGGCACGGACGGGACCGGGTCGACCGCGGACATCCACGTCGACTGGTCCGCGATCGGCCGCGACTCAGCCCGGCTGGCGTACGCCGCGAGGTCGATGGCGGACCTGCTCGTGAAGGAAGGTGAGGCGGTCGACCTCACCGTCGGCATCGAGAAGGCCGGCGCGCCGCTCGCGACCGCGGTCGCCAACGAGCTCGACACGGACCTCGGGACGTACGCGCCCGCAAAACACCAGTGGGACGAGGGGGACATCGCCGACCACGGCGGCGGGTTCTCGCGGAACTTCGCGGCCATCCGCGACCGCGACTGCTACGTCGTCGACGACATCATCACCTCGGGGACGACGATGCGCGAGTCGATCGACGCCATTCGCGAGCACGGCGGCAACCCGGTCGCCTGCGTCGTGCTCGTGGACAAGGTCGGCTACGACGACATCGACGGCGTCCCCGTGTACTCGCTCATCGACGTCGTCAGCGTCGACCACGAGTAGTCGGCGTTCACCACGGGCTGGACCGCAGGAAAGTCCGCCGGGGATCCGGTTCGTCGGAACCCATTTGAATCGGCGTCGTCTATGGTGGAGTATGACGTTTCAGCCCGAAAGTGACATGAGCCCCGAGGCGGTGTCCGAGCGGGTCGACGCGGCAATCACCGACAACGACGTGGTGCTCTTCATGAAGGGGAACCGGCTGATGCCCCAGTGTGGGTACTCGAAGCGCGCGATCGAGCTGATCGGCCAGCACGTCGAGGAGTTCGAGACGGTCGACGTCCTTCCGGCCCTCCCGGAGTTCCGTGACGCGCTCTCGGACCACAGCGAGTGGGAGACGATCCCACAGACGTACGTTGACGGGGAGTTCGTCGGCGGCAGCGACGTGCTCGCGGAACTCGACGAACGAGGAGAGCTGGCGGCCGAACTCGGCGCCGAGTGAACCGTGTGATCGACGATCCCGTCCCTAGAAAAGCAGGCCATATAAACCCACGTCCCGTACGGACCGTAGGTGCTGTCGTTCCCGTCGGCGACACGAGGAGCGCTTCGATCCACCATCCACCCCAGTAAACAATGACAGGCCGCGTGTTCCGACTCCATTCGACGCTCGAACTGCCACTCGAAGACGTAGAGACGTACTTCGATGAAGCCCCGGATCTCCCCACCGAGATCGACGACATCGACATTACGCGTCGAAACAACACACTCATCATCAAGGCCCTGTCCGACGACGAGAGCATCAGCAAGTACACCCCGACCGCCCAGCTCAAGGCGTCCGTCACGGAGACGCGCGTTTGGGAGGAGGAGCCGCCCCGGGCCGGCGGCCCGCAGTGGATGGACGACGAAGAGGAGGAGATCCCCTCCGAACTCGTCGAGTTCGCCTGCTTCAAGGGTGACCGTGAGACGGTGCTTCAGAACACCGCGATCCAGTACCCGATGTTCCTCGTCCTGCGCGAGCTGGCGACGCGCGCCGAGAAGGGAACGCTAACCGCGATCACCGAGGCCGACGGCGAGCTCGAGGCGACCCGCATCGTCGAGGGCGAGCCGCGTCCCGCGAGCATCGAGGTCGTCGAGAGCCCGCAAGGGGCCGGCGACGGCGACGGCGGCGTGAACTGGCGCGACAACGAGTTCATTTCCGATTAAGGCCGTCGCTGCCGCGGACCGTCGCCGTCGGTGCCCGCGCGGCATGATCCGTGTTTCGTCCGCCGCTTCCTCCCGCGTCTCGTTTCGCCGTTTTTCCTCGTTCTTGCGTCCCCACCTTTTGTCGCTTCCGCGTTCCCGTTCTCACGTCAGTTCCCGCGATGTTTTAACCCGGTCCGTCCTACGCCCGGTATGACCGGGGACTGGGTCAGCCTCTTTTCGGGCGGCAAGGACTCGTCGTGGGCGCTGTACCGGGCGCTCGAAACGGGACTCGACGTTTCGCGACTGCTGACCGTCCATCCTGACGGCGACTCGTACATGTATCACACGCCCGCAACGCACCTTGCGGGCCTCGCCGCCGAGAGCATCGGGGTCGAGCGATACGACGTGGAACCGGACGCGTTCGGGGCCGCCGACGTCGACGACGCGGGCGAACAGGGGGACGCCGAACTGGAGCCGATGGAGGCCGCGCTCCGGGAGTTGGCCGCAAGCGACGGCTTCGACCTGGCTGGCGTCACTGCGGGGGCGGTCGAAAGCGAGTTCCAGACGAACCGGATCCGCGGGATGTGCGACCGGCTCGGGATCGACCTGTTCGCCCCCCTGTGGGGTGAAGACCCCGTCGCGCTCGCGGAGTCCATGTTCGACGCCGGCTTCGAGGTTCGGATCGTTCAGGTGGCCGCCTACGGGCTCGACGAGTCCTGGCTCGGACGACGGTACGACCTCGACGCGCTCGCCGACCTCCTCGACCTCCGCGAGGAGTACGGGGTTCACCCGCTCGGCGAGGGTGGCGAGTTCGAGACGGTCGTCGTCGACGGGCCGCACATGAGCCGGCGGGTCGACCTGACCTACGGGACGGTGTGGGAGGGGGACCGCGGTCACATCGAGGTGACGGACGCGAAACTGGTCGAGCAGTGAACGGAAGCGGCGGCGGTTCGGCCGCAAGTCCGCCTACCTCCGTCCCAAGTGTATATGATTTTTTATTACCTGACTCCTACGTACGGGATATGGAGTTCGATCGGTACCGCGAGACGGTTGCCACGAACCGGCGGAAACACGGCTTCGACGACGTCAAGGGAACCGAAGCCGGGGTTGACGAGCTGTGGAGCACGCGGGACGAGGACTCGACGGTCGGACGGGTGTCGCTTTTCGCGACCGTCGTTGACGGGAGCGACCACGATGCGTCTGACGTCGTCGCGGACGCCGACCGGTTCCGCGACGTCATCGGCGGCCGGATCGACGACCATCGGGAGTCGACGACCCCGATCGGCTACATCACATTCGTGGTTCCGGATCCGTCGGACGACGTCGTCTCGGCGGCGACCTCGTACACGGTCGCCGAACGCCGAACGAACGTGTTCCCGCTGGTGTATGCCGGTGACGACGGAACGCTCCACACCCACCCGGTACCGCGGCTGAAGGGGCGCGGGATCTACCGCCGACAGGAGGGCGACGCCGAGCGACTGTTCGACGTCTGACCGAGGTCAGCCTCGATCCGCTCGATTCGCCTGCTTTGTCCGATCCGCTCGATTCATCCGGTCCGTTCGATCGTATCAGGGCCAGTTGCCGCCCTGTTCGTAGGCGTCGGCGACCCGTTCGATCGCGACGACGTACGCGGCGGTCCGAAGGTTCGGGAGATCGTTCGCCTCGTACGTCTCGATTATCCCCTCGAAGGCGTCGGTGATGATCCGTTCGAGCTCCTCGTTGACGCGCTCTTCGGTCCAGTGGAACCGCTGCCGGTTCTGAACCCACTCGAAGTACGACACCGTCACGCCCCCCGCGTTCGCGAACACGTCGGGGACGACCGTTACGCCACGCTCGGTGAGCACGTCGTCGGCGTCGGGCGTGAGCGGGCCGTTCGCCGCCTCGGCGATGACGTCCGCGTCCACGTCGGTCGCGAGGTCGGCGTCGACGGCGTTCTCGAGGGCCGCCGGCACGAGGAGGTCGACGTCCAACGTTAACAGCTCGTCGTTCGTGATCGACTCGGCGTCGCCGTACCCCGAGACGGCGCCGGTTTCGGTCTTGTGCGCCTTGACCGCGCGGGTGTCGAACCCGGACCCGTCGTGGATCCCGCCGCTGGAGTCGGAGACGGCGACGACGTCCGCACCGAGGTCCTCGAGGAGCGCGGCCGCGACCGACCCCGCGTTCCCGTACCCCTGAACGGCGACGGTCGCGCCCTCGATCTCGCGGCCGAGCCAATCGAACGTCTCGCGCGCGGCAAGAGTCGTCGATCGCCCGGTCGCCTCGACGCGCCCCGCACTCCCGCCGGAGTCGATGGCCTTCCCGGTTATCACGCCGGGAGCCGTCGTGTTCTCCAGCGTCTCATAGGTGTCTTTGATCCAGTTCATCTCCCGTTGACCCGTGTTCACGTCGGGCGCGGGGATGTCACGGTCCTCGCCGATTATCGGGCGGAGTTCGGTCGCGAACGCGCGGGTAAGCCCCTCCAGTTCGGCCGGGGAGTGATCGGCGGGGTCGACCGCGATTCCGCCCTTCCCGCCGCCGTACGGGATGTCGACGATGGCGCACTTGTACACCATCCAGCCCGAAAGCGCCTTCACCTCGTCACGGGTGACGCCCGGGTGATACCGGATACCACCCTTGTACGGTCCCCTGTCCCCGTTGAACTGCGAACGATACGCACGAACCGTCTTCAAGGATCCGTCGTCGCGCTCGAACGTCAGGTTCGTCTCCAACACCCGTTCCGGGGACTTCAACCGGTCGATGACCCCATCGTCGATGTCGAGATACACCGCGGCGTCGTCTATCTGCTCTTGGAGGCTCTCGAACGGATTCGCTTCCTCGCTCATAGCGACCGTTTTCGAGCGCACAAGTTAACGGTACCGACTGTCGGGTGGGACGCGTTCACCGCCCGCCGGCTGGATACGGGCCCTGGGCCTCCGGGGTCGGCGTTCGGGCATCGACTCCCCCTGATCTCCCACCGGACGAGTCCCGGTTATCAGTCGTCCGCGAGCAGTAGACCGAGGTAGGAGGTCCGGACCTGTTCCGTGGGGTCGAGCCCCAGCGCCTCGAGCGCCGTCGCCGCCGCCTCGCGGGTCGCGTCGATCCGGTCGGGGTCGTCGATGGCCCGCTCGATTTCGACGAACTCGCCGACGCCGTCGACGACGTCAAGAGTCACCGTGAACCCGTCGAACGTCCAGCGTTCGCGGCGTTTCTCGACGGTCGCCGCCGGTTCAAATCCGAGCCCCGAGAGGATTCCCTCGGCCGCGTCGGAGTCGCCCACGCCCGTCTCGTGTTCCGTCCGCGTCTTCGAGTCGTCGTCGATGAGCGGCCCCTTATACGTGAGCCGCGTTTCCGCGGCGGGGTCGGGATCCGCTTCCGAACCCGGGTCCGTCTCGTGTCGGATCCGGAGCGCCTCGTCCGTCTCGGCGAAATTTCGGTGGGGCGCGTCGTAGTAGACGTCGCGCTGCCGCCGCATTCCCGTTCGTTCGGCATCGGCGTCGCGGAGCCGGTCCCGGACCGCGTCGATGTCGGCCGGGACCTTGATCTCGACCTCGTACATACTCGCGAGTCGTCGGGACGGCCCAAAAGTCGACGGGTCCGAGCGTGGGGGCCGCTCGACGATGTCGCTGATGCGATACCGGCCGGACCCTCGGACGAACCGTGCGCCTTAAGAGTGTAACGGGTGATACTTAGCTATGAGCGATCAGGAGCAGGCGGACGCGGCCGAGACCGACGACGGGGGCGACGCCGGCGGCGAGGTCGAAGCCGACCCCGAAACTGAATCCGATGGACTCGCCGACGGCGACTTCGTTCGCCTCGCGTACACCATCCGGACGGCGGACGACGACCGCGTCATCGACACGACCGACGAGGAGATCGCGGCCGATTCGCAGATCGACACCGACGAGTACGAGTTCGAGCCGCGGATCGTCGCGATCGGTGCCGGCCACGTGTTCCCGTCCGTCGAGGAGGCCCTGACCGGCGCGTCAGTCGGCGACGAGGGGACCGTCGACGTCCCCGCCGACGAAGCGTTCGGCGAGTACGACGCCGAGGAGGTCGAGACCGTCAAGGCCGACAAGATCCCCGAGGACGACCGCTACCCCGGCGCACAGATCCAGATCGACAACCAGCAGGGGTATCTCGAAACGATCATCGGCGGCCGCGCCCGGGTCGACTTCAACCACCCGCTCGCGGGCGAGGACCTCGAGTACGAGTACGAGGTGCTCGAAGTCATCGAGGACCGCGAGGAGAAGGCGTCCGGAATGCTCGGGATGCACCTTCAGGAGGCCCCCAAGGTCCGGATCGAGACGGTCACCGAGTCGGAGGAGACCGTCACCGAGGACGACGAGGGCGAGGAAGTCGTCGAAACTGAGGCGGTCGAGAAGGACGTCCTCTACGTGACGGCAACCCAAGCGATGCAGATGAACCAGCAGTGGATGTTCCAGAAACAGCAGATCGCCCAGGACCTCATGGGCCGGCTTGATCTCGGCCGCGTCGTCGTCGAGGAGGTCATCGAGGGGGGCGGCATGGGCGGCCTCGGCGGCATGATGGGCGGCATGGGTGGCGCCGACGCCGGTGACATCGAGGAGGCCCTCGAGGACGTCGACGTCGACACCGACGAGATCGTCGACGAACTGGACGAGGAGTAACCGAAGTCCGCGACGGGTTCGACGGAGAGTCGGACCGAACCGATCCTTTCGAGTTCCCCCGTTCCGACTCCCGAGTATGGGAATCGAACGGGCCCGCAGTGAGGTCGTCGTCGCCGCCGGTGCCGGCGGAACGACGGTCGCGATCGCCGTCATCTCGAGCATCATCGCCGGCGTTTCGGTCGACGCCTTCCCGTCCGTCGCGCCGCTCCTCGTATACGCGACGTACATGTTCTCCCGGAAGGGCGGTCCGTACGGATCGTGGGACAGGCCGCGAAACTGGGCGGCCGCCGCCGTGATCGTCGGCGTCGTCGTTCTCGCCGTCGCGGCGGCCCGCGGCGCGTGACCGGTTCGCGGACCCCGAAACCCACCGCGGCCCAGCAGACGTCGGGACCGATTGGCGGCCCGAGTCGACGCTCACGAGATGTCCCGGCTGGTGTCGACGGAGACGACGTCGGTGAGTTTCAGCTTCACCGGCTCCTCGAGCGCGGCCCCGCCGCGGAACTTCGGGACGGCGAGTCGGTTCACGATTTCGGTTCCCGTGACGCTCGTTCGCAGGTCGAACACGACGTCCGCGACCTGCTCCGTGAGGAGGCGATTCCGCGACCGTTCTCCCCGCTTGAGCGCGTGGATCACCCCTATCGACCCGGCGTCGTCGACCCGCGAGCGGAGGTCCGACAGACAGGACCGGTAGCGGTTGCGGTCGGCCGCCTCGAGCGGCTCCACGGAGTCGAGGATTAACGTCCCGTCGTCGGGGAGCCCCTCGAGACGGTCGAGCGTCCCGTCGATCGGGTCATCGTCGACCGACTCGACGATCGGATCCCCCGTCTGGACGGTCGACTCCGCGAGCGCGTCGGAGACCGCGTCGGCCGACCGCACGGTCGTGAGGTACAGCGTCTCCCGGACGTGGGTGAACGTGTTCAAGAATAGCTCCGACTGGCTCGCCGGGTCGGCCTTCAGGACGACGACGCTACCCGCCGGAAGCCCGCCGTCGAGTTCCCGGTCCAGTATCGGGATTCCCGTCGGCAGCCACTCCATATCGTTCGTTGGCCCCCGCTGCGGTTTGTCTCTGTCGGTGGCGGCGGAGACACGGCGGGCGGCCGAGCCGGCCGCCGAACCGGTTCGGCGGGTCACGCGACCCGCCACCGCTCGGTCCCGTACGCTTCGACGAGCCGGCGGGCGACCGAATCGTACGCCGCCCGCACCGTCGGATCGGCGAGCGGCGGCGACGGCGCGGGCGGGACCCCGCCGAGCACCGGACAGTCGAGCAGGTCGGCGAGCGGGTCGGGAACCGACCGGGTCCGAACCGCCACGACCCCGAGCGGCGGACAGTCGAGTCGGCGAGCGATGGCGGCAGTCTTCGCGGCGTCACGGAGCGCCGGCCGACGGAGCGGCGTGACCAGCACGGACCGGTCGGCCGCACGGAGGGGCGCGGCCGCGTCCGGCGACGCCCCGGCCGGACAGTCGAGCAACACCGGCGCGTCGTCGGCCACCGCGTCGTCGAGGTCGGCGAGTACGGCCGCCGCGTCGACGTCCCGCGGCCGGACCGGTGCGGCGAGCACCGTCGGTGCGGACCGATCGCCGCGAGGAAGCGTTGGCCGACCCGTGGGGTCGTTCCCCTCGCGGGCGACCGCCAAAATCGTCGTCGTTCCCGGCTCGGCCGTGAGTCCCTCCGGCGTCGAGTTCCCCCGGTGATTTGCCGGAGGACCGCCGGCCGGAGCCGCGGCCGGCTCGGCGGTCTCGGTCGCCAGCCGCGAGAGATTTGGGAGGTCCCAGTCGGCGTCGGCGGCGACCGCGGGCGCGCCGCGCCGGGAGAGCGCACGCGCAAGCCCGACGGTCGTGGTCGTCTTCCCGCTGCCACCTTTCCCGCCGGCGATGGCTATCACGCGGTCGAGTGCGTCGCTATCGGGGATAAACGACGGGGATGGGGAGAGACCGACGGCGGGGAGAGTGAAAATCGACGGCGGGCGTTCGGGCGGATTAGTCCTGACAACAGCCGCCCGCCTCGCCGCCAAAGTCGACCGCGAGCGGCTCCGAGATGGCCTCGTTGAGGGTCTCCAGCGTCTCCGTGAGTTCGTCCTGTGCGTCGAGGAACTCCCCCATCGTCGGCATCGAGTGGAGCTCTTGCTGTGCCGACTCGATCCGCTGGAGGTCGGATTGGGTCGCGTCGCCGGTCCGTCTCGCCTGCATGAACTCCTCGCGGAGCCGCTCGAACTCGTCGATCCGTTCCTGGAGGTCGTCGTCGCGCTGGACCGCTTCGCGTGCCTCCTCGAACCGTTCGTACTCGGACGTGCGGGCGATCCGATCGCCGAGTTCTCGGCCGAGCTCCTCGATTGAGGCCTGTTCGACGCTCATACCCGAGATTACGCGGCGATCCGTTTTAATCTGCCGGACGACGGAACCGACCGCGCGTCACTCCCCGTCGTCGGGAAGCCGTGCGTCGTCGTCGACAAACTTGTCACAGGTAGCGCAGTAATCACGATCCTCCTTAAGTTCTGAGGGTTCGATGATCGCCAGCCGACTGGTCGTTTCGTTCCCGCAGCCTGGACACGTCATGGCGATCATTAACCGTGGAGAAATAAAAACGTGAGCCGGTTGGGCGCCCGGACGGCGGACCGGCGCCCGGGAACATACGCCGGGACTTTTGCCCGCTCCCGTCCAACACATTGTATGGCCGACGAGCCAGCCGAAAACATCAGCGGCGGCGCGGACGGTGGCGGCAGAACCGACGAGTTCCCGGCCGGCGATGCCGACTCGCGCGTGGAGGCGGTCGTCGACGAACTGGGCGAGCTGTACTGGCGGAAGGCGTACGGGGGCCGCGACGGCTTCGAATGTCTCGTGCGGACGATCCTTTCACAGAACACCTCCGACACGGCGAGCCAGCCCGCCCACGATTCGTTGATGAACCGATACGGTCCCGCCGATCGGCTGGCGGAAACGCTCGCCGCCGCCGACCGCGACGAACTCGTCGAGACGATCGCGTCGGCGGGGCTGTACAACCGGAAGTCGGCGGTCATTCAGGATGCGTCCGACTGGGCCCTCGAGGAGTTCGGGTCGACCGCCGCGTTCGACTCGTTCGTCGCCGAGGCCGAGCCCGACGAGGTTCGCGAAACCCTGCTGTCGGTAACGGGTGTCGGGCCGAAAACGGCGGACTGCGTACTGCTATTCGCCGGCGGCCGCGGTGGTGTTTTCCCCGTCGACACGCACGTCCACCGGATCGCGCGACGGATGGGGCTCGCCCCGCCGGAGGCCGACCACGAGGGCGTCCGCGAGGCGATTGAGGCCGCGATCCCGCCGGCAAAGTGCGGCTTCGGGCACACGGCGATGATCCAGTTCGGCCGCGAGTGCTGTTCGGCTCGCGAACCCGCCTGCCTGGAGGGACCGGAGGCCTGTCCGCTGTACGACCTGTGTGACCGCGTCGGTATCGACGAGATCGACGGAACGGTCGCCGATCCCGCGGACGCCGCGGAGGCCACGGGCGGCGGCGACTAGCCCGCCGGTCCTACTCTTCGTTGTCGGCCTTCTCGCGGGGCGGCTCGCGGACGCCGGCGTGCCGATCGACGGGGCTCGGGCCGGCGCGTTCATCGTCGTCGGCTATCTTCCGCTCGCGCTCGTCGGCACGGTCGTCTTCGGGTACTCGGTGGGCAACGGGACGATCGGACCGGTGCTCTCGACGGCGGTGCTGCTCACGGGGATCGCCTATCCGGCCGTGTTCGGCGCGCTCGGCGGCGCGACCGCGACGCTTCTCGACAACGAGTAAAGCCACGGAGGGGCCCAAGCGGCGGGAAACGCGTCGTGACGACCGTCGAACTCCCGTCAGTATCCCCCTGGATCGGTCCGGTCGCCGTACTCTCGGACCGGGTCGACCGGTTGTCCCTCGTCAGTCTCGGGGGCCACGTAGTCGACGAACGACTCGACGTCCGGCTCCCGGACGCGGACCACCACGTCGATATCGCCGAGTTCGTCGGGGTCGCCGACCGCGAAGTTGACGACACCCTCGAAGGCCGCCTGTTTTTTCAACGCGAACGCGAATCCTTCGTCGGTCGCGTTCCGGAGGAACACCCGGCGGGCGGTATCGAGGATCTCCTGATCGTAGAGGACGTCCGAGAACGCGTCGAGCGTATGCGTCTCGGCGACTAGCCGACCGTCCTCGTGGACCGGTTCCGCGTCGGGAAACACGGTTCCGATCGCGTCGGCAACCCGATCGGTGACCTCGGTGTCGTTGACGGGCGCGACGATCCGGGCGTCGACGCTGTAGATCACGGACGACCACCACCGGTATCCGGATCGACCGATTCGGGGTCGGCCGCCTCGTCGGCGACGCCGAGGACCTCGCGGACCCGGTCGCGGAACGCCGACAGTGACCCCGTGTTGTCGATCTCAACGTCGGCCCGGTCGAGCGTCTCGTCCAACCCGAGTTCGATCTCGCGGGCGTCGCGCTCGCGGAGCGCCTCGCGGTCGGCGTCGGAGTCATCGCGGCCGCGCTCGCCGAGCCGCTCCGCCCGGAGTTGGAACGGGGCATGGACCGCCACGAGCGTGAACCCGTCGCCGAACGCCTCCCGGAACCGTGCCAGTTCGACGGTCGACCGGAGGCCGTCGACGAGAACCGCCCCGCTCTCGTCGTCGTTGGCGGCCTCGCGAACCCGCGGGACCGTCCGCTCGGCGATCGCGTCGTCGCCCTCCTCCTCGCGGAGACGGCCCGCGATCCGGCCGTGGTGTTCGGACGGCTCGAGTCCCCGGTCGCGGCACTCCGCTCGGATGACGTCGCCCATCACGACGACCGGCACGCCGGCCGCCTCGGCGACGGCCGCCGCTTCGCCCTTACCGCTGCCCGGGAGACCGACGGTGCCGATAACGTTCATTACCGTTTGCTACTGGTCTGGCGGACTTAGGTCTGCTGTTGACGGTCGCCTGCGACCTCGAGACCCGGAACGAACCACGGCCGTTTTTAATCCGACGGCGCCGAGAACGTGGTGAGGGCACGTAGCTCAGCCAGGAGAGAGCGTCGGACTTCTAATCCGATGGTCGTGGGTTCGAATCCCACCGTGCCCGTCATCCGCGGGTGAAACGACGGTGACGGCACCGGGATTCGAGCTACGCGAGGCGAGCGAAGCGAGCGAGTCCGGCCGATTTCGGCTCGTACCATCCGCCCCGTCAGCGTGAACACCGTTTGACGGGCACGATCCGTCCGTCGCCCGGTATTTTTAATAGTACGAGGGGCGGCAATATGGCAATGAGTGGACGACCCCTCGACGTGCTCGAAGCGTCGCTCGAGGATCCCGTGACGGTACACCTGAAGGACGGCACGACGTACTACGGCATCCTCGCCGGCTACGACCAGCATATGAACGTCGTCCTCGATCCCGAGGCCGACGTCGACGACCGCGTCGACGACGAACTCGACGGGGAGTTCGCCGTCGCCATCGAAGACACAACGATTATACGCGGCGATAACGTCGTCACGATCAAAGCATGACCGGATCCGGTACGCCCTCTCAGGGAAAAAAGAACAAGACGGTCCACGTGAAATGCCGCCGCTGTGGCGAAGCCTCCTATCACCTCACCAAGGAGCGCTGCTCCTCGTGCGGGTTCGGCAAGTCGGCGAAGCGGCGCGACTACGCCTGGCAGTCGAAGACCGGCGACAACTGACGACGGCGCAGCGTCGCGCTCTCGTATCCAGGTAAATCCCATAGCGACGGCTTCGTTCGGACTCGTGGCGGGTCTCTCGGATCCGCTCGAACCCGTCGCCGGTCCAATCCGTACCATTCGGCATCACCGACGCCGGACATGGACCCCTCCGTCGTCGACGTCTCGGCGGTTCCCGCGGGCGGAACCGCGGCCAATGCTCTCGCGAACACCGTTAAGGCCGCCGAACGGGCGGAGCAACTCGGCTACTCCCGGTTCCGGGTCGCCGAACACCACGGCAGGACCGATCGGCTTGCCGGAACGATCCCGGAGGTGCTTCTCGACCGGCTCGCGGCGGCGACCGACACGATCCGGATCGGCAGCGGCGCCGTCCTGCTCGACCGCTACCGGCCGTTCAAGATCGCCGAGGGATTCGGGACGCTCGACGCCGACGAGTGGCCGCGGTCACTGTCGGGGAGTCCCGAGACGGTCGCGAGCCTCCTCGGCCAGCTCGCCGACCGTGTCAGCGTCGACGAGATGATTATCCGGCACACGGTACCGGACCACGAGATGCGCTGCGGTCGCTCGAACTGCTGGCCGAGGCCGCCGGACGTGGATCTGAGGGCGACTGATAGTGATTATCGACCGTGCGGCGGATTCCTGAACAGACCGTCGATCATCAGCAGCAGACACACGAGCGAGGCGGTCGCGACGGCGGCGGACCACGTGCCGAAGACCGCGGCTCCGACGCCGTAGCCGCCGACGAACGACACCGGCATGCCGCCGAGCGTCAGATCCGCCCGGGAAAGTCGCTCAAACGGTTCGGCAGGGTTTTCACCCTCCGTTCCGGTCATTCGACGTATCCCAAGTCCCGGAGTTTTTGCCCGATCCGACGGGCCTCCGACTCGCCGATCTCGTCGTCAGATTCCATCTCCCGGACGACGACGTGTTTCACGAACTCCTTGACCGAGCCGAACGGTTCGTCCTCGATGTACTCCTCGACGTCCGCAACGAACTCCTTGCGCAACGAGACCGTCGTGTACTCGCTCATCGACCCGATAGGGACGGTCCAGTGTAAAAAATTTAATTATATCTAATTACCGTTCACTCCACCCGCTCCCTGGCGGCGGCGACGAGCAGCGGCAGCATGACCGTTGCGTCGCCGTAGACGGAGGCGTTGCGCGCGTCCTTCTCCAACTTCCCCCACGAGCGGGCCTCCTCCAGCGTCGCCCCGGAGAGCCCGCCGGTCGCCTCCGGGTCCATCGTGACCTGAACGGCGTAGTCGTATGCCCGCGGAGTGACGAGCATCGTCTGGAGGGTGAAGTTCTTCGGGACGCCGCCGCCGACGAGCAGACAGCCCGCGTCGTCGGCCTCGAACGCGAGGTCGGTTAGCGGGCCCATGTCCGCGAGCGCATCGAGCGTGAACTCGGCGGTCTGACCGTACATCCACGCCTGGAGGCCCAACACGGAGTCCTGGATCGCCGGACAGTAGACGGGAACGTTCGACTCGGAGGCGGCGGCGACGACGCCGGGGTCCTCGGCAACCCCCTCACGCGCGTTGACCGCGGCGTTCGCCCGGCCCAACTCCGCGCACAGCTCCGCGATCGACACCGATTCCGCACCCTCGAACGCCGGGAACACCGCCTCGCGGAGGTGTCCCTCGAACTCGGCGAAGTGCTCCTGCGGGAGGTACACGTTGTAGATCCGGTCAACGCCCTCGTCGCGGAGCGTCTCGTCGTGCTCCCGGAGGCTCCGATCCGGGTCGTGCGTGCGGCCGTGGTGGTGTTTTCCGCCGATCGCCTCGATCGTGTCGTGGGTGAGGTTCGCGCCGGTGGTCACCAGCGCGTCGACGTAGCCGTCGCGGATCAGCTCCGAGACGACTCGGCGCATCCCGGCGGGGACCATCGCGCCCGCGAGCGAAAGGAACACCGTACAGTCCGGCGAGCCGAACATCTCGGCGAGCACGTCGCCCGCCTCGTGGACGTCGGCCGCGCCGATCCCCGCCTCGCCGTACGCCTCGACGAGTTCGCCGACGGTCATGCCGGCCGCCACGCGAGTGTGACCGACCGGATCCGGGGAGAACTCCTCGCGGGAGTGTTCGTCCGCGGAAGCGGCGTCGTCAGCGGCGTCGTCCCTCCCGTCGGCGTCGCTTCCGGCGTCGTCCCGGCCCTCGAAGTCGGTCATGACCGTGCGTGGAGGTGCGTCGGTTTGAAACGACCGATCAGCCGCCACTGACCGGCGGGAACAGCGCGAGCTCATCCCCGGCCTCCAGCGTCGTCGAGAGTCCGTCCTCGTGGTGGACGTTCAGCCCGTTCCGGAGGAGGTTGATGTGGTCGGCCACCTCGCCGTCATCGAGGACGCGGTCGCGTAACGCCGGATGTGCCGAGAGCAGGTCGTCGAGCGCGGCCCCGACCGTGTCCCCGGGGGCGGCGTCCACTTCGACGACACGGTCGCCCGCTCTCTCGGCGAGGTCCGCGAACAACTTCCACTCCATACATATCCTCCGACGCGGATGCCTCATGAGCGTTCCGTCCCACGTCGATCGGCGGCGACGCCCGACCGACGGCGGAGGCGCTCCGGACCGCGGCCGACGCGCGCAGTAGCTCGACGACGACGCTCCACTCATCGCCCCGCGCGTGGGCGTACAACGAGAGCAACAGCACGGCGATGATTCGGTTCCGTATCAACGAGGATCGGCCCGGGGCACCGCGCCGGCGGAATCGACTGTAGCGTCCACCTCGGGAGATTTAAGACCGGTGTCGGTCACCGGACCGTATGGAGTGGAGCCGTGGGTGGATTTCGGTCCGGGCGTCGGTTCTCCTGACGTTCGGCGTGGCGATGCTCTCCATCGTGGTCGGCCTTCTCCATATCAGCGGGTTCAACGTTCAGGGACCACTCTCTCCGTACATCCCCGACGCCGTTCGACGAATCGTCGGGTTCACCGGAACGATCACGGGCTTCGCGATGCTCGGGAGCGGCTTCTCCCTGCGGCGGGGGTATCGAGTCGGGTGGTACTCCGCGGTGGTCCTGCTCCCCCTGACCGCGATCCAGGGGTTGCTACAGGTTTCGGTGTTCTCGTTTCCCCTCGTAGTGCTCTCACTCGTGTCGGTCCTGGCGCTCGTGCTCAACCGTGGCCGGTTCGACCGCGAGTTCATGCCGTCGCCGACGCAGCTCGCCGCGGCCGCCGCCCTCGTCGCCGCGATCCTCTACGGCACCCTCGGCTCGTACGCGCTCCGCGAGGAGTTCACGAACCTGGACACCATCGTCGACGCGTTCTACTTCACCGTCGTCACCGCCTCGACGGTGGGGTACGGGGACGTGACGCCGGCGTCGGAGATCGCCCGGCTGTTCGCGGTCTCAGCGCTCGTGATGAACGTCGCCGCGTTCGCGGTCGCACTCGGGGTCCTGCTCACGCCGGCGATCGAAGCGCAGCTCTCCAAGGCGCTCGGAAAGATGACAGCAAAACAGTTCGACCTCCTCGACGACCACGTCCTCGTGTTGGGATACGGGGACCTGACGGAACCGCTACTCGAAGAACTCTCCGACCGCGACGGCGTCACGTACGCGATCGTGACCACGGACGAAACCGTCGCGCGCCGGCTCGACGGGCGGTCGGTCCCGGTGCTCACCGCGGACCCGAGCGACGTCGAACCGCTCCACCGGGCGCGGCTCGAGGATGCGCGCGCGGTCGTCGTCGCGACCGAGGACGACGCGCGCGACGCGCTCGCGATCCTCACCGCCCGACAGCTCAACCCGGACGTCCGGATCGTCGCGGCAGCGACACAGCGGGAGAACATCGATAAGCTCCGACGGGCGGGCGCGGATCAGGTGATCTCGCCGTCGACGCTGGGGGGCCAGATCCTCGTCGACTTCGCGTTCGGCGAGGACGGCGACGGCGCGATGTCGGGGGGGTTGCGCGACGCGTTCGACTCGGGAGAGTAACGACCCCGTTAGCGGCTTCGCCGCCCCTTCGTCTGGCGGTAGTCCCGACTCAACACGTTCTCGCGCACGTGCTCACGGAACGCGGTCGCCTCGGCGTCGGTCATCGCCGCGGGGTCACGCATGGGGACGAGTTCGAATCCCCGGCCGCGGACCGTCGTCGCGTGTTCCGTCCCGATGTCGAACGAACCGGGATTCCGGGTCGTGTATGCGATCGCAAGCTCGCGGAGAACCCGCTCGCCGACCGGCACGATGATCTGCGGGTTGATCATCCGGATCTCCGCGTTCAAGAACGGCTCGCAGGTCGCCACCTCCTCGTCGGTCGGGTCCCGCTCCGGATGCCGACAGCGCGTGAGGTTCGTGAAAAAGACGTTCTGGACGTCGGGTTCGGTCGCGGCCGGGCCCGAGCGAACGAAGCCGAGGTCCGCAAACAGCGATTGAACCCGCTCGCCGCCGTCCGCTCCGGTGAAGGGAATCCCGTTGCGTTCGGCGGCCGCGGTCGGGCGGTCGCCGACCACGAGAAACTCCGCGCCGACGTCGCCATAACCGTGGACGACGCGGTCCCGCCGGTCGCACAGCGCCGGACAGTTCTCGCAGTCGGGATCCATCCCGAACGGGTTGCTGAACTTCGTCTGTTGTGCGTCCACGGCAGTTGTACGGTTCTCGGCGGTCTAAAGGCTGTGGGGTCGGGGGGTTGAGCGGCCGAGCCGAACTACGTCGGACGGGTCGACCCTGCCGGCGCGTACGCGTCGCCGTCACGGGCCACCATGTCCTGCTTTCGGAGCGCCTTCAGGATGCTGTACAGGGACATCTTCTTCATACAGAGCGAGTCGCCCATCTCGGAGACGGTCGCATGGCCATTCGTCGTCAGGTACAGATACACCAGTTTCGCTCGGGGAGACTGCAACTCCGGCGGAAGTGTCGGGGCCGCCGTGGGCGCCGTCTCTTGCTCCATCATCTTACTTGGAGCCATGGGTTCGACGATAATAAACCCCCCATACAACGATCGTCGAAATCATCTCGAACCGCCGGAAACGTCCGACGGAGCGACGATCCGAGCCGATTCCACGATCGTTCCCGGCGAGATGACGCGCGATTCGACCCGATCCGGTGGCGGTTTTCGACCGTTGACGGACGCGAAACCGCGAGCGATCCGTCGCCGGCGGTTTCGACCGGCGGCGGCCCCGTCAGTACGATCGAACTTTCGGCTCGTAGGTCCGCGCCTCGCCCTCGAGGATCGCCGGCTTGTACCAGAGTTCGGGCTCGCCGCCGTTCCACGAGACGAGGGTGTGTTTCAGCCAGTTCTCGTCGTCGCGCTCCTGACGCTCCTTGCGCCAGTGAGCCCCGCGGAACTCTCGACGCGCGAGCGCGCCCATCGTCAACGCCTCCGCGATGTCGAGGATGTTCCGGGTCTCCATCGTGTGGATGAGGTCCGTGTTGAACGTCCGGGACGGGTCCGAGACCGCGACGTCGGTGTACCCCTCGCGCGCCTCGCGGAGGTCGGAGAGGGCCTGCTCAAGCCCCGGCTCCTCGCGGAACACGTTGACGTGAGCGGTCATCGTTTCCTGGACCGCCGACCGGATCTCGGCGTGGTTGCGTCCGCGCCGCTCGAGCAGCGTTTCGACGCGGTCGCGGGCCCGCTCGACCGCCGTTCCGAGCACGGCCTCGGCGTCGCTCGCAACCGCACCGCCGTCGGCGGCGGCCGGGCCGGGGCCGCCGGTCTCGCCGACTGTCGTCTCGAACTCGTAGTCGGCCGGCTCCCAGTTGCCGGACTTCCCGGTCGGGATTTCCGCCTTACCGAGGTCCCTCCCGGCGGCGTGGTACCCCGCGCGTTTTCCGAAGACGATGAGCTCCGGCAGCGCGTTGCCGCCGAGGCGGTTCGCGCCGTGGACCGACGCGCAGGCACACTCGCCGGCGGCGTACAACCCGTCGACGGCGGTCTCGCCGTGCTCGTTCGTCTCGATTCCGCCCATCGCGTAGTGCTGGCCGGGTTTGACCGGCATCGGCTCCTCGAGCCCGTCCGCGCCCTCGAAGTCCTCCGCGAGGTGGAGGATGTTCTCCAGCCGGTCGAGGATCCGCTCCTCGCCCAGATGCCGCATGTCGAGGTGGACGTACTCGTCCTCGATGCCGCGCCCCTCGTTGACTTCGGTGAGCTCGGCGCGCGAGACGACGTCGCGGGAGGCGAGTTCGCCGTCGTTGTTGGCGTAGCCGTGCTCGAATAGGAACCGCTCGCCCTCCGCGTTGTAGAGGATTCCGCCTTCGCCGCGGACCCCCTCGGAGATGAGCACCCCGGTCGAGGGGAGCGTCGTCGGGTGGAACTGGATGAACTCCATGTCCTCCATGGGGACGCCCGCACGGTACGCCATCGCGACGCCGTCGCCGGTGTTCGCGACCGCGTTGGTGGTGTGATCGAACACCTGTCCCATCCCGCCGGTGGCGAGGATGACGCCGTTGTCGGCGCGGAACCCGCTCACCTCGCCGGTTTGAATATCGTAGGCAACGACGCCATGACACGTCCGGTCGGCGGAGTCGGGCTCGTTCGTCACCGCGAGGTCCATCACGTACCACTCGTCGTACACCGTGACCCCGCGTTTGACCACCTGCTCGTACATCGTGTGGAGCATCTGGTGGCCGGTCTCCGCGCCGGCGTACGTCGTCCGCGGGAACGAGAGTCCGCCGAACGGCCGCTGGGAGACGCGCCCGTCGTCCTCCCGCGAGAACGGCATCCCCCAGTGTTCGAGTCGGATCACTTCCTCCGGGCTCTCCTTACACAGCGCCTCGACCGCCGGCGCGTCGCCGAGGTAGTCCGACCCCTTCATCGTGTCGTACGCGTGATCCTCCCAGGAGTCGGCATCCCGGAGCGCCGCGTTGATCCCGCCCTCGGCCGCCCCCGTGTGCGAGCGGACCGGGTGTAGCTTCGAGACGATCGCCACGTCCGCCCCTGCTTCCTGTGCCGCTATCGCCGCGCGGAGTCCGGCCCCGCCCGCGCCGACAACGACGACGTCGTGTTCGTACATTTGTGGTATAGTATCGTGTTGGAACTGGAATGACTTATACTGTCTCCCGATTCACCAGAATTTCAGATTGCTTTTGACGGCCTCGCGTTTCAGCTCCTGGATGTGCTCCGTCAGCGGGATGTCCTTGGGACACACCTCCGTACAGGAGAACTGGGTCTGACACCGCCAGACGCCGTGCTCCTGTTCGATGATCTCCAGCCGCTTCTGCTTGACGTCCTCGCCCTCGCGCTCGTCCATGGCGAACCGGTACGCCTTGTTGATCGCGGCGGGCCCGAGGTACTCGTTGTCGCCGGCGGCCACGTTACACGAGGACATACACGCGCCACACCAGATACACCGGGTCGACATCTTCACCTTCTCGCGGTTCTCCCGACTCTGCCGCTGTTCTTCCAGTTCGCCCTCCGGGAGCTCGTCCGTCTGGAAGTACGGCTCGACCGCCTCCATCTGGTCGTAGAAGTGCTCCATGTCGACGACGAGGTCCTTCCGGACGTCGGCGTGGGGAAGCGGCTCGATGCGGATCGGCTCCTCGAGGTCGACGATCTGGGTCTTACACGCGAGCTTCTGGCCGCCGTTGACGAACATCGCGTCCGAGCCACAGACCGCCTGCCGGCAGGAGTGCCGGAACGTGAGCGAGGAGTCGTACGTGTCCCGGGCGTATATCAGCGTGTCGAGCACGGTCATCCCCTTCTCGAACGGGACGTGATAGGTGTCGAACCGGGGCTCCTGTTTTTCCTCGACGTCCGGGTCGTACCGAAACACGCGCAACTCGATCGTGTGTTCGGCGGCGGCCGCCCGCTCGGCTTCCTCGGCCCGTCGCTCTTCCCGCTTCTCGGCCGCGCGTCGACGTTTCTCCGCGCGGCGGACGTCGCCTTTCGACGGGACGCCGGCCTCGGCATCCGCCTTCGATCCCTCCGTTTCCTCGGTCTCCTTCGGTATCTGTGTGCTCATGGGTTCGATGTGTCAGGATTTGCTGAGTCGATCAACGGGTCAGTAGAGTGGGATCCCCGCCCAGGCGTTCGCGGTCCGGATCCCTTGGACGATCAACACGGCGCTCGCGGCGACGAGCGTCCACTTGACGACGGTTCGTTTCCGGCCCGAGAGCCCCTGATTCACGAGGGCGTTGTACACGCCGTTGACCCCGTGAAACGTCGCCGTCAGGAGGAACAGCACCATCAGCGAGTAGTAGCTCACGGTTCCCATCCGGGCGGAACTCGCCAGGAATGACACCTCGTTGGCGTGGTTGACGAAGTGGAGCAGGAAGAAGTGGAACGCCAGGACGACGAGCAGGAACGCGGCCGTGATCCGCTGGAGTAGCCACAGCCGGCCGCCCTGCTTGAACGAGGAGTAGCGCGTCGCCATCTCAGAACGCCCCCGCGACGAACGTCGGCACCGACGCGACCGTAATGGCCCCCGTCAGCACGAGCGACGCGTAGAAGCTCCTGTCCTGTGATTCCAGCCCGACGCCGAGGTCGACGAGGAGGAGCCGGGTCCCGTTAAGCATGTGGAACACGGCCACCGCCAGCAGGCCGACCTCGAGGATCCGCACCAGCAACAACTGCTCGAGGGAAACGATCGTCTGCGTGTACACGTCGGTTCCGGCCTGTAACACGGCCGTCTCCGCGCCCGACGCCGGGATCCCCGTACTCAACACGGCAATGTGAGTAAACAGGTACCCGATGAGCACCCACCCCGTGAACTTGTGGAAGATCCACGCCCACATCCCGGCCTCGAACTCCCGCCACCGGCTGAAGTCCTCGATGAGGCCTCGATCATACGACTGGCTCATGCGTATTAATATAGCACTGTGGTGGTATAGTAGTTTCTACCACGGTCGATCCGACCCCGTTTCTCGGGGCGTACCAACTTGTTTCGTTCCGTTCCCGAATCGTGCCAACTCGTTTCGTTCCCGAATCGTGTCACCGATTCTCTCACCCGAGTCGTCGCGGAAGCCTTTTGTCTTCCCCCCTCGCCTCTACGGACGCAATGGCGCAAGGCGAAGTTGACTTCTTCAACGACACTGGCGGCTACGGATTCATCGAAACTGACGACGCTGACGAGGACGTGTTCTTCCACATGGAGGACGTCGGCGGCCCGGACCTCGAAGAGGGACAGGAGGTCGAGTTCGACATCGAGGAGGCGGACAAGGGCCCGCGCGCGACGAACGTCACGCGTCTGTAGACCCCCGTAGACCCCGAGCGGACGACAGTCGCATCGGCTTTTCGATCGATCACGTCCCGAGCGGCAGCGCCGTGAGTGAACTATCACGAAACGACGGACTCCCGCGCGTCGACGTCGAACCCCACCCGTCAACGTCGGATCCAACCCGTCGACGTTCTCTCCGGGCCATTCCGGCGATCTCCACACGCAATCGATAGGAATTTGCGTGTTGCTGACTGACCGGTCAGTCAATGAGCGATGAGTCGGACGGTCGGTCGGACGCGACCGACGAGATCATGGACGGGATTTATCGCGCTTTGTGTACCCACGGGTACGCGGACCTCACGATGCGTGACATCGCCGATGAGTGTTCGAAGAGCAAGTCCCTGCTCCACTACCACTACGACACCAAGGAGGACCTCCTCGTGGCGTTTCTCGACCACATTCTCTCCGGGTTCGAGGCGTGGGTCGACGAGGGGGCGGACCGCCCGCCCGCCCGGCGGATCGTGGAGTTCGTCGGCTGGTTCGTCTTCGAGTCGGCCGAGACGGACCGGGAGGCGTTCCATATCGCGCTGTTGGAGCTCCGGTCACAGGGTCCGTTCAACGACCGGATCCGCGAACGACTGCTCCGGAGCGACCGGCTCCTGCGCGGCACCGTCACAAACGTCCTCATGGACGGGGTCGAAGCGGGCGTCTTCCGCGAGGTCGACGTCGAAGAGACGGCGGCGCTGCTCGTGGCGACCCTCGACGGCGCACGGACCCGACAGATAACGCTCGAGACCGGACTCGGGACCGCCGAGGGCGACGCTGACGCCGACGACGACGCCGACGACGCCGACGGCGGCGCCGACCGAGGACGACGGGGCGACACGGGCCACGACGCTCCGGAGTCGTCGAACGGCGATGGGTCCGGGATCGATGACGACGTTTCGGACGTCCCCGAGGGGGCGTACACGCGAACCGTCGCCGAGGCGACCCTCCAGCGGATCGTCGACCCGCTGCTCGTCGAGGGCGAGACGCGACCGTCGCTCGCCGAGACCCTCGACACGCTCTCGGCGAGAACCGGCCAGAACCCGGCGGCCGGGAGCGGGAGTGGAGACCGGGGAACGGACGGGACCGGCGGGACCGACGGATCGACCCAAACCGACGGGAACGGGGCGTAGCGGTGGACGGGTTCCCGACGTTCGGCGCCGAACGGCTCCCGACCGTGTTGCTCGCGGTCATCGCCAGCACGTTCTTCGTCGGGTTCGGCGGCGGCGTCGTCTTCCCCATCCTGCCGAATCTCGGCGCAGTCCTCGGAATCTCGGCGTTCACCGTCGGCGTCATTCTCTCCGCGAACCGCTGGGTTCGACTCGTCGCCAACGCGCCGGCCGGCGCGCTCGTCGACCGGTACGGGACGCGAAAACCGTTCATTTACGGCCTGTTGATCGAGGGAGTTGCCACGTTCGGCTACGTCGCCGCGCTGGTGATGCTGCCGGCGGACTCGCTCGGCTCCATCGTGACCGCGCTGCCGACGGTCGCGCTCGGTCCGCTTGTCGTCGGTACGGACGAATGGACCGTCCTTGCCGGGATCGCCGTCGCGTCCGAGACGTGGTTCATCCTCGCACGCGTGCTCTGGGGCGTCGGGTCGGCCGCGGTGTTCGCGACCGCGTACACCATCGCGGCCGACGTCTCCGACGGCGGCACCCGGGGGACGAACATGGGCGTCGTCCGCGGCGGCATCACGATGGGGTTCCCCGCGGGGCTCGTGCTCGGCGGCGTCGTCTCCTCGCTGGCGGGCAACGTGGCGGCGTTCGTCGTCGCCGCCGCGTTCGCGCTCGCCGCCAGCGTCGTCGCCCACCGGCTCGTCCCGGAAACCCACGTCACGTCCGTCGGGGAACGGACGTCGGTCAAACCGTGGGACATCGACACGTCGGCGCCGGCCGTGACCGTCGGGCTGGTCAACTTCGGGCTGATGCTCGCGTACGTCGGAGCGCTGTTCGCCACCCTCGTGCTCTTCTTGGCCGCGAACGAGATATCGTTGCTCGGGCTCGACGCACAGGGGACCTCCGGACTTTTCATGGCCGGCACGGTCGTGTCGGCGGCCGTGTTCATGCTGGTCGGGGGGCGAGTCTCGGACACCCGCGACTCGCGGACCCCAGTTCTCCTTGGGTTCCTCGTCGTCTCGTTCGTGGGGTTTCTGCTCCTGGCGCGGGTGGGGTCGGTCATCGATCTCGGGCTCGCGTGCGTGTTCATCGGGGCCGGACAGGGCGGAACGAGCGGACCGATGATGGCGCTGCTCGCCGACCTCACCCCCGACGAGCGGATGGGACGAGCAACCGGGACGAACAACGTTTTCGGCGACGTTGGTGGGGGACTCGGCCCGATGGTCTCGCTCCCGCTGGTCGAGGCGGTCGGGTTCGCCCCGATCTATGCGGCGTGTGCGGCGATCCCGCTCGTCGCCGGCGTCGCCCTGCTGGTCGGGGTTCGGCGGGAGACCGGGTCGTTCGTGCCGGGGCGGGCCGCGACCGATGCGGCCGCCGCCGAGGCATGACCCCGGCCGCGAACCCGCCACCGAGGCATGACCCCGGCCGCGAACCCGCCACCGAGGCATGACCCCGGCCGCGAACCCGCCGCCGAGGCATGACCCCGGCCGCGAACTCGTCGTCCCGGACCATCGTATGCGAACCGCTTGCGCCCGCTGTGTGAAAGAACAACCGTTAAAAGTCGTCACCGGGTTCATATGGATATGGCTGGAACTATCGAAGCGCTCGTCCCCGGCGGGCAGGCTACCCCCGGGCCGCCGCTCGGTCCGGAGCTCGGCCCGACGCCGGTTGACGTCCAAGAGGTCGTGAGCCGGATCAACGAGGAGACCGACGCGTTCGACGGAATGGAAGTCCCGGTCACCGTCGAGTACGACGACGACGGATCCTTTTCGATCGACGTCGGCGTCCCGCCGACGGCGGAACTGATCAAGGACGAGGCCGGCTTCGAGACCGGATCGGGCGAACCGCAAGCGGACTTCGTCGCCGACATGACCGTCGAACAGGTGCGGACGGTCGCCGAGCAGAAGTCGACCGACCTCCTGTCGTACGACACGAAAAACGCCGCCAAGGAGGTCGGTGGCACGTGTGCCTCGCTCGGCGTCACGATCGACGGCGAGGACGCCCGGAGCTTTGACGACCGCGTCGACGCCGGCAAGTACGACGACGTCCTCGAGGCGTAACGCCGACCCTTCCCGGCGATCGACCCGGCCGTGGCCGGGGATGGCCGCGAGGGCGGCCGCAAGGGGTGTTCTGCTGAGGAATTTCGGGCGCTTCGGACGAATCCCCGTCCAAGTGGGAATCCATATCGGTTGAGCAGCGCCTCGCCACCGTGTTCGGGTCAAATCCGGATCGCGGACCGACGACGGCGCTCCCGATGCCGGAACGGCTTGACAACCCCGACGAAACTGACCCCCACGGCACCGACCGCGACGGATGTCGGTCGTTCACTGCTTCGGGACGATCCCCGGGCCGTGTCGCCTCCGGGGCGACATCGTTCGGACGGGTGTACCGGCTCAGCGGACGACGGTGACCGGGACCGCCGCCCGACGGACGACTCCCTCCGCGACGCTTCCGAGCACGACGCGAGAGAGGCCGGTCCGGCCGCGGCTGGCAAGCGCGATGTGGTCGAACGGCTCCGGGTCGGTCCCGTCCGCCCCAGTGCCGGAAGCGTCGCCGTCGGCAACGTCGAGGATCGTCGCGGCGGGACGACCGACTTCCAGCCGCGTGGCGATCTCGCGATCGAACCGGTCCGTCGCCTCGGAGAGAACCCGCTTGCCCCGCACTCTCGCGCTGTCGTACCACTGATCGACGGCGCCGGGGAACCCGCCCTCCGCACCGGTCGTCGACTCCGCCGGGTTGATCACGTGGAGGGCGGTCAGTTCGGCGTCGGGCCACTCCTCGGCCGCGAACCGGAGCGCCTCGGTCGCCTCCGCCGACCCGTCGACCGCCACGAGGATCCGTTTCGACATGGGCGCCGATTCTCCGAGGGGTGACAAAAATCCGTCGTCGGGTCACCGGACGACTGCCCGGGGTGGCGGCGGCGACCCGGTTCAATCCCCGTGACGCGTGACGCACGTGGACAGGCCGACCAGCTCCACGGGCTCGGAGTTGTCCGGCGAGTAGACGACCATCTGTCCCTGTTCCATGTACGGGACCTTGCCGGCGAGGCTCGTCGGAATGTTCACGCTCTTGATGGCGTCCTCGTCGCCGAGGTTCAACACCACCTTCGTGTTGACCTGCTTGAACACCGACTCGGCGACGTCCTGTGGGTCCTGCGTGATGAGAAACAGTCCGAGTCGCTCCTTGCGCCCCTGTTTGGCGGCCTCGGTGAACTTCCCGATCACCCTGTTCGCCTGAACCGTATCGGCGTCAGTCAGGAAGTTGTGTGCCTCGTCCATCCCGATCAGCAACGGGGTCTCCTTGATCCGGTCGCTTCCCGGGTCGTTCGACAGTTTGTCGTCGATGAGCAGCGTCGACGCCACAAGCACGAACATCTCCTTCTGGCGCGAGGAGGCGAGGTGATACGTCGGGATCACCGTCAGCCCGCCCGGTCGAACGAGCGTGTGATCGAGGTCCGTGATCGGTTTCGCGTCGCCGTCGAAGACCCCGCCGGGCACCGCCCGGACGCGACGCATCACGGCCTCGAACGTCTTCTCGTGGACCCGACCGGTCTCGTCGAGCTCCGTTTTCAGCGCCGGGTCGTCGAGGAACGAGAGGAACTGCCGGTACGTCCCCGAGTCGCCGTGGCCGTCGAAGAACCGGTTCAGCAGGGTGAGCAACCCGGAGTACTGGTTGTCGTTGAGGCCGCTCCCCGCGATGAGCCACGGCATGTCGTACTCGTTCACCATCGAGAACGGGATCGTGAACTCGACCTGCTCGGCACGGTGGCCGTCGGCGGAGTACGTCGCGTTCGGCACGGTGGGCACGAGCGCGACCGTGTCCTCGTGGCCGCCATGGGCGATCCCCTCCCGTTCCAGCCGCCGTGCGGTCGCCGCGTCGAGCGCGGGGTTGTCGTCGTGCATCTGGGCGTACTCGTCCTGTGGGTCGAACTGGACGACGGCCATCCGCGCCTCGCGGCCGTCGTCCATCGGGTAGGTCCGGTCGGAGTCGAGATACTGCCGGAGGACGTTCTTCGAGGCGTGGGTCTTCCCCGACCCGGTCCCGCCGGCGACGAGGGTGTGTCTGAACGCGAGCGGATCGCCGTCATCGTAGTCGTCGGTGATCCGGTAGTCGACGGTCGGAGGCTCCGCGGCGGTCCGGACCGTCTCGCCGCCGACCGAGAGATGCCCCAGGAACACGCCCGTTTCGGGGATCTTCAGGCCCGTCTTGATCTCCGCGTCGTCCGCGGCCGCCTCGACCACCGCGCCCGGTTTCGGCACGCGGTCGGTCATCCGGCGGCTGAGCCCGTCGCCGTCGGCGTACACGACGGACATCGGCTCCAGTTCGGCCATGAACTTGTAGTCGCGTTCCGCGAAGTCGTCGCGGCGCATCTGCCGCCGGGCGTGGATCTCCGTTGCGTCGTCGGAGCGAAACTCCTGGGCGTACTCGAGGGCGGTGATCCGACAGAACAGCCGTTCCCCGTCCGGGTACGGAACGATGAGGTACTTCCCGAGTCGAACCGAGTCGCGGTTGTCGGTCGTCACGAACGCCCGCAACGTCGTGTCCTCCGCCTCCTCGGCGACCCGGAGCCCCTGCGAGACGGAGACGACGCCGAGCCCGGCGTCGCTTCCGGCCGCCTCGGCGTCGTACGGGGCGAACTCGGCGTCACCCTCGGGGGCGCGGTCGGCGGCGACCCCCGGGTCCGGATCGGCCTGCGTCGCCCGCCCGGCGCCGCCGTCCACGGCATCCGAACCGTCCGACGTGCCGACGTCACCCGTCCCGTCGACGTCGGCCGACTCACCCTCGTCCGGGTCGGCCGACTCACCCTCGTCCGGGTCGGCCGACTCACCCTCGTTCGGGTCGGCCGACCCCTCGTCGTCGGTGAACTCGCTGAAATCCTCCAGGGTCATGCCCGATCCACCGGCCCCCGAGCCGAAAGCGTTTCCCCCCGTGCCACGGCCGACCGCGGACGGTTTTTAACTGGGGACTCCCTAACTGACTCATGTTACTCGTTTGCGGTAGCGGCGGCGGGACGGACCTCACCGGCACGGTGTTCGAGCGGGGTGAGGACCCGCCGAGTTACAAGGGCGCTCCGGACGAGGACGCCCCGTACGTCTGGGTGTGCGACTCCTTCTATCAAGTCGAGAGCGGCGGGTCGGCGCTTCGCGTCGACGGCTCCGAGATCCGGGTCGCGTTCGAGGAGCCGATGCCGCGCGGGTTCGACACCAAGGACACGGCGGTGACGGCCGCCGAGGAGCACGTCCGGACGCAGTTCGCGCGGATCGGCGTCGATCCCGGAACCGTCGACGTCGAAGTGACGAAGGCGGATCCGGTCTGAGCGGGGGTTTGATCGGGCGTTGAACGGAGAGCAAAGGGTGGTGTCCGTCGGAAGAAGATTGACACGATCCCCGGGGGATCGGGATCGTTGCTCGACGGGCCCGCCGCTCACGGCGAGCGTCGGCCGCGTTCACGAGTTCGGGCAGGCGATACCGCCGAGCGGGGGCCAGTGCGTCGGGGCGACGCGCTCGGAGGGATACCGCGCTGCCCGGTGATCCGCTCGGGGATCGGCGATCAAAACGTTTTGACGGCGGTGCGACGGCCGTCCGACCGCCCGGTCTCAGCGTCGGACCGCTTCGGCCTCGGGTCGCGTCGGTAACGCCGCCATCGCTCCCTTGGCGGTCGTCGAACGCGCCGCCACGGCGTTGGCGAACGCCAGCGCCTCGTCGAGCGAGTCGCCGTCGGACAGCGCCGCGATCACGCCCGCGGTGAACGCGTCGCCCGCACCGGTCACGTCGACGGCGTCAACCGAGTACCCGCCGTGTTGGACGACGATCGGCTCCGGCGTCCGATTCCACGGGGCCTCGGGCGTCACCCGCGCGAGGGCGCCGTCGGCCCCCCGAGTGATGACCGCCGTATGCGGGCCCCGTTCGCAGATGGTCCGCGCGAGGGCCGGCGCGTCGTCGTCGGTCGCGATCCCGTCGGCCAGGTCCGCGGCCACGAGATCCGTGGTCGTCGCCTTCACCACGTCCGCGAGGTCGAACGCGCGCCGACAGGTTCCGGCGAAGTCGACGCCGTCGAACAGTTCCGGACGGGCGTTCGGGTCGAACGAGACGACCGCGTCGTCGCCGGCCCGCGACATGAGGTCGAAGGTCGTCGTCCGGCTCGGGTCGGTCGCGAGGGCGACGCCACCGGGGTGAACCCAGCCGACGTCCGCGAGGATATCGTCGTCGACGGTCCCCCGATCCATCCGGGTATCGGCGGTCCCATCCCGATAGAAACTGAACGCCCGGTCCGCATCGGGGGCATGGTTGAGGAACGCGAGCGTCGTGTCCGCGTCGGGATCCCGTTCGATCAGGGCCTCACGGACGCCGGCCTCGCTGAGAGTGTCGACCAGGTGATCGCCGAACGGGTCGTCGCCGACGCGGGTCCAAAACAGCGGAGGGTTGCCGAGTCGGGCGAGACCGACGGCGACGTTGGCGGGCGCACCGCCGGCGCGTCGGTGGAACGTCTCGACGTCGTCGAGCGTTCCGTGGCCGTCCGGAATGAAGTCAATGAGCGTCTCGCCGGTCACGAGGAGTCCGGTCATGGATTCCCATCCGAACGGATCCATGGAAGACGTTGGGGTTCCCGGGCAGGGATCGTGCTCGCTCCGGACCCACGATCACTCCGTTCCGTCGTCGTCCCCGCAGACGCCGTGCGGGAGTCTCGTTGACTCCAAGAGCGATGGGACGCGGAAGTTCCTGACGCCGTTCGAGCGCTGCCGCTGGGGAACCTACCCCCGGTATCACGCGCTGCTCGTCCTCGGCGACATCGATGGGTCGTTCGATCTCGTCGCGGAGCGGCGGCTTCCGGAAGGGAGGGCTGAACCGAATGCCTAGCCGCGATCCCGAGGGGGCGACTCGCCCGGCCTCAAACGGCCGACTACCACCACCCGATCACTCCGACCAGCCGGGCTGCGTGTCCCAGTCCGGAGCCGGAGCAAGCCAGTGTTCGTCGTTCCACCCGTCGGTGTCGTCCCGGAGGAAGGCGGTGTCCGCCGGGGTGTTCATGATCTCGAGTTGGAGCCCCCAAGACGTCGTAAAGTAGACGAACGTCTGTCCCGCCTCGGGTCCCTCCTCGGCGGTTCGCGGTTCGCCCTGAATCTCGACGCCGTCGGCGTCGCGGAGGTACTCCAGGGCCGCATCGATGTCGTCGACCTGAAAACAGAGGTGTGCCGCGCCGTTGTCGCTGTTCGTCGGAGTCCCTTCGCGCCGCTCCGGGTCGTCGTAGTCCAACAGCTCGACCATGGTGTTCGGTCCACAGCGGAGCTTCACGAGGCGCATCGTCGAGTCCGGATGGACGCCGAGGTTTCGCTCCATCCAGTCCTGCGTCGAATCGTCGATTGGCGGGGTCGTTTCGAACACCGTTTCACAGCCGAGAACGTCGACGAAGAACTCGTGAGCTTCGTCCAAGTCGGGAACGGAAATGCCGACGTGGTCGATGCTTCGAGCCGTGGGAATACCCGTGTGCGTGCTGTCGGACATCGGTTCGGACGTCGACGAACGGGCATAAACGTCTGGTGTTTGGAGAGGGGAGCGTCGTCGCGACGAGCGTCTTTCCACGCTCGCCGACGGGGGATTCGTTGACACGAGGACGGGAACCCACGGTGCGACCCTGTACCGACGGTCGGCGGGGTCGCTCGTCGTCGAACGGCCGGCGGACATCCTCTCGGAGGTTTCGATCGGCGGGCTCCGAGATCGGATCGCGGAGATGCGGGAACGGATCACGAAATACGACGGCAGTGTGTCGTTGCGTCACCGGAGGTGCCGGCGGTCGAACGAACTCCTCGACGGGTCCGATGCCGACGGAGCCGAGCCCGATGAGTCCGAACCGGGACTTGTGCCGACGGTTTATATCGTTGAGACGTTGATGAGCGTGTATGAGTGTTGTATACGATTTCAGCGATCAGGTAGCCGTCGTCACTGGAAGTTGCGGAGCGCTTGGCAGTGCGGTCGCTACTGCGTTCGCTGATGCCGGGGCAACCGTCGCTGCCTGTGATATCGTCGACATCAACGCTGAAGAATCACTGCTCGAATCACGAGAGAACATCGCGTTTTATCAAGCGGACTTTACTGATAACGCCGTTGTCGCGGACACCATCGACCGAATCCTGAACGATCACGGGCGAATTGACTGTCTACTCAATGTTGCTGGGACGTGGCGTGGTGGCGACCCGGTTGAAGAGACCGACGCTGACCTCTTCGAGATGTTGTTTGATGTTAATCTCAAGACGATGTTTCTTGCAACGAAACATGCGCTCCCCTCGCTTCAAGAGACGGAAGGCGCTATTGTGAGCGTCTCTGCGCGCTCCGGTACTGAGGGTGGAACTGGCGATGGACTGTACCGGGCGACGAAGGCGAGCGTCCGAATCATGACGGAGACGATCGCTGAGGAGAATCTTGGAACGGTAGAGGCGAACTGTGTCATGCCGAGCGTATTGGACACACCGATGAACCGTGAGATGATGACACCGAGCGATGAGTGGGTCGATCCTGCTGATGTTGCCGAGGTGATCCTGTTCCTCTGTTCCGAAGCCGCATCAGTCACAAGCGGCGCGGCCGTCCCTGTCTACGGTGAAGCCTGATCCCATACACCGCGCTACCGGGTAATGGTCAGCGGTGATAGTTCGACCGTTTCGTCGTCGGCAGTATAGAAGATCTGTATCGAAATGTCCCGATTAGGGTATTCGTTCGCCACAACGTGGTAGTACACGCTGAGTTGCTTCCGGTATTCAGATTCAGCGTGACGGCCACGATCAGTTTTGTAGTCGATAATCTGAACCTGTTCCGGGGTAGTTACCAGTAGATCAATGATCCCGACGAGCGTAATCTGTGGCTCCAGATCAAGTGGCAAGATCGCTGTGATCTCCGGTTTAAGTGTACCATCGAGAGAATCAAGCAGCGTTTTGACGTGTTCTTGATCGCTACCGACGGGCGAAACGTCTTTTCTCCGAACGTAGTCTTCTGCGAACTGATGTAGTCGGTCTCCGAACTCCGTTCCTCGTCCTTCGTCCACGTCGTCGTAGATACTGTCGTCCATAATCTCGTGGACGCTCAGTCGACGCGAACGGGAGCGTTCTGGAACCGTAACGGAGAACGCTTCATCGTCGACCTCTTCGAGTTCTCGCGCGGTAACGGATGGGTCAATCTCCGTTGAATCAACGGATAATTCTGTGAAGAATGGACTTGGATTGTCTCCAGCGGTGAAGAACAAGTGTCGCTTCGCTCGTGTGACGGCGACGTAGAAGAGTCGGCGCTCTTCATCGTAGTCGGATGGAAGACAACCTGTTAGAAGATCGTACGACCAATGCTTGTACACGTACGGGCGTCCGTTCGAGTCATCATATACTGAGCGTTGTCTGAGACCGATCGGCTCCTGATACTGGATTGTCCCTGATGATGGCTTTCCGTAGTGGGGAAAGGCACGACGATTCATGTTTGCGCAGAAGACGATTGGATACTCTAGTCCCTTCGCGCCGTGGATCGTCTGTAGCGTCACGGAGTCATCACCTGGACTCGAATCGATCTCAACCGTCGACCCGGCTTCGAGAGTTGATTCAATGTACGCGATCGCTTCGCTCCAAGTCGAAAGCGTTGCGTCGTACATCCCGGTGAGTTCCCGAAGCAGGCCATTTGCATACGCCCCATCGTAGCCGTATTCATCAAAGACGGTTCGAGCGAACCCACCGAGCGTTTCACACTCACGGAGTTCGTCTCGAAACGCGATCATCGACTCGGGATACGCGTCCGTTTTGAGGGTCTCCTTGGCTCGTGGAAGCGTGTATCCAGCATCTTCCAGTACTGCTGCCCATCCCCGTTTCTCATTGGCTTCACAGATTCGGAGCCACGCGAGGAGTAGCTTTGCTTGGTCGGTGTCGAACAGTTCGATTCCACCTTCGTAGGCGATCGGAATCCCGTATTCCTGGGCCGTTTCGAGGAGTTCTCTGGCGAACGATCGCGTCCGTGTGAAGACGGCGATGTCGTCGTAGGATGGCTTTCCAAGCCGTTCGCGTTCGGCAGCCGCTTTCTCGGAAGAAGACATCTCGTCGGTCGTTTTCGGCTCGTCTCGAACCTCAACGCTATACGTTTCGTTGTCGACGACGTGCTGTATCCGATCGAGAATTACTTCGGGTTCATCCTCGTGTGTCACCGCCTCGGTCCGGCTGTTATCGACGTGATTTGTCGCTTTTAGCGGCGTGAGTTCCTTCTCAATCGCGTCCTCATCGATCGATTCACTGCTAGTAGCTGGAACGGTCAGCGTTTCCGTGGCCAGCGACAGGATTGACTCCGTCGATCGGTAATTCAACTGTAGCGGGATCTCTTCGATGTCGTCGACTGGATACGTGATCCTGTCTTCGCCGCGGTTCAGTTCGGCTTTGTAGCGGGCGATTCGTTCGTCGAACCGTTGAATGTTTTCGACGGTGGTATACTGGAACCCGTAGATGCTCTGCTTCCAGTCCCCGACGACACAGATGTTGTCTCGCTCGGAGAGGAGCAGCGTGAGCTTGAACTGGAGTTCATTAGTATCTTGGAACTCGTCGACCATCACGTACTGATGTTGTACTCCCTTGCGGACGCCCGGATTTTCACACAGCATCACGAACGCAAACGCGAGCATGAGGCCCTGTGTGAGGTAATTGCGTTCCAGTGTATGCTGTAGATACTCGAAGTACACGTCGTGGACGAACTCAAACAGCTCTTCGCGGTCTTCATCGAATGCTTGCTCGACCGGGTCGGCGTGTACCTGCGGGTAGCCGACGATCTCGTCTGCAGTCGGTGCATCGGGTGCGTATTCCGTGTTCTCCCAACCACTTACTGACGAGCGGGCATCGGATTGTATTGGACCGTTTGCGCCATCGTTCGGCTGATTCTGGCGCTCGAAAAGTTCCATGAACTCGTCCCGGTTTCCGTCGAGTGCCGCACCGGTCTCTCGATACCAGCCATCTCGGTGTGGGATCACGCCCTTTGCAGCGAGTTCAGCGACCAACGATCGAAGCGAACTGGGCGTGTCGATGGCAGCAAACAACTGTTCGTACTCCGGGTGTTGGTCCTCGAACCGCGAAGCAAATGTTTTGAACAGCGTTCGTTCCCGAAGTTCGTCCTCGATCAGATCCAGTGACTGTGGGATCTGGTCATTGATCCCGAGGTCGCTCGGTGTCTCGTGCCCGTATCGTCGGAGCAGTTGATAACAGTAGCCGTGGAACGTGCTGATCGGAGCGTCCTGTAGTTGGACGGGATCATAGGGAGATTGCTGAGCAATGCGATCTGCCATTTCCTCAGCCGCATTCCGGGTGAACGTGACTAACAGAATGTCATCCGGTTCGATTCCCGGCTGTTCGAGGATATTCGCGTACCGATGTGTGATGGTGAACGTTTTCCCGGTTCCAGCGCCGGCATTAACGAGATAGATCCCATCGGTACTATTGATCAACTTTTGCTGATCGGGATTGGGTGAAATCCTAGTCATCGCTCTCGGTTTATCAGGATACAGTCGCGGTGAGTAACTCGATCCCAGTTCGGTCCATCGTCCCGATACGCGACCGGGAATCGGCTCGTTCGGTACTCGTTTAGTGCATCGAGTTGCTCGTCGACGAACGCTTCGAAGGCCTCGAGATCGGATTCGAGCACGTAGCCGGTCGGTACGTCGTCAAGGTCGTCGATGACCATTTCACAGCCATCTCGAACGTACTTGTATTCCCCAACTCGTTCTTGCGTGTATTCGATGAACCGCTCAGTCACCAGATCGCGCTGATCTGGATCCTCACCGGCCCGTGGGAGCGCGTTGGCCTCGAAGAAGTCTCGATATGCGTCGTAGCCGAGCGACTGTAGGGCTTTACAACGATTGTTCGAATCGGCGTAGTCTGTCACCGTCTCGAACGTGTCCCGGCTGGCAACGAATTCATCAAACGTCGCCGGGACGTAGGTTATCGTCGTCACGAGATCAGCGGGATCAGGGGGTGTTCCTGCGAGGGCTTGTTCAATGTCGTGAAGCAGGTGAACGAAGTGTATCTCAAGGCGTTGGTCAGGGTGTTCTTCTCTGTGCTTTGCCAGGTAGGTGAGTACCTGAAAGTCGGGATACTCATCGACTGGATCGATCGAGGCGGCATCGAGAATATCCGAAGCGTCGTTCTTGCGGCCGGTCTTGTAGTCCACGACCGACGTTTCATTTTGGAGCAGATCCACGTAGCCGTGAACCCCGATCGAGGGGGATGCAAACCACCGTTCAATGAGTGGCGAGTCAATTTCGACGCCGAGTTCGGTTGCGAGTTCATTCTCGCGGTCTCGATGATCATACGTCCCGTGCGACGCTGGTTCCGCCGGGTTTTCGTCGAGGTACGCCATAATCGCATCTAAACCGACTTCGAGATGCGTGCGCTGGATGGATCGCTTGGCATCTCCGAGATACGGATCCAGTCGCTCGCACATCGCATCAAGCGCGTCTTGGCGTCGTCCCACCAAGACCGAGGGGTCACAAACATGGATCTCCGCTGCTTCATGGAGAACCGTACCTCGAACCATCGGGAGTGACTCGGGAGATTTGACGAGCCGGTCGAAATACGCGTCTCTTGGGGCGTTAACAAGCGATTTTAATCGTGATTGACTGATCGTTGTCTTCGGCGTCGTTGATGCCTCGTCTGCCGCTGGGGAAGCGAACGGGTATGTCGGCGTCCCGGTCGTGTGCCCGCCGTGACGCTCGTGGGGGAGATCGTCAAACCTTTCAAACGAATCATCAAGGAGCCGACGGAGATACACGCAGGGGGGTATATCATCTCCGGCCTGTGTTTCTTGTACGAAGTAGTACCGCTGGTCGCCGTTTTGAAGCAGTCGTTCGAACCGTGCGACATCAGCTTCGAGAAACTCCGCTGGATCAACCCACGGGTAATCCGGTGGCGTTCGCGCCCACTCCGGGCCAAGACCGACGTAAAACACGATCGGCCTGTCAACGTACGCTGTCGAGGTGGCTCCCGTCAAGAGGACGCCGTCTCGATCGTTGGTATCCGTTGGTACGGTGAATGCATTCAGGTAATACTCGAAGTGGGTGACACGATCCTCGGTGACTGCTTCATCCAACAGTCCGAGAGCGTCAAGTTCTCGGCGAAGGTCCGTGAGCTGGGTATCGGCTGTCGCCTCGTAGACCGACAGGCTGTCACGGAAGGTCCCATTCCTGACGGTCTCTCGAAATTCATCGTAGCGACCCAACTGCTCAGAAGCGAGTGAATCGACCCGCCTTTTATCCAGTTCTCGGGGAATGTCGATTCCGGCCGTCGTGAGCACGGGACGGATTTCGGAGAGCCGCTGATTTGAGCCGGTAAACGTCGTTTCCAACAGGCGTAGTAGGCCTCGTACGTCCTCGTCTGCTTCGAATCCCGGGCCGCCACTGTATGGAATCCCTTCCGCTTCAAGTACTGATTCGATGAGTGCGCTATACAGGCTTCCCTCGGCGAGAACGATGCCGAATTGCTCCGCTGTATCGGCATCGATCTGTTCAATGATGGTCTTAACAATCGATGTTGCCGATGGAAAGATTCGAAGTTCCGGGAACGAGGTCTGGGCGTCGGTTAGTGACGAGTACGTCTCATACTCGGTCGGCGGGGGTAGCATTTCCTGATCGAGTCTCGACAGTTGTTGTTCATCGACGACAGCAACATCCTGGTCTGCAGGGATCTTCGTCCGGTCGGCGGCGAGATAGCTGCTGTCCAGTTTGTCCAACAGCGCTACAACCGTCCGTGTGGCTGGCGTGTCGAACTCCGAGTAGTCGAGGATTGCTTCACGGTCACCGGTTGCGGTCCAGCAATCGATCGAAAGTTCGAGCGATCTGACAGCCTGTTTCCATGAGAGATCCGTTTGTTCGATCACCTCGAAAAACATCGGCCGGATGTCATCAGGGAACATCTCTTGGGTGGCATAACTGCGAGGCGTCGCAGACAACCGGCCAATCCGTGGAGTCTGCACGCGGTTATCGAGGGCGAGGGAAAGCGGTGCATCAGTAGTGAGAACAATATCGTGATCTGTAACCGACGAATAGAGGTGATCGATTGAGCGCGCTTCACGTAATGGCACGTTCGGAACACTCACCGGACCGTCTTGAAGATAACTCCGCGGTCGACTCGAAAATACACTCACAATAGATTCCGGATTACGCTCATCTGTAGCAACGAATACCCGGCATAGGATAGTCTCCGTTCCGTCAGCGAGAGCGTCTATCGCCGGCGAGTTCAGCACGGATCAGGAGCAAGTACTCACGTCTACAGATGAGCGTACGGAAATACATGGATGTGGGTACGGGGTTCTGTCTGGTAACTGGCTCGGTGAATATTGGATTACACAGGCGAAAAATCCGCTACTACGGCTTACCGCGGGCAACCATCCGACGCTTTTCCTTTTCCTCTTCACTGCTGTCATTTGGGCTTGCTTCTGACCGCTCACCAAACCGGTCGGAGATTATCTTCGTCATGTCCACCTGAACGTACAAGTTACACGCGTATATATTTAATTGTTGACACGTGCGCGTATGGGCGTTTCACGCGCTCTCACGTGTGAATGCGCCCTTACGCGGTCGCCCGCGTGCGTGCTGGTGTTGTTAGGGCTATGGAATAGAACCAAGCCGAGCGAACCCCACAGACGAACGAACACATGGACTGTCCCATTTGCGGCGCGATGGTTGGCGAGTCAAATTATCCGAATCAGGTGTGCGACGAGTGCGACCGGCAAGCGGTGAATGAGAATGGTGACGAGCCGTGGCATGGGTGGCCGCCCGGTGAAGAGCCGGAGTCAGAAGACGGGACGATTCACATGGCTCCCGACCGAGGTGAGAATCCTGTGTTCATTGACGGCGAGAAGTGCTGGCGGAGATACCGGTTCGGGGGTTGGGTAACGATGTTAGACAAGCATGACTGTGAATCGCTCGAAGAGTTCTACCGAGAACACGATATAATCGCAGGATGTGACGGGCCCGGATGCGCCGACCGAATGTGAGTGAAAGTAGATTTCCCCCGAAACCGCATGAATGCGGCGGGGCTATCTACTTCAGGAAACTGCGGTAACGAAGTGGGTCGGGGCGGATTCGAACCGCCGGCCTGCTCCGTGTGAAGGAGCCGTCATAACCGGACTAGACCACCGACCCGGACACGACATATTTTCCGACGTCAACTCTTAAGCGTTGCTGTGTGGCCCGAATTCGACCCCGGAGAACGCGGGCCGTTCCGCGACGAACCGCCGGAATCAACCGTCAGCAACCCGCAGCCAACGCGAGACGGGATCCGGCGGTCGGTCCACGCTCCGATACTACTGCGCTTCAGCTCCTTCGTCCCGACCGCGGTACGCCGCGATCCGTTCACGAGCCGACGTCACCGCCTCGCGGGCCTCGCCCTCGGCGCGCTCCTCAAGTTCCTTGAGGTCGGCCTGAAGCGCCTCCAGTCGCGAGGGCTCGGGCTCCTCCTCGGGTTCGTCGCCGACGAGCTTTGCGACCCGGTCCTCGAGCGGCTCGAGCTACTCTTTGATCCCCGCTTTGGCGTGTTCGGCGGCTCGGCCGAGGTAGTACCGTGCGTCCTCGAAGTGTTTACTCATACTTGTCCTTTGGCGAAGGACAAATATAATCCTTGTGGGGTCGTCGTGCGAGCCGGTCCCCTCAGTACGACGGCGAATCCGCGGATTCACCGTCGCGCGCGTTGGCGACCCGCCCGAGCGTGAACAGGAGGTCCGAGAGGCGGTTGAGATAGGTGACGACCGCCCCGTTGATCGGCTCCGACGCCGCGAGTTCGACGGTCCGCCGCTCCGCACGGCGAACCACCGTCCGCGCGTGATGGAGCGCCGCACCGCTCCTGCCGCCTCCCGGCAACACGAACGACCGCAACGGTTCGAGTTCCTCGTCAAACCCGTCGATACGCTCCTCCAGTTCGGCCGTGTGTGCCGGTTCGACGCTCGGATCGTCCGGGTCCGGGTCGGGGTTCGCGAGGTCGGCCTGAACGATGTGGAGATGGTTCTGGATCGTGGCGAGGAGGTCGTCGACGTCGTCGTAGCCGGTCGGCCGGACCGTTCCGATCAGCGCGTTCGCCTCGTCGACGGTGCCGTACGCCTCGATCCGGAGGCTGGACTTCGACACTCGGCTGGTATTACCGAGGTCCGTCCGTCCCTCGTCGCCGCGGCCGGTGTAGATGGTCATGCGAGCGTCCGGTCGACGTATGCGAGGATGTTCGCGCTCTCGGACATGGTCACGCCGCGCGCCTCGTCGATCAGGACGGGGACGCCGCGTTGCCCGCTCACGCGCTTGACCGCGTCGCGATCGGAGTGGAGCGCGTCGACCCACTCGGTCTCGTACTCGATCCCGGCGTCGGCGAGCGCATCGTGGACTTTCTCGCACCACGGACACCCGTCCAAGGCGTACAGTCGGACTGACATGGATCGATCGTCGGCGTCCGCGGTCAAGAATGTACGTGTCTCAACGGATGGGTGAAGACGAGAGCGGGGCGTCACGGGGTCACGACTACGACGGACCGAGTTGATCCGACGGACCAAGAAAATCCAGCGGGACGGGAGGATCCGGCGGACTCCGTTTCAGTACAACAGCGCGTCGTCGTTCTCGATCATGTACAGCCCCCGAGCGGCGATGTTGACGGCGTGGTCGCCGACCCGCTCGAGGTCACGGATCGGTACCAACAGCCGGGAGACGTTCCGCATCGTCCCCTCGACGCCGCCGGCGTCGCCGAGATTCTCACTCTCGATGAGGTCGCGGACGACGAGCTCGCTCATGTAGAGGACGTCGTCGCGGAGCCCCTCTAGTTTCGCCTGATACCGTTCGCGTGGCATTCGTTGGTTCGGACGCCACCCCGGATGGGTAAAAGCACGTCGCTGGCCGGGCCGACGTCAGGGTTGATCGTGAACGTCGGTCGCACGGGTGCGATCCACTACGGCCCCAGTCCCTACAGCTTGAGTCCGCGGACCGCGACCGTGCCGGACCCGTTACCGTCCTCGACCCGGCCGATCACGCGTCCGCCGGTCGCCGCCGCCAGCGGCTCGGCGGCGTCGGGGTCGACGGCGGCGACGAACCCGGTTCCCATGTTGAACGTCCGGTACATCTCCTCGTCGGGGACGTTCCCCGCGGATCGAACGAAATCGAACACCGGCTGTGGATCGAACGGGTCGTCGACGACGTACCGGCGGTCACCGAGGCGCGTAAGGTTGGTCCAGCCGCCGCCGGTGACGTGTGCGGCCCCGCGCACGCCGTGATCGCGCATCGGGTCGAGCAGGTCGGTGTAAATCCGCGTCGGCTCCAGGAGGGCCTCCCCGAGCGTGTCGTAGTCCGGAAACGGCGCGGGGTCCGTGTAGTCGTGCTCGCGGGTGGTCGCCTCGCGCGCGAGGGTCAGCCCGTTCGAGTGGATCCCCGAGGACCGCCACCCGACGAGCGCGTCGCCGGGACGCGCTGTGCCGTCAAACACGCCGCCCTTCGCGGCGAGGCCGGCACAAGTGCCGGCTAGGTCGAGCTCCCGGACGACCTCCGGCATCACCGCGGTTTCGCCGCCGACGAGTTCGACGTCGGCGAGTTCGGCCCCCCGAGCGAGTCCCTCGCCGACCTGCTCGGCGAACCGTTCGTCCGGGTCGTCGACCGCGAGGTAGTCGACGAACGCGACCGGCCTGACGCCGGCGGCGACGAGGTCGTTAACGTTCATCGCGATACAGTCGATCCCGACCGTGGAGTAGTCCGACAGCGCCGATGCGACGAGCAGTTTCGTCCCGACCCCGTCGGTCGCCAGCGCGAGGTAGCGGTCGCCGATGTCGAGCAGCCCGGCGTAGTCGCCCTCGCCTTCCCCGACGACGTCAAGGAGCGCCGCGGTCGCCGCCTCGCTCGCCTCGATGTCGACACCGGCGTCCGCGTAGGTGAGTTCGTCGCGGTCGTCTTCGGCCATACCGATGGCGGAACCCGCCGGAGCAAAAGGACACCGCTTGTCGTGGGCGGAACGGACGGCCCCACCGAACCGGCCGGATCCCCTCAGAACGGCCCGCCGAACCCGAGCCCGTAGCCGAACACCAGAACGACCGCGAGGACGGCCGAAACGGCGAACGACGCCGCCCAGACGCCCCGGCTCCAGTTCATGACCGTCTTCCCATCGAGCGGGCCGTACGGGACCAAATTGAACGCCGCGAGGAAGACGTTGATCGCGATCCCACGCTCGCCGACCAGCGTCACGATCCCGTTGCCGGCGGTGAGGCCGGCGAGGAGCACCGGGGCAAAGAGCAGCATCAACAGGAGGTTGACGGCCGGGCCGGCGAGCGCGATCCGACCGTGTTCGCCCGGGGTCACGCGCCCCCGGTGATGGACCGCTCCGGGCGCGGCGAAGATGAATCCGAGCAGCGAGCTCATCACCGCGAGGAACAACATCCCGGTGTCGGCGCGGAACTCCGCGACCTGTCCGTAATGGACGGCAACGACCTTGTGAGCCACCTCGTGGAGCAGGAACGCGACGCCGGCCGTCGAGAGCCCGACGGCGACCGGGAGCACGACCCCGGCCGCAAGGAGGCGGTCGAAACCGGCGATGCCGCCGACGAAAAACAGGGTGAACGCCACACCCAACGCCAGCCACGCGACGAGGAGATCCCTGAGTTCGGTCCCGCTGAAATAGAGGCCACCGATCCGGCGGCCGCGAGGGCTCGTGTTCGTTCCCATGTCGTGTTAGACCGCCGTCACCAGTCCGCGGAGCTGTTCGACGCTGTTTTGTGCGCCTCGTACCATGAGCCGTGACACCTCGTCGACGCTGCCGACTTCCGCGCCGAACATCGCCGGGACGACGTACACGGCGAATAGCAGGCTCGCGACGATGCTGCCGACGTTCGTCATCGCGACGACCATGATAAGCCTGAACAGCGGGACGTCGAGCATCGCCGAGAGAAGGGCCGACGGCGACCGCGTCTCGTCGGACAGCAGCTCGTTGAGCGTGCCGATGTCGGCGACGTTCACCGTGAGGTGGCGGAGCTCGACGTACCCGGTGAACCAGCCCGGCGCGAGCAACGGGTTGATGGAGGTCATCCACGCGACCGCCCCGCCGACGCCGGCGGACGACCACCGCGCCCCGGCAAGCTTCGCGAACGTGAACGCGAACGCGGCGTTAATTAGGAACCACGCCCCGAACAGCCGGAGCAGGAACCCGTTGCGGACGCCGGCCATCGCGAGCAGGAGAAAGAAGCCGACGAACCCGACCGTGATCGCGTATCCGATCGCCTTCTTCCACGGGAAGCCCCGAGTGCCCTCCCGTCCGGTCAGACTCTCGACCGGCGGGAGCGACTCGGGGTCGGCGAGGTAGCGCTCAATCCCCGCCCGATGGCCCGCGCCGACCACGGCGACCACGTCGTGGCCGGCGTTCCGGATGGCGACGAGCCGGTGGGCAATGAACGCGTCGCGTTCGTCGATGAGCGCCTCCGCGCCGCCCGGCGAGAACCGCCGGAACTCCTCCATCATCATCGTCACCACGTCGGTGTCCGTGAGCTCCGCCATGTCGAGCGACTCGATCCCGCCGTATTCGGCCGAGTCGGTTCGGAGGAGGGGCCCGAGCAGCACCGCGGCGACGGCGCCGACGCCGAGCCCGAACGCGACGCCGATCCCGAGGCTCCCGATCGCCCGCACGGTGAACCCGCCCAAGTACGCCGTGACCAGGCCGTCGGCGACCCCGAGGACTGCGACGGCGACGCCCGCGGTCGCGCCGATCCCGGCTGCGGCGTACAGCCTGCCGTCCGGGGAGAGCCCCGCCTTGCCGACCTGGTCGACGGCGGCCGCGACCACGACGGCGGCAAGCACGCCCGCGGTCACGCTCGTCAACAACGCGTCCGAGATGCCGAGTGAATCGCCGAACAGACCGATCGCTGGACCCGCGAGGATCCCGATCAGGAGCCCGGCGGTCAGGCCGACGACCCGAGAGTCCGTGATCCCGAACGCGAGCCCGCCGAGCATCCGAAGCTTCTCGAGGACCGTCATCCGCGCCCAGAATCGCTGGATCGTCGTCTGAATGTCGCGGTCGACGAGAGCGACGTCGATCCCGATCCCCTCGGCGAGGTCGATTGCGGCCTTCATCTCCGCGCCCGGTTCGATGTCGAACCGCTCGCCGAGCCGCGTCTGGACGTACGAGAGCATCCAGTAGGCGAGGAACTGAAAAACGGTGTTCCCCTTCAGCAGGTCACTCGCGTCGAGGTCGTCGGGCGTTTCGCCCTTCAGTTGACGATACCGCCCCTCGTCGAGTTCGACGGCGACGACGTCCGGTCGCTCGCGCTCGATGGTCTCCTCGACCTCCTCGACGGATCGTTCGGAGACGTGTGCGGTTCCGACGACGGTGACGGAGCCGGGGTCGCGGTCGGCGGGTGCGTCCGCGCTCGCGCCCGCGGAGCCGGCCGGCGGCGGGTCGGACGGCTCCTCGTGCGTCCCTGTCATTACCCCGTCGTACTTCGTCACCGTGTTTAGGGCTTGTGAGTCCGTACCGGGTCGATCCCATCGTCAAACCGATGCGGTCGGCGGATCGGTTCCGCCACCCCGGCGACGAAGTTCCAAACGGATTTGTATCGGCACGCCGCTGGTTCAACACATGTCCCGGCTGTTGCCCTCCCTGCCGGACGCGACACCGGAGGATCGCGATCCGCGCGTCGTCGGCGTCCACGACGACGAGGCCGAGGAACTCATCGCCGCCCTCGGCTCCGAGACCGCGCGGGACCTTCTCGCCGCGCTCCACGAGGAGCCGGCGACCACCTCCGAACTCGCCGACGGGCTCGACACGTCACTACAGAACGTCCAGTATTACCTCTCGAAACTCTCCGACGCCGACGTCGTCGACGTCGTCGACACGACGTACTCCGAGAAGGGCCGCGAAATGAACGTGTACGCCCCGGCGGACGAGCCGCTGGTGTTGTTCGCGGGGCGATCGGGGGAGTCGACCGGCATCAAGACGGCATTAGCGCGGCTACTCGGCCGGCTACGGGCTCATCGGACTGGCCGCGGTCGCCGCACAGCGAGCCCTCTCGGTTCCCGTCCCCGAGGCGGTCGGCACCGCCACGCCACGGCGCGTCTCGGATGGGGGCGGCGGGAGCGACGCGGTGACCGAGGATGCCGCCGACGGCGCCGCAGCCGATTCCGACGGCGGGTTCGAGTTCGTGTTCGGCGACGAGACGGCGGCGGACCTCCTCGCGGACCACGCGCTCTCGTTACTGGAGCCCGGCGTCGTCTTCTTTCTCGGGGCCGCGCTCGTGTTCACCGTGATCTGGGTATACTGGTATCGACGTGGTCGACGCGGGCGGGGCGGGCGGGGCGGGCGGGGCGGGCGGGGCGGGCGGGGCGGCGTTTGACCCCGGAAACGGGGACGAAATCGGGGACCCGATCGACCGGATCGCTCCCTCCGGGGACAGGTATTCATGAGTTCGCCCCGTCCCTCCGATATGGAACACGAAGCCGAGGTCGTCGGAGTCGGGGCGGGCTCAGCGCCCGGTGGCGACGTCCCGGCGGTCGTCCTCCGCGTGCGCGACGAGTACGTCCCGATCTTCGTTAGCGGCGACCAGGTTCGCTCGATCGGGATGGTACTCGAGGGGGAGACGTTCGACCGCCCGCTCACGCACGACCTGCTCGTCGAACTCCTCACGGAGTTCGGGGGGGCGATAGATCGGGTCCGGATCGACGACCTCACCGACGGGACGTTCTACGCGAAGGTCGACGCCGAGCGGTACGAGGCCGGCGAGCCGGAGCAGTTCGTCTTCGATGCGCGGCCATCGGACGCGCTCGCGCTTGCGGTCCGCGTCGAGTGTCCGATCGTCGTTTCCGACGCCGTGATCGACGAGGCTGGACGTCCGCCCGACTCGGTCCGGTTCGACGACGGGCGCCACGAGGGGTCGTGACCGGCAGGTCGGGTGGCGGTCAACGGTCGCCCGGGCCGGCGCCGAGCCCGGCCGTCACCCTCCACGGTGCCTCCTCCGGACCGTCTTCGGGATACAATTCGCCCGGCGATCGACGAGACGTACGACCGACTCGGGGTCGGGAACGGAGCGCGGAACCGACGCGGGATCCGGCGGGACACGCCCCGATCCCCAGTGGCTCGATCCGCGCGGGGGCCGATCCTCACGACTCCCGGGACCCGATCGGTACCGCCGTGCCCATCGTCTCGTGGACGTCGGCGACCCGCCTCAATAGCTCGTCGAGATCCGCCGCCCCTGCGAGGTGACTGGCGCACGAGCAGTCGGACGCGCCGAAGCCGGGAACGGGGCCGTCGGGAAACCGGTCCGCGACCGCGCACTCGACGTCGGCGCTGGGAGCGTGGACGACGCGGTCGATCCGGGCGTTCGGGTGACCGAGCAGATGGTCGACGTGCCAGTGGCGCACGTCGTGATCGCCGCGGGCGGTGCGTCGATGCCGGCGGACCCGGGAGAACCCGCCCGACCCGAGCGCGCTCCCGGTGTAGGCGTACGTGCCGGCGGGGAACCGCCGATCCCCGAGCGCGCCGACCGAAATCGTCGCCGGTGCGTCGAGTTCGACGAGGAGCGTGTACGTGCCGCCGACGTCTCCGTTGTCCTCGACGTTGCCATCGACGTCGGCGTCATCATCGACGGTACCCGGGTCGGACACGGCGGATCAGGCGGCCGGCTCCGGCGACTCGCTCACGGCCGGGCGGAGCGTTTCGACCAAGTCGGCCGCGTCGTCGTCGAGTTCGTACGTATCGTGAAAGTCCGCGGGGTCGCGGTCGCGCCCCGACAGCGCGCCGACGACCCCCGCGATACGCTCGTAATTGTCGCGGACGAGCCCGCCGACGATGCCGGGCGTGCCCGCCCGGTCGGCAAGCTCCTGGGCGGCGGCCCGTCCCGCGTACACCAGCCGCTCATCGGGGTCGACGAGCACCATGGCGAACGGGCGGGAGCCGAACTGGGCGTCGAGGAACGGGCCGACCGGCTCCGCCTCCCACGGCACCGCCTCAACGTCGTCGAGGCGCCGCAGCGCGACCGCCGCCATCGAACAATACGGGCAGTCGCCGTCGAAGATCAACACCGGCCCGCCCGTCGTCTGACTCATACCGTACGATAGGGCCCGGCGCGACTTAAGCGGTGAGCCGTCGCCGGAGGTGACACATCGCGGACGGTCGGCGGCCGCGATCAGTGCGAGTGGCCGAGCGCGTCCTCTAGCGACTGCCCGAACCGCTCCTCGAACAGCTCCGCGGCGGTGTCGTTGATCTCGACGATGTCCTCGGGGACCTCACCCTCGCTGTGGTGGGCGATGACGTGGGCCTGCTGAGCCATCGCCTGGACGATAACGTCGGTGACGACGCGGGTCGACGGCTCGCCCTGCTCGCTGAGCACGTCGACGAGGCCGGCCGGCAGTTCGAAGGACTCTTCGGTGCCGTCGGGGCTGGTGACCGTGTAGGTCTCCGTATCTCCCATGATCGGATAGATGCGGGGCGGACATAAGGGTCTGTGGAAACCGTGTTCGGCGCGCACACGAACGGGTCGCCGACCCGCGGGGTCGCGTTTGGTCTCGCCGATCGACTCCGCGGGTCAACCGGGCCATTCCGGTCGGGGTCGTTCGTGGTGTCGGGCGCGATCGGCCGCTCATCCCCGTGCCGTGACCGCTCGCATCGAGGACCCGGATGCGGCGATCGCGACGAGGTAGATCGCGATCGCGACGACGACGATCGACCCGCCCGAGGGAAGCCCCCCGCCGACGGCAACGACGAACCCCCCGATCACCGATAGCTGGCCGAATATCACGGCGAGGTACGTGGTTTCGCGGAAACTCCGGGCGACCTGCGAGGCGGCGGCGACGGGGACGACGAGCATCGCGGCGACCAGGATCACGCCGAGCACCTGCATCGCGCCGACGACGACGACGGCGGTCAACACCACGAGTAAGGTGTTGTACCCGGTCACGTTCAGCCGGGCGACGCGGGCCGCCTGCTCGTCGAACGTGATGAACAGTAGCTGTTTGTACGTGAGCGCGACCGCGGCGGCGACGACGACCGAGAGCACGGCCATCAGCCGCGCACCCTCGACCGTCACGACCGCGAGGTTGCCGAAGAGGTACCCCTCGATGTTGATTCCCGTGAGCCCGCGCCCGTAGCTGATCACCAGCGTTCCGACCGCAAAGCTGCCGGACAGCATGATCGCGATCGGCACGTCGCCGTAGGCGTCCGTCCGTTCGGTGAGCCACTGGACGCCGAGCGCGCCGAGGATCCCGACGACCAGCGCGACGAGCAACAGCGAGCCGTCCCAGCCGGTGGTTGCGCGCAACAGGAACCCGACGGCGACGCCCGCGAACGCGGTATGTGCGAGCGTCTCGCCGATCAGCGCCATCTCCCGGTGGACGAGGAACGTCCCGACGAGCGGGGCGACGACGCCGATCAACACGCCCGTCGCCATCGACTGCCACATGAACGGGTGCCGGAACATGTTGGTCCCCAGGATGGCGTCCATCCCGCGGCCGAACGAGCGGAACCCCGCGTACAGCTCGCCCGCCACCGGGAGGTTCTGCGCCCAGTAGAGCAGAACGAATCCGATCATCACGGCCGAGAGGACCCCCGTCGCGGCCACCCCGATCAGCTCGGTGGTTCGGCGACGGTCGCGGTCCCGCGTCCCCGGGGCCACGCCCGGGTCGTCGGGAGTTGTCGGTGACTCGCTCATGAGTGGTGGTGATGTTCGACGACCTGACCGGTCGCGCCGTACGCGTCCGCCAGGGCGTCGCTCTCGACGAACGATTCGGTGTCGCCGTGGTGGAACAGCTCCGTGTTGAGACACGCGACCCGGTCCGCGCGGTCGGTGACGACGCCGATGTCGTGCTCGATCAGGACGATGGTGATCCCGTCGTCATTCAGCCGATCCAGAAGGGCGTAGAAGGCGTCCCGCGACTCCGCGTCGACGCCGACGGTCGGCTCGTCGAGCGCGAGGAGGTCCGCGTCGCTCGCGATCGCGCGGGCGATGAACGCGCGTTGCTGTTGGCCGCCCGAGAGCTCGGACAGCAATCGGTCGGCGAGGTCGGCGATGGCGACCGTCTCCATCGCGTCGGCGACGGCCGCGCGGTCGGCCGCGTCGATCCGACCGTGGCCGACGTGGGCGAACCGCCCCATGGTAACGCACTCCCGAACGGTAACGGGCATCGCCCCGCCGCGGTCCGTCGCCCGCTGTGAGACGTAACCGACCCGGCTTCCGTCGTCGAACTCGCCGACCGGAGCGCCGAACAGCCGGACCGTCCCCTCGTCGGGCGTGTGGAGCCCCAACATGAGGTGTAACAGCGTGGTCTTCCCGGAGCCGTTCGGCCCGACGAGCCCAAGAAAGTCGCCCGACTCGACGGTCAGTGAGACGTCTCTCACGGCGACGGTGTCGCCGTAGGCGAAGGTGACGTCGTCGAGATCGACTACCGTCGGTGGCACCGTTTTCGTTTGACCTCCGGCGGCGGAACGTTTAGTTCTTTTATTCCGCTCGCCGTGGCCGGTCGGGGTCTCGGACTTCCCCGCCGAACTTTCGAACCGTCCGGTCACGCCATCGACAGCGAACCGGGCGGACGAGCGACCCCCGGCGAGGGGGGAGATCACTGGACGCCGAACGCTCGTTCGAACGCCGGGACGTTGATCGCCGTCATCTGTTCGACGTAGCCGTAGCCGGCCTCGTTCCACTCCGCCGTCGTCCCGCCGGCGGAGGTGACCGGCATCGTTTCGGTCGCATCGCTGTTTTCGACGATCGTCTCCGCGAGCGTCGACGACTGAAACCGATCGTAAAGGACCGTGTCGATTCCCTCGTCGTTCACGAACTCGATGGTGTCGGCTATCTGATTCTGGCTCGGCTCGTTCTGCGGCGAGACTCCGACGGGCGACCGGAGCCGGAACCCGTAGCGAGCCTCGAGGTACTGGAGGGAATTGTGACCGGCAAGTACCGCCACGTTGCGCGTCGCGTTCCGCGCTATTGACTCGAGCGCATCGTCGACCGCGTCGAGCTCCGCGGCGTACGCGTCGGCGTTGGCGGCGTACGCCTCGGCGTTGTCCGGGTCCGCCTCGGCGAAACCGTCGGCTATCGACCCAACTACGTCCGCTGCGAGGACCGGATCGACCCAGACGTGAGGGTCGTGTTGCCCGTCGTCGTGGCCCTGGTCGTCCTCGTCGTGAGTCCCACTTTCCTCCCCGTCGTGGTCCCACGCGAGAAGGTCATCCGCGACTCCGGCCAAGCCGTCGACGACCGCCACGTCATCGTAGTCGGCCTCCAGCGTTGCCGCGAGGTCCTGCGCCCACGCGAACTCGGGGGTATCGAGGTAGACGAACGCGTCGGTCGCCGCGACGTCCGCGGCGAGGTTCCCGCCGGGCTCCCAGCCGTGACCGAGTTGGCCGACCTCAACGGGGTCCTCAAAGCTCGCACGGTCCCCCGCAACCCGGTTCGCCCAGTCGTTGAGCGTAAAGAAGGCGGCGTAACCGGAGTCGAATCCGCCCGAACCGTCGGGGTTCGATCCGGATCCGCCGTCGGTCGCGCCCGAACAGCCGGCGATCGACGCCGACGCGCCGGCGGTCACCAGTCCCGCGCCACGCTTCAGCACGGTCCGCCGTGATCGGTTCATATCCGGGTGTAGCCCGGGTTAATAGAAAAAAGTTGTTACTTCATAACTTTTGTTTAATAACCATCGAGGGCCGACGTGGCGTCATCGGAAGGGCCGGCGGCACATCGGGGCGATTGCCGGCACGCGTCACTCGGTCAGGTCGACGACGGTCGCGTCCGCGAGACCCGCGAGGTCCGCGGGATCGATCGGGAACGCCGTACTCGGCGTCCCGGCCGCCCCGTAGACGGTTGCGAAGGTGTCAAGCGTCGGATCCATGACCGTCGGCAGATCGGTCTCGTGACAGACCGGCGGTACGCCGCCGATGCTCCAGCCGACGACGTCGCGGATCCGCCCGGGGTCCGCCATCGACGCCGACGACGTATCGTAGTGGTCCGCGACGGCATCGAGGTCCAGCCGATTGGCCCCGCTCGTGATCGCGGCGACGAGGCCGTCGGGCGACCCCCGACTGCCGGAGGCGCGTCGCGCCTCGCCGTCGCCGTCGCGATCCTCGCCCGACGGCGAGACGACGATCGTTGAGGCGATCGCCGCGGTCTCACAGCCGACCGCCTCGGCCGCGGCGGCCGCCGTCTCGGTCCCCGCATCGAACTCCAAGACGTCGAGGTCGACGCCGTACCGGTCCCGCGCCCGCTCAGCGAACTCCGCCGCGCGTTCGCGCATGCCCCACCACGGCGCCCGGCACGACATCAACCTCCCGGATTCGGCGGTGAACGGCCCCGGCCTACCGCGTCCGCAACTCGTCTTTATCCTTGATCACGCGGACGTCACCCCTACCGGAGGTGATCTCGTTGACGAGTTCATACAGGTCGTTCTGGAGCCCGGCGGGGAAGGTGAGGACGCCGACCCACGAGCCGTCGTTCTGCCACTCCTCGCGTTCGAGGTCGCCGAACTCGCGGATGCGCGCCTGTCCCGACCCGGCGTAATCGGCCGGCAGTTGGACCGCCATCGTCACCTCCTCGAATCGGATCGGGATGACGGGGCGGAGCGCGTCGAGCGCGTC